>CAYFFE010000017.1:0-42265 GCA_964342265.1 uncultured Cellvibrionaceae bacterium | reverse complement strand
GGCGTTGGCGATATCAACGCCACTGCCGTCGGATAACGGACGCACTTTGACGTTGTAGTCGACAACCCGCTTAACAGCTACGAGTATTTTGAGTGACATGTTCTGTACTTATCTCCAGGACTGAAAGTTCTTGTTATGAAAGTCAGTAACGCCTCATATTGGGGCCACCGAGGTTAACGCAAACCGCCGTATTGTATCACGAATCCGCACTTCGGGCTCGGGTACTCAGAAACGGCCCAAGTGACGCCATCTATAGGCGTATACGTTGATCAATCAAACAATGGTTTTGATCGAAACGCTTATCACGGGCCTGCGGCCAAGTTGTGTGGCGCGAATTTAACCACATTTTGCCAGGTTTGGGGATACCCGCTTACGCGCTACCGGCAGTTTGGCGTGTTTTGACTCTGAAGTTGCGCGGAATTGTCAATTATTGGTAGGCAATACCCGCCTCATCGAAGAGAGATTTAACTTCATCCAACGCAAACTCGTAATTGCGCCAGGCACCGACCGAAGAGTGGTAGATGGGCTGGCGCACTTGCGTGGCACTGGCGGTTGCCACGGGAGCGGTGTTTTTATCGAAGTGAAGACAGTTTTCTTGCCAGGGCAGATTAATAAACTCCACTGCTCGTTTGGCTTCCTGCTCGGTATTGCTCACCAGATTTTCGTACTGAACTTCTATGAGCCGGTCTTTGGGAATTAGGTTTCGCCAATGATCCATTAACCGATGAAATTCAACGATGTAGCGGGCGCAGTCTTTTAAATCGTAGGCGTAGTTGTAGTAGGAGAAGTTGGCGGCGAATAATTGTTTGTAGTTGCTGATGCACAAATCCAACGGATTGCGTTGCAATACAATAATTTTCGCATGGGGCAGCGCTTTGTAGATATAACCAATGTAGAAGAAGTTTAATGGGAGTTTATCGATAAAAAACGCTGAATTGGGTAAAAAGGCATTGAGCCGGTGGTAATAGTTTTGGCCCAGTTGGCTGTAGTCGATGGTGCTCGATTGCTGAATGGTGGCTTCATCCAATACCAATTTGGAGGGCGAACTAGCTACTTGTTTAAAGGCAATCGGAAAATCCAGGCGTTCTCCCAGGCTTTCGATTTGACTGTGGTTAGAAAGAATTCGATCAAGCAGTGTAGTGCCGCTGCGAGGCATTCCCAATACAAATATTGGTTGACGTGTGCCTCTGGGAACGCGAACTTCTGAACGATTCTCTAGAAAGTTTTTGTTGCACAGCTCTTGTACCGTTTTAAATAGATTTAGGTCCCAGTTTAAATCGTAAGAAATTGTTGTTTTTTGTTGTGTTTTGCCGTGCTCAAGATAGTGAAAGGCTTTTTCATAGTTGTTTAGGGATTCGAGTTCTAAAAATAGGGCGTGGCTAAAGTGTAATCGGGCGGTGGTGTCGGTAGCCAGCGTTAATTGCCTTTCCAATAGGGCGATATGGTTGGCATCTTGCGTGGCTTTGCGCAACTGCGCCATTAGACTATAAGCTCTATAAAAATTAGGTTGCAGTGTAATGATTTGCTTGCAGGCGATAATTGCTTCATCAAGCTGGCCATTAATTCGAGAACTGGTGGCGAGATTGTATAGGTACTCTGTATTTTTAGGTTCTCTTTGGACTGCTTTTTGAAAACACATTAAAGCTCGCCTGTGTTGATTTACGTTGGCGTTTAATACTCCCAATGTGTCCCATTCATGAGGGTTTTCGGTATTAATGGTGTTGGCCAGATGTAGGACATTTAGCGCGTTCGCTTGATTTTGTTGGGCAAGATAGGTACGGCAGAGATATAAATAAAAACGCAGCGGTGTGTGGTCGAAGTCGATCGCGCGTTTCAATAGCGTTTCTGCACGCTTTAAATCTTTGCGCAGAAACGCATTCATGCCCAATAAATAGTGTGCCTCGGGGTGGTTACGTTGCTGTTCTAAAATTTGCAGGCACAATTGGTGTGAGTTTTTTAATTGGCCTGCATTCATAGCCCGCTTGGCATCTTGTAACAGTCTATGAATGGAAGGCTTCTCCAACATTTACGAGTAAAAGCTTACACAAATATTAAAAGTTGTATTCAACTCTTAAGCCGATTGTGCGCGGCGTACCGACGAACTCGGCATACGTTCTGTCGGTGTGGTCTGGGTTAGGGGAGCCCTGTGGGAATGTCACTCCGTTGCCCGTCTCCGAAGATAGAAATCGCCGCGTACCAGCAGTGCCGGTGACATAATGTTTGTCCCAAAGATTGTCGATATAAGCCTGGACGCGCCAGTGATCGGAGGCAAAGGTTGCGGCTAAATGATGGATGCTGTAACCATCGATTTCTTCTCCGCCAAAGTCTATATCGGCCTCGGTAACCGTGAGGGTTTCTTCGCCGGTATCCTCATTGATAGTGCGCTGTTCAATACGCTCAAAAATTGCGTTGCTCGATCCGCCCAATACATTGGCGACATCGGTGGTAAACACGATGCCGTAATTCACCGATAGGTCGAGGTCGCGGGTCAGGGATCTGTGATAAGTTAAATTAATGCTGCCACGGTGTTTGGCCGATCCGGGGAGGCGCGCTCCCTCATCAACGATTATAGTGCTGTCAAACTCACCAGAGTTGAGTTGATCGCTCGATAACGTGGAGTCGGCGGCAATAATGTTAGGGGCTTCTTTGGTTAACTCTGCTTCGGTAAAGGCATAAGTTAACTGCAAGTCCCAATTGGATAACGAAATCTGGCTCGATAATTCGAGTCCACTGGAATACGCCTCGCCGCCGTTAACAGTAATCGGAGATCCGCCATTTACAGTATTAGAACCCACCTGGATGTCGGTCCAGTCGATGTAATAAGCAGCAATATTAGTGCGAATCCGATTATCGAAAAGATTAAATTTATAACCAATTTCGTAATTGTCAATTAAGTCGGGTTTAACGATTTTTTCGTTGGGTAGCGCGCAGACCACCTGCTCTTCAGACTCGAGATCTTCTTCTGTACATAATGGCTCATTATTAGCTCCGCCGACCCGGTATCCTTGCGAGAAGGTGAAATAGAGCAAATGATTTTGTGCTATTTGCGAGGAAATATTAAGCTTAAACAAATCGCCATCAAATTTGCCGTCTTCGCGCTGGTTTTCATCGAACTCTAAAAGAATAGAATCCGGATCGTCTCCCCCAAATACCGTTCTGGATAGCGGCAGGTCGAATGTGCTGATGTTATCAACTTCAAATGTGTAGTTGCGATAACCCGCTGTTATATTTAGCCAGGGAGTGATATCAATCCCTACTTCGGTATAGGTGGCGGTTTCTAGCAAGTTGGTGTTGCTGGCTGCAATGTATTCCAACGAGTCGGGACGAGTTTGAAGGCCTACGCCGATGTCGACCAGGAAATCATCGTAATTGGGGGTAAATTCGCGCGTCACGCTTTCGGATCGTGTTTCTTGATAGAACACGCCGTAAACCCAAGACACGGGCCCGGGATGCTTGGAAACCAATCTCAGCTCACGTATGTCAGAATCGGATTCAGTATCCGGCGTGGCGTTGCCCGAAAAGTTGGGGAAAAACTCGTAACCATATCCCAAATTAAGGAGGAAATCGGTTTGATCAAACTGGCCTTGGAGTTTGCTATCCACGTTGCTGGCGATTATCGATAGGTCGGCCACACTTAGATCAGCATTAACGTTAAAGGAAATACTTTCGTCTTCGAACTCTACAGGCTCTTCATAGCGATACGCCGATTCATAATCGTCGGTGTTAAATGCTTCTCGATGAGTGAGCTGGCCACCCTCGGCAAAAGTTTGTTGGTTTAGGTACCAAGCGTCTACGGTGACTCTCTCGGACGCTTGAAACCTAAGGTTGAATCGCAGCGAATCTTGGCGTTCACCATTGTTGTCTTCTACTTGCCGTAAGTTTTCTCTGACTTGCTCTCGGTTGGAAAAATCGGGTTCAGGATCGGATATGCCGGGTTCGCGGACAATAAAATTGTTGTCGATAAAGCCTGGATCAGCCGTACGGTCAACGCTTATCCGTGCTGCGAGGACATCTGGCGCAATGGGGACATTGGCAGAAAAGCCTATATCGCCTCCAAGGTCATTACCTTCGGAGTAACTGTAGGTGTTACCACGTACCTCGAATGAAAACTCGGAGGGGTCGGCGTATTTGGGAATGTAGCGAACCGCGCCGGCCAGTGTACCAGCACCATAAAGTGTTCCCTGTGGGCCTAATAATACCTCCACTCGCTCAATATCTGCCGGATGGACATCCACATAATACGGAACATCGCCATAATAAATGGCAAAGGTACTGGCTCCGGAGCTGCTTGAAACGCTGGTGGTGTTAAGTCCACGACCGATTAGCGAAGGGGTAGGATTACGGGGGCCCGCCTCGACTGAGTGTAATCCCGGAGTGTATTGCGCTATTTTGACAATGTCGTCCAGTCGGAGGTTTTGGATTTGGGTATCGGTAATTGCCGACACATTAATAGGCACATTTTGCAGGTTTTCTTCTCGCCGTGAGGCGGTAACAAAAACTTCTTCGATTTTTTGCGATTCTGCGTGCGCAAATGCAGGTATCGTTAGTCCGGTCAGCGTCAGTGACGTGGTGACCAGGCTCGGTAAGGCTCTATTAGCTATTGCCTTGGCTAGCGGCTTCCTGTTGCATCCAATCAGGCTGTCCATTTGCAGTATATCCTTCGTAAAATTCTTCTTGGGAGATTCCGTTGTCTAATTTATCTGCCAGTCAAACCGTAACAACGATCCTTTTAGCTTGCATGCTCTTCTGCCTGTGCTTCTAAACAGGTGATTAATAAGTTCACTGCAATGTAATGGAGGTCGTTAATGAATTGCAAGCTAACTGCCCGTTGATTAGCGGGAAATATCGAATTTTTTATTCTTTACTGT
The DNA here is from genome assembly GCA_964342265.1 of uncultured Cellvibrionaceae bacterium. Taxonomy (GTDB): domain Bacteria; phylum Pseudomonadota; class Gammaproteobacteria; order Pseudomonadales; family Cellvibrionaceae; genus Halioxenophilus. The sequence goes on along the minus strand of CAYFFE010000017.1, from coordinate 37,397 downwards.
TAGGGGATTGCTACTTTTTTATAATTTTATTCATCGAGCACAATTTTATCCATCACAAATTGCAATATTGAGAAAACCTTTCAAAACTTGTCGTCTCAAACTTCATATCCTCAAGTAAGCATTGAGCAAACTAGGCAATATGGTTGCATCTTAGTATGAGCTTTTGGTGACAGTGGATTGCGACGCCGTTTGAATACTGTGATTAAAAATCAAGCTGCTACAAACTTCTAAATAAAGAGCCGCATGCAGAAAGCCCGGAGCGAAAGCCATTTAATGAATAGCCCGAGAAGCTAGCCTGTATTAACCAAAGTCATATTATGTTGATTGCTTTTTGAGGTTGGAGCTTTATTGGATGGGCGAGAATACCCATTGAATGCAATGTTGGTTTCAGGAGTGCCCAGGTGGTTTTAAATGAGAAGGGTGTTGTTGAATCACACGACTTATTCATTCGCCCTTATTGAAATTTGAGTTATTTTTTGAATATTGTTTGTTTTAACTGACTAGTAACGGTACACGCCTGCAGGTTTTAAATGCACCAAATCTGCAGGCGTAATCACGGGGCTTTTACGCCAAAGGCACGTTAAACAACAACATACATATTAAACGGCAGTGTACGAAAAATCTCGGCTAACTTACGTCCACGCAATGCGGCCATAATGCCCGAGCGGCGGGTGGCTCCTACGACGATGGCGTCGGGTTTAAGCTCTCGGGCGATGATTCTGAGCGCTTCGTCCGGGCTGCCTTGGGCGAGGTGAATATTTTCGTTGGGAACGCCCGTCACGCGCACCATGCGGCCTCGGTCTGGGTATTCCATGGAGTTTTGGTAGGCGTGTGCCAAATGAACATCGCTGCCGTACATTTTGGCCAGTTCTCGTCCGGATTCCAGCATGCGGCTGTTGAGGCCCGTTAATTCCTCATCGCGCACGTCCATAGCCACCAAAATATTTTTACAATCTGGCGCATTGGCGGAGACAATCAAACCCACCGGCACGGGCGAGTTACGCAGCAAATACCAGAATTGGTGACCAAATTCCCGACTGGTGCCTTCACCGGGGTGCGAAACCATGATGGATTCGGCACCCACGGCTTGGGCATTAAAGATCAAGCTGTCGGCCCAGTCTTTACTCCAGGAAATGCGTACATCCACTGTTAGGCCGGCTTCAACCAGCGGCGAGATTAACTGTTCAAAGTAAGCTTTTTCTTTATACAACTCGCTGTTGCTGGCGGATGTATCGTGGTGGTCGGCATCGATACCGATGACTAGCGTTAACTTGGGGTTGTAACCCTCCAGTTTGAGAGACATCACGTTGACGCACAAATCCAAGGCGGGTTGGGACGATTTAGTGGGGTCTACGGCAACGAGGATGTTCTTATCATAAGCCATGAGGCATCTCCGAATGTACTAATGATGTGAGAAGGAAGTGTAGGCGAATACCGTTGTAATTGTTTGATTTAACGCAACCGTTTTGTCGTGTCAAATTTTAAACATGCTTGCATGGCGATAACAAGTCAACGTTGTAGATACGTTTTGCCTGTCGTCCAGGATTAAACGTTAAAACTCGTGGCTTGCCGATTGCGCGCGAATTTAAGTGACGCAACCCTGTGTTTGCTTGGCGCCAGTGGCCGCGCTTGAAGCGGCCCTGCTCGATAAGTTGATATCCCGTCGATCCAACAACCAATTTTGCAACGTTGGCAGCGACATGGGCGGCGCAAACAAAAAGCCTTGACCGTAAACGCAACCCAAAGAAAGCAATTGTTGCCGTTGGGCTTCGGTCTCAATGCCTTCAGCCAGGACTTGATAGCCGCAATTGTTGCCCAGTCGCACCACCACATCCACAATGGCCGCGCCAGTCTTGGTATTGTCGAGTCGCTCAATAAACACTCGATCAATTTTTATGGTCTTGGCGGATAATTGATACACATGCGACAGCGAAGAATAGCCAGTACCAAAATCGTCGATGCTAACGTCAATACCAATATCGGCGAGAGTTTTTAGGCGCGATTGAATGGTTTGATAATCTTCGATGTATTCCGATTCGGTAATTTCCATTTCTAATTGCGAAAAATCCAAGCCCGACTCGGTAATTTTATCCACCAATTGATCGAAACAATCTTGATGCAACAGTTGGCTGGCACTCACGTTAAACGCCACTGGCAAATAAACCCCCAAAGCGTTCATTGCTCTCACGGCCGTAAAGGTTTGCTCTAGCATGTACAGGCCAAGTTGCTGGATCATGCCGGCGGTCTCGGCCACGGGTATGAATTCGGTGGGGGAAATGTCTTGGCCTTCAGCCGTTCGCCAACGGGCTAGTGCTTCGAAGCCTATTAATTTGCCGCTGGCTAACTCTACTTTGGGTTGCAGTGCGATATGGATATCGCCATTGAGGATGGCTAGGCGCAATCGGTGCAACAGTGAATAGCGATCACTCACCGCTTGGCTAATCGAATGATCAAAAACGCGAAAGGCTTGATTGTGTTTGCGATTGAGATCCACCAAGGATTCGCCCAGCCCGAGCAATTGACCCGGCGACATATTATCGATTTCGTTTAACGGTACGATTGAGGCCGTCAGCGGCACACTGTGGCCGGTGCCGCCAAGGGTGATGGTTTGCGCGCAGAATTGTTCGATAAATGCTGGTGATGCTTGCTGCTCTGGGATAATTACCGCAAATTCGTCCACCGCTGGGTGGCTAACGTCGGCTTTCTCGCCCAATGCCTGCAGTAAATTTTTGTAGATCTTTTGCACAATAACCTGGCAAAAATCCTCGCCGAAAGTGATGTTCATTTCTGCAAAGTTATTGATTTCAAACACCAACAAGACTTTATCAACGCGATCGGCAGCCGGTGTTTGATTAAGCTTTTTTAAAAGCCAGGTGCGGTTGTATGCGCCAATGGAATAATCTCGGTAAGCCAAGCGACTGGTGCGCGATACCAAACGTAGATTCTGAAAACTGCTGGCGAGGCTCTCTGAGAAAAACCACAGCAAATCGGATTCGTAAGTCTCGAGGCTTTTTGAGCAATAAAAGTACACTAAAAATAATTGCCGATGTTCCAATACTTCGGTTTGAAACATCAAGACAATGTGCTGGCCGTTACTTATGTTTTTTTGGCTGATCAAACTGCGCAGGCAAATTTCTCGAGCTTGTTGGTTGGGCAGTTGGCTAAGTTTGCAGTCGATGAGTGATTGGTATTCGCCAATGCCAGAGATAATCGATAAATCCAAGCTGTAGGGGTGGTTTTCGGTATCGATAAACGCCGCAAAACCGCTTTGCACTTTGGCGTTAAGTTGCTGTGCCTGTTCCAAAGTTGTTTGCGCGAAGCTTTCCAAATCGGGCTGTTGGGCAATTATTTTGCTGGCGGCGATAATGTTTTCCAGGCCCACTTTTGAGCGCTTGAGCGCACGCAACTGCGTCCAGGTTCGCAAACTGCTGGAAATTAGCGTGCTTAAGTGGTTGGGCGTTAAATCTTTTTGGCTCCAGCAATCGTCGATATCAAATTCGATTCTCACTTGTTCTTCAGGCATTTCACCTTGTGCGCTAAGCAGGCAGATGGTGCGCGTTAACTCAATTTTTAGCGTTTTGCGCAAATAGTGCACCAGCTCAATGTAGTCCGATGGATAATTGCTGGGCAACACCAACAGGGCAATGGCGATACCGCGCTCGGTGCGCAGTATCTGTTTGGCCTGCTCAATGCTGTTGGCCTGAATAACATCGAGTGCGAATTCGCAATGGGGTAGTCGCTGCAGAGTCTCGGCAAAGGCTTGGCAGTGGCTGCGGTCGGTATCCAGCAGCATGATTTTGAAGGGTCTAAAATCCTGGAGCCCGGCGCGGAATAGCCCCGTATTCAGGCTCTTTGTCTCTCTCAATTTTCTCTCCATAGCTTGTCTTATTGTTATATTGTGCGGCCAATCGTGAGTGCGGTAAAAATCGATTGACGTACTCTGCAAAGTGTCTGGGCTAAAACCGTGCGCTCGAAATTTGCGAGTTGCTTTGTTTTAAGTCACGCCCGTCCGTGGATGTGTGTTTGGCGTATAAAAACCCCTAACAATTTGCCGAGAATACGCCGGCGCAGCCTTCTCGTCTAGTGGGCAGGGGGTGGCAATTGCTGTGATCTACAACAAAACTGGACTATCTTTGGCGTTTTTATATCCTTTTTTGGCGCCAGGTGTTGCTGCAATCACTTTGCGATATAACAGCGTTGATTGATATACGGGGTTCTGATTAAGCCATCCTTGAGTGAATACTAGGGCCTGCGCCTTTGGGGCCATGGAGCTGATCTCTTCGCTCACTGCGATTCGCCAGTAGATCACTGCGCCGGACAATCTCTGATTGACTCGGAGATTGCCACATAAAGAAAGTCTAATATCTGGGGGAGTCGATGGAGAGCTACAAAAAGCACTGGGAGCGCAAAGCCGATGACATTTACCAATTTTTGGTGGACGAAGAAGACGCCCGTGCCTGCACCGAAATAGACGATAAGGCCTGCAAGGTCGTCCCGGGTAACTTTCTGGCCATTTTGTTGGCCCAATTTCTAACCAAGCTGTCCGATGCGCTTTCCAGCAGTAAAATCGTATTGCCTTGGCTAATGTCCTCCGCTGGCGTGCCCACATTCTTTAGCGGTATTTTGGTGCCGATTCGCGAGTCGGGCTCGCTGCTACCGCAGTTGCTAATTGCAGGGGCCATACGCCAATACCCGGTTCGCAAATGGTTACTGGGCTTGGGGTGCTTTGTGCAGGCCATGGCCTTGGTGGGCATTGCATTCGCGGCACTGTATTTAACCGGTGTTGCGGCGGGCTGGGCCGTGGTGGCGCTGCTGGTTGTGTTCAGCTTAGCGCGGGGCTTGGTTTCGATTTGCTCAAAGGATGTTATTGGCAAAACCGTACCCAAATCCCGACGAGGCCGGTTAACGGGCTACAGTGCCACGGCCTCTGGTGTTGTGGTGGTGGGATTGGGGTTGGCCGTTGCGTGGATGGTGTTCGATAAGCCATCGGGCCTGGAAGCGCTGGTATTGCTCTCCGCCGTTGTGATGGCTATGGGCGGACTGATTTACTGCGGGATTCACGAATACGCCGGTGCCACCGAAGGCGGGGCGAGTGGTTTTAAAAAAGCTTTGCAGAGCTTGGCCATTGTGCGCCAAGACCGGGCTTTTCGGCGCTTTGTGTGGGTTCGGGCTTTGTTAATGGGCTCGGGGTTGAGTGCGCCCTTTATAGTTTTGGCTGCCCAGCAAACCGGTACTCAATCCAGTTTAGCTGGTTTGGGAATGTTTATTATGGTTAGCGGTGTGGCGAGTATGCTGAGTGGATTTGTTTGGGGTAAGTGGGCGGATGTCAGCAGTCGTGCCCTACTCACCGTAACTTCCGCCGCTACAGGGGTGTCGTGCTTACTGTTGATTGTGCTGTTGGTAATTCCCGAGTCGTCTTTTGGCTTTTTTGTGGCTTTGTATGGATTTCAGTCAGTCATTCACGAAGGCATTCGTGTGGGGCGAAAAACCTACATTTTGGACATGGCCGGCGGCGAAAAACGCACAGATTATGTGGCCGTTAGCAACTCCATTATTGGTGTGCTGCTACTGATGGTAGGCGCAATTACCGCGCTCATCGCCAACCATTCTTTAATGGTATTATTTGTTATTTTCGCGTTAATGAGTGCTATTGCTTTCGGGCTAACGTTACGTTTACGTTCGGTATCCGCGTAAAAAATTATTAGGGTTAATCAAAAAAAGTTGGAAATCAATAATGACCGAACAATTTATCGGCCCCGACGGCCAGGTGCGCTGCAGTTGGTGCAGTGTTACTACTGATTATATCGCTTATCACGATCGTGAATGGGGTTTTCCGGTAAGTGATGATCAACGACTGTTTGAGAAAATTTGCTTGGAGAGTTTTCAATCGGGATTGAGTTGGCGTACGATTCTTACCAAACGGGAAAATTTTCGAAAAGCTTTTGCGCAATTTAATTTTTATACAATGGCAAAATTTATCGACGCCGACGTTGAGCGCTTATTGCAAGATGAAGGTATTGTTCGCCACCGCGGAAAAATAGAAGCTGTAATTAATAATGCGCAACGTGCCGTGGAGTTGGTGGCGGAGGAAGGTTCGCTGGCGAAGTTTTTCTGGCAATACGAGCCGGCAGAAAGTCCCACCACCGATTTTCAACTGGTTTCTACTACCGAGGAATCCAAGCAACTAGCAAAAGCTTTAAAAAAACGTGGCTGGAAATTCGTCGGGCCTACCACCGTGTACGCTTTTATGCAGGCGATGGGCTTGGTTAACGATCACTCTCCGGATTGTGTTTTGTGGCCAGTTATCGAAAAAGCCCGGCGTGAATTTAAACGCCCTTAAAACCTTTTGGGAGGTAATTGACAATGTCATTGGATAAGCCACATCCTTGTGGCTTACTCTTCGAGCTGCCAAACATTCTAAAAGTGCTCCCGGCACTTTTATCCAATTACCGCCCAAAATCAACTGCTTACGTTTGTTGGTTTTGTCTGCACATCCTTGTGCAGGAGGAACCTCTCGGTTAATCAGAGATTCCTTTGTTTTAAATAACGATAAAAGAGGACGATCATGGAAAAGCACCAGTTAATTGGGTCGGAAGTGTCTTTGTACACGGGTAAGCTCAGATGTTATTTGGATTACAAAGCCATTCCCTACGAGGAAGTGCTTTCGACCGCTAACGTATTTAAAGAGGTTATCGTACCGCGAACCGGCGTGCGTTATATTCCCATTCTAATTACCGATGATGATGTAGCTCTGCAGGACACTACAGAAATTATCGATTTTTTGGAAAAGCGTTACCCTGAACACAGCGTTTACCCCGCCACACCGTTACAAAATTTAGTATCGCTATTATTAGAAGTGTACGGCGATGAATGGTTAGTTATTCCGGCCATGCACTATCGCTGGAGTTTTCAGGAAAACATTGATTTCGCTTGGGGTGAATTCGGTCGCACCTCCGCACCCGAACTCAATCAAGAGCAGCGATACGAAATGGGCAAAGAGTTGTCGAAACCCTTCGCCGGTGCACTGCCTCGGCTCGGTGTGAACGAAGCGACTATTCCCGGCGTAGAAAAAAGCTACACGGCATTATTAAGTGAATTAAATGCGCATTTTAGCGAGTACGCTTATTTGTTGGGCGATCGTCCTTGCATGGGCGATTTAGGGTTAATCGGCCCGCTCTACGCTCACCTCTATCGCGACCCTTATTCCGGCCGCATGATGGAAGAACTCGCCCCCGCAGTTGTGGCATGGGTAAAACGCATGGTTAAACCAACTCCGCAATCCGGTGATTTTTACGATCAAGATCAAGTGCCATCAACCCTTTTACCCATTTTGGCTCGTATGGTAAAAGAGCAGGGCCCTGTACTAGAACAAACCATTCAACAAGTCGAAGCTTGGGCGGCCAATAATTCCGAGTCGGAAATACCGCGTGCCATTGGCAACTGCCAATTTACGTTAGAAGGTATTGAGGGCGAGCGTTTAACCTTTCCGTATATGCAGTGGATGTGGCAGCGTGTGTACTATTTTTATCATGCGCTCAATTCCCAACAAAAAGAAAATGTTGATCAGCAATTGCAATCGGTGGAAGGTTTAAAGGCATTGCTCGATACGCCCATTAAACAACGAGTCGAACGAGTGGCGAATAAATTGTTGGTTGTTCGATAAATGAGTTAACGTTGGTTAATTAGGTGCTTGGCTGATTGTTTAAAAAATTAAAATTAACGGTGAGCAGGCGGCAGAATTTTAATCTGCCGTCTGCGCTTAGTATCCGAACCTGCGCATTAAAAAACTAAACCTTAAAAAATAAACTGCATTTTACTTAATGTTTTTATGTGCGTAGTGCGTTGCCGTAAAACGCATACTCTCCTGGCTTGTTGTTCTTTGCTTGCATCATTTCAGTGCTTTTTATATCAGCGCTGTTGTTTTGTTTGTCTCGCTTAGGTTCTGACGGTGTTTAGGGCGCAGATTCTTTCATCACGTTTTTGTTATATCCATAAAAAGTTTAATTCGCCCAGTGTAGGTAATTACTTTAGAAGGAACTGTTGTGTTAGTGAAGGGTCACGGATAAAGGCGATTTAACATTAAGCTTACGTCTAATAGGCTTAACTTGTACTAAGATTTGTGTTTAGAATCAGAACCTATAGGCGTTGTTAAACTATTTTGCTTGTTCAAAAACTCCTTGCCGTTTAATGGCTAGCTATTTGAGTTAAACCGCCTTTTACATTCGCGCTACACCAACCCTTGTAACGGAGGTAGCATGACCCGTAATTCCCTATCCACATTGAGTGAATTTTCCTTAAGCGGAAAAACCTATCATTACTACGCGCTCGATAAAATCGGCAGTGACTTAACCTTAGAAAAACTCCCTTTCGCCAGTAAAATTTTGTTAGAAAACCTGCTGCGAAATGAAGACGATGTAAATGTAACACAAGCGGATATTTTAGCGGTGGCACACAGGGATGAAGACGCGCCGCAGATCGCGTTTTCTCCCAGCAGGGTAGTTCTACAGGACTTTACCGGCGTGCCCGCCGTTGTGGATTTGGCGGCCATGCGCGATGCTTTGGCGGAACTCGGCGGCGACCCGCAAAAAATTAATCCGCAGGTGCCGGTGGACTTGGTAATCGATCACTCTGTGATGGTCGACCATTTTGGCTCGCCCGACTCGCTGGAAAAAAATACGACACTGGAATTTGAACGTAACCGGGAGCGCTACAACTTTTTGCGTTGGGGGCAACAAGCGTTCGATCATTTTCGCGTGGTGCCGCCCGGTACGGGCATTGTCCACCAGGTAAATTTAGAATATTTGGCCGATGTCGTTTCGCTTCGCGAACAAAACGGCAAAACTTTCGCTTGCCCCGATACCTTAGTGGGCACTGATTCCCACACCACCATGATTAATGGCTTGGGGGTTCTAGGCTGGGGCGTGGGCGGCATCGAAGCCGAAGCCGCCATGCTGGGCCAACCTGTTACCATGGTGTTGCCCGAGGTAGTGGGCTTCCATCTCTCCGGCGAATTACCCGCCGGTACCACCGCCACAGACTTGGTATTAACGGTAACGCAAATGCTGCGCAAGCACGGCGTGGTGGGCAAATTTGTGGAATTTTACGGACCGGGGGTAGGGCAATTGAGCTTGGCGGATCGTGCCACTATTGCCAATATGGCTCCGGAATACGGAGCTACCGTGGGCATATTCCCGGTGGATGACAAAACCCTCGACTACTTGCGATTAACCGGGCGATCGGAAGAGCAACTGCAATTGGTGGAACACTATTGCAAGCTACAAGGTTTGTGGCGAGAAGATCACCTCGAGCCCGATTACAGCGACACGCTAGCGCTGGATCTCGCCACGGTTGTGGCCTGTATCGCCGGTCCTAAGCGGCCGCAAGATCGGATTCCTCTCGATCAAGCCAAACCGGCGTTTAATGAATATTGCAACGCCAGTCGCGAGCTGAAATTGCAACCCGAGCCCACCACCACCGAAGCCGATTTTGCCGGCGAAGGCGGTCCGGCTGAGGGCGAGCCGCACACTCAACACCGCAGTCACAGTGTCTCCGTCGAATACAACGGCCAAAGCTTTGAGCTCGACGACGGTGCCGTGGTTATCGCCGCCATTACTTCGTGCACCAATACCTCTAATCCGTCGGTAATGATAGCCGCCGGTTTGATGGCTCAAAATGCCCGTGCGCGGGGCTTAACCACCAAGCCTTGGGTGAAGACTTCTTTAGCGCCGGGTTCGCAGGTGGTGCCTGCCTACTTGCAGGCCGCCGGCCTGGATGGCGATTTAGCCGCGTTGGGCTTCGATGTGGTGGGCTTTGGCTGCACCACGTGCATCGGCAACTCCGGCCCCTTACCCGAGCCCATTCAAAAAGCCATAGTGAGCGGCGATTTGTTGGCTTGCTCGGTACTGAGTGGCAACCGCAACTTTGAAGGGCGTATTCACGCCGACGTAAAAGCCAACTTCTTGGCCTCGCCGCCGTTGGTGGTGGCCTACGCCCTCGCCGGCAGCCTGAATATCGATTTAACTCGAGAACCTTTGGGCTCCGACCCGCAAGGCGAGCCAGTGTATTTAACCGATCTCTGGCCCAGTGCCGAGACCGTAAACGACGTGCTCGCCAAATGTATCAACCGAGACATGTTCAGCAGTCGTTACAGCGACGTGTTTAAAGGCACTGAATTGTGGCAAGCGTTGCCGGCCTCCAGTGGCAGCACCTACGACTGGCCAGGTTCCACCTACATTCGCAATCCGCCCTATTTTAAGGGCATGAGCAATGACTTGGCGCCAGCCAAACTCATTAAAGATGCGCGTTGCTTGGTAAAAGTGGGCGATTCCATTACCACCGATCACATATCGCCAGCCGGTGCCATTCAGCCCGACAGCCCCGCCGGGCAGTACCTGCAAGCACAGGGTGTGAGCGTGAAAGACTTTAACAGTCTGGGTTCGCGCCGAGGCAATCACGAAGTGATGATGCGCGGCACTTTTGCCAATGTTCGATTGCAAAACCAATTAGCGCCCGGGCGCAGTGGTGGCTATACGCGACTGTTACCCGATGGCGAAGTCACCTCGATTTACCAAGCCGCCATGGCCTATAAAGAGCAAGAAGTGCCGTTGATTGTGCTGGCAGGCAAAGAATACGGTACCGGCTCCAGCCGCGACTGGGCGGCCAAAGGCACGCGATTATTGGGCGTTGAAGCGGTTATTGCCGAGAGCTTCGAGCGTATTCACCGATCTAACCTGGTGGGCTTTGGGGTGTTGCCGTTGCAATACGCCGATGACCTCAACGCCGAAAAGCTGGGGCTGACCGGAGAAGAGGAATTCAGCTTTGGCGAAGTCATCAGCCAGGAAAGTAAAACCGTGGAAGTTATCGCTCGCTTGGATAGTGGAGAAGAAACACGCTTTTTGGTTGATGTGCGCATCGATACGCCCACCGAGTGGCGCTACTACGAGAACGGTGGAATCTTGCACGCCGTGCTGCGCCAGCTCGCGCAATAACCAAAGAGTTTAACAGCGGGGAGCTACTATGCGCGTCGAAACCGACTCAATGGGCGAGGTAGAAGTCGCCGAAAACGCCTACTGGGGGGCGCAAACTCAGCGCTCGATCGATAAATTTCCCGCCGGTGATCCATGGCCGGCGGAGGTTGTAGCGGCGCTGGGGCTACTTAAAGGTGTGTGTGCTGAGGTCAACAGTGAAGTAGGCTGGTTGGATGCTTCGCTCAGTGAGGCCATTGGCTTGGCTGCCAGTGACGTTTGCAACGGTCAGCTCGACGCGCATTTCCCTGCACGCGTATTTCAAACGGGCTCCGGTACTCACAGCAATATGAATGCTAACGAGGTGATTGCCAATCGCGCGAATGAACTACTGGGGCAACCCTTAGGGACCAAATCGCCGGTGCACCCCAACGACCACGTTAATCTGGGGCAGTCGTCTAACGATGTGTTTCCCACCGTTATGCATTTAGCCGTGGTGCCTTTGGTGGCCCATCGTTTAGTTCCTGCGTTGGCCAATTTGCGAGATACCTCGGCGAGCAAAAGCCAGCAGTGGTTACAAGTGGTTAAAACCGGACGCACCCATCTGCAGGATGCCGCGCCCTTAACATTAGGGCAGGAAGTTAGCGGGTGGGTGGCTCAATTAAATGATGTCATCGCCCACATTGAACACCACAATCGAGGTTTGTTGCCGCTGGCCATTGGCGGCACCGCCGTGGGCACGGGACTGAACAGCCATCCTGAATTTTCTGCCCGAGTGTGTGCACGTCTTGCCGAGCGCACTGGCTTGGCCTTTAAACCAGCCAGCAATCGCTTCGCGGCGTTGGCGGCGCACGATGCCATTGTTGCGCTCTCTGCTGCATTGCGCACGGGAGCCGTAGCGCTTATGAAGATCGCCAATGATGTTCGTTGGTTGGCCAGTGGGCCCCTTTGTGGCATCGGTGAATTGACCTTGCCCGCCAACGAGCCAGGCTCCTCGATCATGCCCGGCAAAGTCAATCCCACCCAATGCGAAGCGCTCACTCAAGTGTGCGTGCAAGTCTTCGGTAACGATGCCGCCGTGGCGTTCGCCGGCAGCCAGGGCAATTTCGAATTAAACGTCTACAAACCTGTAATACTGCACAATGTGTTATCCAGCGTAACCTTATTAACGCAGGCCGTAACCGCGTTCGACCAGTTTTGTGTCAGCGGAATGGACGCCAATTTGGATAAAATAGAAGCAGATCTGCAGCGCAATCCCATGTTGGCCACTGCACTCAACCCTCACATCGGCTACGAAAAATCCTCAGCCATTGTTAAGCACGCGCTCGACAATCAAACCACCCTTAAAGCGGCAGCCTTAGCGCTAGAATTCGCCACAGAAGAACAATTTGATCAGTGGGTTCAGCCGCTGAAAATGACGTAATTCAACTTTTGTGTTGTGACTCCTGCTGCGTTCGATAAACTTAATCCCCTAAAATTTTTACACAGAGTCTGTAATTGTTGCTGAATAGAACTCTGCCAAGACGAGCAAATTTTTTAAGGGATAGATCCATGAGTATTACCTACAACGGCCAAGTGGCCATCGTTACGGGCGCGGGCAATGGCTTGGGGCGCAGTCACGCGTTGGCGCTAGCCGCGCGTGGAGCCAAAGTGGTGGTCAACGATTTGGGCGGCGCTCGCGACGGCAGCGGCACCAGTTTAAGCGCCGCCGAAAACGTTGTGGAAGAAATTAAAGCAGCCGGTGGCGAGGCCATCGCCAACGGTGCCAATGTAGCCAACTTCGAGGAAGTAGAAGCCATGGTTGCCGAGGCCAAATCCGCTTGGGGTCGGGTGGACATTTTAATTAACAATGCGGGAATTCTGCGCGATACCACTTTTGCGAAAGGCTCGTTAGACGATTTTTGGACAGTAATGGATGTGCATTTGCGCGGTACGGTTAATTGCACCAAGGCCGTTTGGCAAACCATGCGTGATCAAAATTACGGTCGTATTGTATTAACCGCATCGGCTTCGGGATTGTACGGAAATTTCGGGCAATCCAATTATGGCACCGCTAAATCGGCCATGCTAGGGTTAATGAATGTGCTGCATTTAGAGGGCGAGAGAAACAATATCAAGGTTAATATCCTCGCGCCTACTGCCGCCACTCGAATGACCGAAGAATTGATTCCAAAAGAAATCTCCCCGTTATTAGCGCCCGAGACAATTACGCCCGGCGTATTATTTTTAGTCAGCGAAAATGCACCCTCTAAAGTAATTTTAGCGGCCGGGGCTGGTGTATTTGCGGTAACACACATTTACGAAAGCGAAGGTATCTTTTTAAACGAAGCGCAAAGAACCCCAGAAATAATAGAACAGCGCTTTAATGAAATAGCCAATCCTACGGGCCAGGCAAAACTTAACGATGCCTCGGCGCAAACTTTAAAGTACATACAAAAAGCTGCGCAGGAAATGGGCATTAAATTACCGTTTTAATGGCTTGAGCGTTAAACAGATAAAATAATTCTGCATTAGGTAAACCCAGCAAGTGAAACCTATTATCGAGCACCCGTGGGATATAAATGAAACGGAAGCCTTAAAGCTGCAACAGGAACTCGCCGCTAAGGTCGTAAAGATCGATCAAATGCATGAGATAAAACTTGTTGCGGGTGTTGATGTTGCTTACCTAAAAGGCAGTGATAAATTAGTCGCCGCAGTTGTTATTCTCGATGCCGAGACGTTAGAAGTCGTTGAAACGAGTATGGTGGAAGATAAAGAACAGTTTCCCTATATTCCGGGACTGTTTTCTTTTCGAGAACTGCCACCCTTAGTAAAAGCCTTTGCCAAACTCCATAACACGCCGGATTTAGTGGTATGCGATGGACAAGGTTACGCACACCCGCGTCGCTTTGGATTAGCCTGCCACCTAGGTGTTATTTTTGATATTCCAACAATAGGCTGTGGTAAAACACGGTTGCTCGGCGAACATAAACAGCCCGATGCAACAAGAGGTGCGACCACGCCGCTTGTAGATCACGATGAAGTTGTTGGAAGTGTACTACGCACTCAAACCGGTATTAATCCAATTTATGTGTCTATTGGCCATCGTATTTCGCTCGCCACTGCTTGCGACTGGGTTTTAAAGCTATCGCCTAAATATCGGCTGCCGGAGACAACTCGGCAAGCTGATCGTGTAGTTAGAGTTAACTGTATTGGTGCGGACTAAATTTGATGGCTAAATTTATTCAACCCGGCACTATCTTTTTTTCTTAGAATCCACCTTTTATAAGTGAATAGGTATTGCGGTAGTCGATAGTTTGCAGAGCCTTATTCAAGACCACTGTATCAGGAAACTCGAAGTGTTCTCACTTAAAGGGAAATCGATACTTCCCTTTAATAAACAGAAATAACCTGTACGATTATTTCCCCTGAACTGGCCTCGTCAAATGGGTAATTGATCTGTTCGCCACCGAGTAATTGGCTGCCAACTCTTCGGCCTAGGGCATCGTAGCGATGGAGAAGAACCTGCTGGTTTTGATGGGTTTTGGTGGGCTTCGATTATTCGGCCTAGCGCGTCTTAGTGCCTGGCAAGCTGGCAGCGGTTGTAGTTGGCCTGGGTGCGGGTATAGATGGTTTGATGTTGGCTTACAAGCCACGGTGGGCCAGAACCAAGCACCAGGGTGGGTTACTTGGGGGTAGAGACAAATTTATGGGTGTCCTGTTTATTGTGACTGGAGGATAAGAGGAAGGCCGTATCACATGTGTGTGATGTCAAATGTAAGGTCTGCCCCTTTGCTTCCGATACATGCTGTCTTTATTAGGAGCTAGTTGAAGAAGGCGGTGACGACAAACTGACTAACAAAATTGCCTAACACCGAACCTAAAGAATCGATTTGTTGAAACTACATAGTGTGTAATTGTTGAGTGCATATTATACAATGGTAAAGCACTTTATCCGACTGGGTTTTATTCAGATTGAATGTGAAAATTCTAAAAATTCATCTTGGCCTGAATAGTAACTAAGAAACTCATCTGCAAAAAAATAAAAATAATAAAAGTATTTTAAGTCTTTTAGATATTTAAAGGGAATTTCTATATCTCCATAGTATGCTCCGGCTAATTGACCATAAATTGCACCAACGGTGTCCGAATCTCCACCAAGATTAACTGCTTTCACTAATCCTTCTTCGAATGAATTAGAATTATAAAACGCCCAAAGTGCGGCCTCTAATGTATGTATTACGTAACCGGTTGATTCTATATTTTCCCTAGATTTTTCCTTAAATGAACCTTGTGCAACTGTACTCACTTCTCCGCACAAAGGGTTGTATTTCCAATCGTTAGCCGTTGGATAATAAAAAGGGGCAAGTAACTCGTGCTTAGGTACGCCCTTCAAAGCACCAATTAGAAGCGCAGCAAAATACCTACAGGAGTCGACACATTGTAAATTTCCATGCGTAGTTTTGGAGCTCAAAGCAGCATTCGCCACTGCCAAATCTGGATCAGATGCATAAAATAGAACAACTGGAGCCAATCTCATCAAGGACCCATTTCCAGCGCTATGTTCTTCATTGCTACCTGCATAATACTCGCCAGTATCAATATAGTGTTGTAAGGCAGTGCTCACAGTATTCCCTATATCAAAACAACTTCCATTTGAGCTTAGAAAGCCTTCTTTCCACCAGGCAACATATAGATCCATTTGATGCCGAGGATCAAAATGTTGTTTCTCCAATAGGCTTTGCGCCAAACACAATGCCATACTTGTGTCGTCAGTCCACTCCCCAGGATTGAGGCCGAATGGGCCGCCGCCAATTATCTCTGTGTGAGAATTAGAAATATTTCTTGAAGAAAACTCTAAAGTCGTACCAAGAGCATCCCCAATGGCTAGTCCCAATAGGCAGCCTCTAAAGCGGATAGCTAAATCACTATTGTTCCGCCCTATTTTTGACAAAAAATTTTTAGCCAGAAAAGAGATGTCTACTCTATCTTTTACTAGGCGCCGAAACTGGAAATAGTTATATAGCCATTCATTTTTGCTTGAGAAAGGCTCATACATTCGTGTCGACAATGGGGGAACTACAGATTTTTGCACGCTTAATCCTTTTCCTCTAAATTGATGTCCCAAGTTTCTCCATCACTCATAAGTTCTTTTTTGGTGATTTCAAATTTAGTATCAGGTTTGAACAAAACCTCGTTTTCTCCTCCAGTTGCAGAAAATGAATCAACCTTAACTCCAGATTTAGTCTTAGCGGTGATTCTAACGTTACCTTGAAAAAATCCATCAAATGCAGTAGTGCGATTTGTAGATGTGCTAGTAAATGCTCTGTCCTGGTATGCATCGCCCACATTCGGAAATATTCTATGGAGATCTTTTTCAGACATATCAGTACCACGATATACTGTCCCATTGTAAGAATAATCTGGATGCCGACCTAATTTGGTTAATGCTCTAGCCGCAGAGTCGTTAACTGGTTTCCACTCAGGTTCCAGGCCGGGTTTGTTACCACGTAGGACTCCATTCATGTCTGTATAATTTGGTCCGGTATAAGCACGAAGCGCTAGAAACTCATGCTGATAAACTGTCTGATTAATACTGGGAGTGGAATTGAAAATGTTATCTGAATCTTGAACAAATCCTGGGACATTATTCTTACTAACCGCCCCATTAACTGACATGTCTTCGAAAACATCATAGTCGTTTGGTATTGTCTTGGTTGGACAAATTGACGACGGTTCTTTACTAGACAAGCCCAGCGGATCAACCCAAGTAACCGGATTAGGCACATACTGATAATTGTTAGTACCACCAAGAAGCCCAATCGGATCCTGTTGAGTGAACCGGTCGCCCGAGCCGGTCCTGTGCTCAGATTGCTGTAAACCCCGATGCTATCTGGCTTTGCAAGCTCCTAACCCCTGACGCATCCCACCGTATTAATTTTTTGCCCTAGACGCGGTTTTGGCCCTTAAACACGGTTATCCAGAGGCACCGAGTCTATGGAACTCACTCTATTGGAACAAGGATCGATTACTGGGAGTATTGACAGTGTTGGGCTGTCGGTTGCTGATAGTTTTTACAGCGTCAGGCTTTGGCCGGGTGCGTGCGCTCGTGTACTTGGCGCAGTTGTTCGATGGCGATGTGGGTATAGATCGTGGTGGTGTTGATGTCTTCGTGGCCGAGAATGGCTTGTATGTAGCGCAGCTCTGCGCCGTTTTCTAGCATGTGGGTGGCCATGGCATGGCGGAACAGGTGACAACCGCCTGTGCGCTCGATACCGGCCTGAGTGAGTAGCTTTTTAACCTGGTGGCCCAGGTAGCTTGGGGTAATGGGTTCGCCATAGGCGTTGAGGAACAGGTGTTGCTCGATCAGATCGGTCAGCAGGTGTGGCCGGGCCTGATCCAGATAACGGCGCAGCCAGGTTAAGGCTCTGGCCCCAATGGGCACACATCGATCCCTACTGCCTTTGCCTTGCCGCACAAACAAGCTGCCCCGCTGGAAGTCGATGTCTGACAGCAACAACCGGCATACTTCGCTACGCCTTATGCCCGTGCTGTACACGGTTTCCAGCAAGGCCCGATTGCGTAGCCCTTCGGTGTTGCTTACATCGATGGCGTTTAAGATGGTTTCTACTTCGTCAATGCTGAGCACCGCATCGGGCAGTTGCTTGGGCCGCTTGATGGCCACCACCTCAGAGGCGGGATTGCTGGGCAAGTAATTTTCTTGCGTGAGCCATTTAAACCAGCTTTTCACTGCCGACAGAAACACGTTTTGTGAGCTGAACGCCAACGGCTTGCCGTTGGCCTGCCGATAATAAAATAGGTGCCGCTGGTAACGCTCTAGCATCGGCTTGGTGATGGTTTTGGGGTCGCTGATAGCGCGCTCGTCACACCAGGCAATAAACTGGCGTAGCGTGCTGTCTTTGCGGCGGTTGGTTTCTTCGGAGAAGCCCTTTACCTTGAGCCATTCCAGGTACTTGGCTAAGTAGGGGTACAAGCCGTTGTGCTCTACGGCTAACTTGGGCAGGCTGGTTTTGCCTGTGCGTTTCTTGCGAGGCATACGGTTAGGGCTACGACTGTGCGGAGACTACGACCGGCTCATTGTTTGCTGGCCCAGAAGTGCTGTTTTGCGTGGTTTCATCCACCCAATGCAGGGAGGCCCCGTTAACTCTGGGCTGGGCGGTGTTTTCCTTATCCCAACTTGACGCCAACACCCCACCAACTTGGGGGCAACTTGGGGCCAACTCCGTACCGGCTAAGCCCAACTTTTTTTGTTTTCCCTCCAACCGGTTGCCGTCATACTCCTGTTTTAAAGTTTCCGTACTCATGAGCTGCATCATGTGACGGCTCTCGCCGTCACCATCGTAAAGCAGTTCATAGTCAAAGCTGGCCCCGCGTCCACCTCGGTGAACCAGTAGGTACTCCATTTCTTGCAGTCGGAAGCAATGCACCTTGAGTTGATTGTCGCTCCACCCGGTAATTTCCCGGATTTGTCGGCGGCTAAAGCGGAAGTGGCTTTGCTGGATGCTGTGCGCTTGGCATTGGGCTTGAACCCAGTCTTGGATTAACGACAGCAGCTTGCGCGTCTGTGGCGGCAGCTCATCCAAGGTACGGCCCAGCACTTGGTGGGCAAGCTGGTTCGCCGCTTCGATGTCGGCTAGCGTGACCTCGATGTACTCCACGGTGACACCATGGCGGGTTGCGGTTTTTAATTCTCGTTGGTATTGGTGCAACAGGGTGATGGTTTTAATCAGCGTGAGGTATTTAACGTGATCGCGCCGGGTGCGGGTTTTGTCACTCAGGAAGGTTAATTGCTCGGCGTAGGGATTGACCACCGCCAGCGGCTTTAACAACCGTTGCGCATTCTGGTGTTGCTGGATAATGGCCGAGCCGGTTTTTTGCTGGAACAAGCCGTCGAGGGTTTCAGCTTGGCGCTGGCGGCGATGGATTTCTTGAGTTTGAGCGGTGGATTCATCCACGCTTAACACCAAGCAACGGTTCATTAACTCTTCGTCCACGTCGATGGCCGTAGTGGTCATAAACAACTGCGTTGGGCCTTCCACACGGTATTCTTTCGTCACGAGGTCGCCGGTGGTTTCATCCTTGCCGGTACTGGCGATTTTGACCTCACCCTCACTTTGCAGCAGTTTTAAGGCATAGCTGGCATTGTGGGCGCCTTCTTCCTCGGCAATGGCCAAGATTTTATGCTTGAGGTAGGTCTCACCTAAGTAATACAAGCTTTGGCCGGTCATGGCCGAGTAGCTCACCCGTTCCTCTTCGGGCATCAGGTTTAAAATGGCATCCATCAGCGAGCTTTTACCGGCGGCACTGCTCGATTGAATCACCACGCCCAGCGGCTTTGGCAGCTTGCGAGAGACACACGCCAAGTAGCCCACCAGCTTGTTACTGTCTTCGCCGATTAAACCCACCTGGTTAAAGTCATCAAGGATTCTTTGCAACAAGTGTGGGTCTCTCAACAACTCAAGCGCTTGCACCTGCTCGTCACTGGTGAGCGGTTTTACCCCGCCATCGTCAAGGCTTTTGTCTTGCCGCGCTGCATCCTGCAAGGCTTCCAACTTGAGCAATACCTTACCCAAGTCGGCCTTGATGACATCGTGCTCGACACCCAGCTCGATGCTGGTTTGGTTAATAAACACTTGGCGCTGCTTGGCGTGGTACAGCTCTAAGCTGTCCGTGTGATAACCCGATTCATTGGCCGCCATCAGGTTGATTTTTAGCTGGCCCTCGGTGGTGTTCTTAGCCAAGCCCCGCACTCGATACACCCGGCCGGAGAAGTCGAACAGCACCTCCCGCTCATTGACTTCGCAACGAACCTCGTCGGCTAGCTTAGTGGTAATAGCTTCGGCGGCTAAAGGGGGGACCTTATCTTGGTTGTCATTGGATGCGGTAACAACCGTGTTTTTTTCAACGCCTACAGCATCAGCCGGGGGCGCGGTAGCGCCTCCTAACCATTCCGCCTTGCGCAGCGCTTGCCCTAGCCGATCGTTGGCCAGCGCGGTAGAACCGGCCTCACCAGCATATTGGTTAACGTCCATCCCCAGCGGCAACAGCACCCGCCAGCACTCGAAGCCTTCCGCCTGCAACTGCTCGGCCAAGCTTTCGGCGGCGGTGTTTCCGGCCTCGTCCCGGTCGTAGGCAAGGGTAATTTTTTGGATACGGTGCCGTTTAAAGGCGGCTAAAAGGTCAGCGGTAAAACCCTGGGTGCCGAAGCTCGCGGTGACGTTTTTAACACCGTGAACCCAGAAGGTCATGGCATCAATCAACGATTCACACAGCACCACCTCACGCTGATTTTTTAGCCCTTTTTCGTTAAACACGCCGCGATGCTCACCCGGTAAATACAGGTGTTTAGGCGTACCTTTGGTTAAATCGTCGCGGGTTTTACGGCCATAAACTTCGGTGATTTTTCCGTCAGTATTCATCACGGGAACCACCAAAGACCCATTAAAATGCTCGTGGCCACTCTTACGTAAAATGCCCACCTGTTTTAATTGCTCGCGGATTTTACCGCCTGCCTCGCGGTTGTTTTGTGGGATATGGTAGGCCAACGTCCGGTTGGCGTAACCCAGTTTAAACTCACGGATTAATTCAGGATCATTTAAACCGCGCTTGTCCAAGTACGCCAACGCCTCGTCGTTTTCTAACAAGGTCGAGTGATAAAACTCAATCACTTCGCTTAACGCCTGGTGGGCATCAGCGGCTAAGAGATCAGCAGCTAAAGGGGAAGTGAGTTTTTGCGCAGTGGTTTTTTTGATGGTTTTAGTCGGTGCTTCCGCCACCGCACCCACATCTTTGAGCAACAACTCACACGCTAACCGGAAGCTAACCCCTTGGGTTTTCATTACCCAATCAATCACCGAACCGCCCGCGCCACAACCAAAGCAGTGGAACAGGTTGGTTTTAGGGCTAATCACACAGGAGGGCGTATCGTCATCATGGAACGGGCACTTGACCACCGAGTCCTTGCCTTGCTTCGTGATCTCAAAGCCTTGGCTCTCGACCAAGCGCAGGAGCGAGATGTCGGATTTAATGCGGTTGAGTTGGTCGGTGGGTATGCGTGCCATTGGCTGCTAACTCCAAAACGTTGTCAAGAGCTACTACAAAAAAATAACTGATTTGCAGAATACCACACTTTGTAGTAACTTCAACTACTCAAAACCAAAGGTAAAAAAACGGGGTTATGCTATGCCAAAGATTTCCTATAGCTTGGTGGATGCATTAATGAACCTGGATGACAAAGCTTTTTTCAAGGCACTCGGGAAGCGAGTCGCCGACTTACGCAAGGAGTTAGGCTGGACTCAAAAAACACTGGCGGAAGCTCTCGGTATTTCTCAACAGCTTATTGCTGCCTATGAAGCGGGAACTAGAAAGATTCCAGCTTCATTGTTGCCTACGCTAGCTAAGCTGTTCGCTGTGTCCTTGGAACAATTGATTGGCATCGAATCAGTCCCAAGTAAACGCGGCCCGGCATCTGTACTACAACGACAGATGCAACAGATTGAATCTCTATCTAAAAACAAGCAGAAGTTCATTACCGATATTTTAGAGGCACTGATAAAACAGCAACAATCAGCTTAATCCACTAACCATTCACGAGGCGTGACAGAAATGGATATAAAGGTTTTTACTGAGCTAAGCTATGTATTTGTAACCGAGCCTTTTCGTACGGCTTTCCTCTGCATTGCTTTACTTTTAGTTATCGACAAATACATCGTAAGCAAGAGAGATATTTTTCTATTTTTAATCAGGGCAATTAAATTCTCTGGCACGCTCGCCCTTGGCGCCCTCACTTACCTTAAGTCCAGCGTGCAACAACACCTAAGCTATATCGATCCTCCGTCTGCAAGAGAAGTAAAGGTTGCCGCATGGGCTGACCTTGTAATTACAACACTTTTTATTGCTTATTTTTTTGTCTATGGAATCTTAATAATAGCGTTGGCGACAGCAAGCATGGCCGCACCCGAGCAGGCGTTGGGCAATTCTTTAATGTTGCTTGGAATAGGTATTAGTACTTTTATAATTGGCCACATATACCGTGGTTATGCGTACAAGATTGCAAAAACCAAAGGTATAAACCTGTACCCCTGGCGTAAAACAGTGAAGCTAACCTAGCTATATTTTTACAGGGGCGCTACGCGCCCCTTGTGCCTACCAAGGCACCAGTAAATCACTGTAAAAGCCGCGCACCTCTTTAACGTAACGTTGCCAGTGATAATCCAATTGCTCCCACGCGTCGATTACGGCAACACCCTCTGGTAAGAACTCCATACGATTCATAACGAACGCCGCCGCGATGATCTCGCTGGCTGAACCGTTGGTACTGCCTGTGCACGCCAGTTCGTTGGCAACATTAATGATTTTTTCGATTTCCGATGGGACATTGTGCATTGCATTAACTCCTGACCGCTCTCGCACGTCCTGTGCTCGCGGCATACCGTTCATCCTGAACATAAGTGGCTGATGTTTGCCACTCCGGGGAGCATCGCGCGCAGGCTGGTCAAGGGCGGCGCGCTTTTGTGCCGTTCATTTACCCTTGACCTGCCGAGCACGGTGCTACCCTGGGAGGGGAAACAGCAGTCACGCTCCCCACGTTGGCACGCACACGGCGCGGTGGAAGCTGGTGGGTAACACTGAGAATTTAATTCCGCGCAATAGACGGAATCGAAAGCGGAGTGAAGATTAATGGCGGTACGGCCCCGCCTAGTAATAAGTACGACTTTTTAAGCGATGAACGACCCACCCTAAAGGGCTAGGTCGCCTTTAGACATTAACCCCAAATTCTAAAATCAGTTGCTCTAGGTCTCGTCGCTCTGCCTCGAATCCCTGATCGATATCGTCAACAAAGTCTTGTCCACGCTCCAGCGCAATGCGCCTTAGTGTGTAAAGTGTTTTCATTGTGACCAGTTCAAAAAGATGTTGATAACGCTGAAATTCTTCGTCCATAACAACGGCTTTCATCAAGGCCATTCTCACCGCATCTGAGCGATTAAGCGCCCCCTCTTTTTTCCCTAAATCTTCGACACTTTTTATCAAACTTTTTGACGCCTTAAGTGAAACATGGACTAACTCTTCGCCTTTCATATAAAACCTTTTAAATTCAACCGCTTACGAGCAGTTATGTTACAATCGAACATCGGTGTTACAATTTAACATCGATAGATGTTCGATTATAACATCGTAAAAGCCCTTTAATTACAGGCACTTAGCTTGGTTTTGCTTGGCAACGTAGTTGCGTATGGTATATACCGATGTTCGACCCCGTGTCGACATGTTGACTCGGGGCCTAAGCGAAGCTCAAGCCGCCCACCCAAAAGAGGGGTGGCAACTAGCCCTAAAACGGCCCTTATCAACCAGTAGACACACCACCTAAATAACACCCAAGCGGCTCCGTCGATTGATGGGTTTGATCACTCGTCTTCGTCGTCCACAATTTCAAACGATGTGGCTTGAGCACCTGTATAGGTGCTCTCATCAATTAATCTGCGCAGCTTATGTCTGAGTTATTATTTGTAACGGGTGTCAGCTCTGGCTTTGGCTCTGGAATGACTTTGGGTTTCATCGGGCACTGAAAGCGATCCCCCCAAGAGAACAACACATCAACTTTTTGCTTGAGTGGTGTATTGGCAAACAGTTGATTGATCGCCACGCAACAACACACCAAGTTATCGTCGTTATCTGAACCGCCCAGGGATTTGGGGGTAAGGTGATCGAGCGAGGCAGACTGGAGCGCTAGCGGCTCCCGACAATAAAAACACTTTCCTGCCTGCTGAAAGTGTATTTTTTTAAGCTTCGACTGTGCCATTTAAAATTGGACTTGTGCTGTGGAGCCTAGCAGGCGGGTGGTGCCGGAGATCGAACTGTCCGGGTGGTACGGGACCAGACTTGACCCTCACACGTTGATTGAAACTCAAGTAAAAGCGATATCAGCACCACCGACTTCACACTCATTTAAACTTGATAACTTGGCGCCAAACCCATGCTCTGAATCCCAGTCGCAGTGAAATACAAACCCTAAGCTTTGTGCACAAGTGTCTTCAACATCTACATAGATTTTGGTTAAAGAGATCATATATTGAATATCAGTGGGATCAGAAAGCTCCTTTAAAGAAATTTTGAACACTGACTCATAACGCTCTTTTTTAGTGAGAACGCGGTCACTGTAGTATTTAGCAGCTTTAGAAATTATTACCTTCTCGATTTCTGGCTTGTTTTTCAGCAAGAAATTGCATGCTTCCACAAAAATATCGAGTTCAACATCGCTTCCCTCGATTTTTTCTCCTTCAAAAGCAATACCATTTTTAGCTAGAAAAGAATCATCCAGTGTCAAAGAAAGAAAATCATCATCGACAGTAACAAGCTCTTTATTAACCATCCTATTAACCTCAAAATTTTTCTTTCGGGCAGTTAGTTTGCGTAGACACTGAGGGGCTGTTCAGCTCTCTTGCAACAGCTCGCGCTTCTGGCGTTTCATACTTAACACCATGGGCATCCTGATATTGCTTAACCGAACCCATGTGCGGGAACGAGGCTTCGTGTGCCTCACGCTTTACTAATTGCATGCTGGATGTATTGCTGACGGGATCATAATCATCCATATGGTGCCAAGTATATCCTTGCGGAGTCGACTTACCGGACTTACCAAAACCACCGGCAACGTTAGCTTCTTTAAAATCTCCGTAGCGATTACCCTGCAGCTGAATTGTGACAATGTTTGATTGACCATCCGAGACAGGATATAGATCAGGCGACCCTGTGAAGTCCACTCCCTTTAAATTAGTTAATCCATAGGGGTCTATCCAAGAGACGGGATTCGGCGCGTATTGGTAATTGTTCGTCCCGCCTAAAAGCCCAATCGGGTCCTGTTGGGTGAACCGGTCGCCCGAGCCGGTCCTGTGCTCAGATTGCTGTAAACCCCGATGCTATCTGGCTTTGCAAGCTCCTAACCCCTGACGCATCCCACCGTATTAATTTTTTGCCCTAGACGCGGTTTTGGCCCTTAAACACGGTTATCCAGAGGCACCGAGTCTATGGAACTCACTCTATTGGAACAAGGATCGATTACTGGGAGTATTGACAGTGTTGGGCTGTCGGTTGCTGATAGTTTTTACAGCGTCAGGCTTTGGCCGGGTGCGTGCGCTCGTGTACTTGGCGCAGTTGTTCGATGGCGATGTGGGTATAGATCGTGGTGGTGTTGATGTCTTCGTGGCCGAGAATGGCTTGTATGTAGCGCAGCTCTGCGCCGTTTTCTAGCATGTGGGTGGCCATGGCATGGCGGAACAGGTGACAACCGCCTGTGCGCTCGATACCGGCCTGAGTGAGTAGCTTTTTAACCTGGTGGCCCAGGTAGCTTGGGGTAATGGGTTCGCCATAGGCGTTGAGGAACAGGTGTTGCTCGATCAGATCGGTCAGCAGGTGTGGCCGGGCCTGATCCAGATAACGGCGCAGCCAGGTTAAGGCTCTGGCCCCAATGGGCACACATCGATCCCTACTGCCTTTGCCTTGCCGCACAAACAAGCTGCCCCGCTGGAAGTCGATGTCTGACAGCAACAACCGGCATACTTCGCTACGCCTTATGCCCGTGCTGTACACGGTTTCCAGCAAGGCCCGATTGCGTAGCCCTTCGGTGTTGCTTACATCGATGGCGTTTAAGATGGTTTCTACTTCGTCAATGCTGAGCACCGCATCGGGCAGTTGCTTGGGCCGCTTGATGGCCACCACCTCAGAGGCGGGATTGCTGGGCAAGTAATTTTCTTGCGTGAGCCATTTAAACCAGCTTTTCACTGCCGACAGAAACACGTTTTGTGAGCTGAACGCCAACGGCTTGCCGTTGGCCTGCCGATAATAAAATAGGTGCCGCTGGTAACGCTCTAGCATCGGCTTGGTGATGGTTTTGGGGTCGCTGATAGCGCGCTCGTCACACCAGGCAATAAACTGGCGTAGCGTGCTGTCTTTGCGGCGGTTGGTTTCTTCGGAGAAGCCCTTTACCTTGAGCCATTCCAGGTACTTGGCTAAGTAGGGGTACAAGCCGTTGTGCTCTACGGCTAACTTGGGCAGGCTGGTTTTGCCTGTGCGTTTCTTGCGAGGCATACGGTTAGGGCTACGACTGTGCGGAGACTACGACCGGCTCATTGTTTGCTGGCCCAGAAGTGCTGTTTTGCGTGGTTTCATCCACCCAATGCAGGGAGGCCCCGTTAACTCTGGGCTGGGCGGTGTTTTCCTTATCCCAACTTGACGCCAACACCCCACCAACTTGGGGGCAACTTGGGGCCAACTCCGTACCGGCTAAGCCCAACTTTTTTTGTTTTCCCTCCAACCGGTTGCCGTCATACTCCTGTTTTAAAGTTTCCGTACTCATGAGCTGCATCATGTGACGGCTCTCGCCGTCACCATCGTAAAGCAGTTCATAGTCAAAGCTGGCCCCGCGTCCACCTCGGTGAACCAGTAGGTACTCCATTTCTTGCAGTCGGAAGCAATGCACCTTGAGTTGATTGTCGCTCCACCCGGTAATTTCCCGGATTTGTCGGCGGCTAAAGCGGAAGTGGCTTTGCTGGATGCTGTGCGCTTGGCATTGGGCTTGAACCCAGTCTTGGATTAACGACAGCAGCTTGCGCGTCTGTGGCGGCAGCTCATCCAAGGTACGGCCCAGCACTTGGTGGGCAAGCTGGTTCGCCGCTTCGATGTCGGCTAGCGTGACCTCGATGTACTCCACGGTGACACCATGGCGGGTTGCGGTTTTTAATTCTCGTTGGTATTGGTGCAACAGGGTGATGGTTTTAATCAGCGTGAGGTATTTAACGTGATCGCGCCGGGTGCGGGTTTTGTCACTCAGGAAGGTTAATTGCTCGGCGTAGGGATTGACCACCGCCAGCGGCTTTAACAACCGTTGCGCATTCTGGTGTTGCTGGATAATGGCCGAGCCGGTTTTTTGCTGGAACAAGCCGTCGAGGGTTTCAGCTTGGCGCTGGCGGCGATGGATTTCTTGAGTTTGAGCGGTGGATTCATCCACGCTTAACACCAAGCAACGGTTCATTAACTCTTCGTCCACGTCGATGGCCGTAGTGGTCATAAACAACTGCGTTGGGCCTTCCACACGGTATTCTTTCGTCACGAGGTCGCCGGTGGTTTCATCCTTGCCGGTACTGGCGATTTTGACCTCACCCTCACTTTGCAGCAGTTTTAAGGCATAGCTGGCATTGTGGGCGCCTTCTTCCTCGGCAATGGCCAAGATTTTATGCTTGAGGTAGGTCTCACCTAAGTAATACAAGCTTTGGCCGGTCATGGCCGAGTAGCTCACCCGTTCCTCTTCGGGCATCAGGTTTAAAATGGCATCCATCAGCGAGCTTTTACCGGCGGCACTGCTCGATTGAATCACCACGCCCAGCGGCTTTGGCAGCTTGCGAGAGACACACGCCAAGTAGCCCACCAGCTTGTTACTGTCTTCGCCGATTAAACCCACCTGGTTAAAGTCATCAAGGATTCTTTGCAACAAGTGTGGGTCTCTCAACAACTCAAGCGCTTGCACCTGCTCGTCACTGGTGAGCGGTTTTACCCCGCCATCGTCAAGGCTTTTGTCTTGCCGCGCTGCATCCTGCAAGGCTTCCAACTTGAGCAATACCTTACCCAAGTCGGCCTTGATGACATCGTGCTCGACACCCAGCTCGATGCTGGTTTGGTTAATAAACACTTGGCGCTGCTTGGCGTGGTACAGCTCTAAGCTGTCCGTGTGATAACCCGATTCATTGGCCGCCATCAGGTTGATTTTTAGCTGGCCCTCGGTGGTGTTCTTAGCCAAGCCCCGCACTCGATACACCCGGCCGGAGAAGTCGAACAGCACCTCCCGCTCATTGACTTCGCAACGAACCTCGTCGGCTAGCTTAGTGGTAATAGCTTCGGCGGCTAAAGGGGGGACCTTATCTTGGTTGTCATTGGATGCGGTAACAACCGTGTTTTTTTCAACGCCTACAGCATCAGCCGGGGGCGCGGTAGCGCCTCCTAACCATTCCGCCTTGCGCAGCGCTTGCCCTAGCCGATCGTTGGCCAGCGCGGTAGAACCGGCCTCACCAGCATATTGGTTAACGTCCATCCCCAGCGGCAACAGCACCCGCCAGCACTCGAAGCCTTCCGCCTGCAACTGCTCGGCCAAGCTTTCGGCGGCGGTGTTTCCGGCCTCGTCCCGGTCGTAGGCAAGGGTAATTTTTTGGATACGGTGCCGTTTAAAGGCGGCTAAAAGGTCAGCGGTAAAACCCTGGGTGCCGAAGCTCGCGGTGACGTTTTTAACACCGTGAACCCAGAAGGTCATGGCATCAATCAACGATTCACACAGCACCACCTCACGCTGATTTTTTAGCCCTTTTTCGTTAAACACGCCGCGATGCTCACCCGGTAAATACAGGTGTTTAGGCGTACCTTTGGTTAAATCGTCGCGGGTTTTACGGCCATAAACTTCGGTGATTTTTCCGTCAGTATTCATCACGGGAACCACCAAAGACCCATTAAAATGCTCGTGGCCACTCTTACGTAAAATGCCCACCTGTTTTAATTGCTCGCGGATTTTACCGCCTGCCTCGCGGTTGTTTTGTGGGATATGGTAGGCCAACGTCCGGTTGGCGTAACCCAGTTTAAACTCACGGATTAATTCAGGATCATTTAAACCGCGCTTGTCCAAGTACGCCAACGCCTCGTCGTTTTCTAACAAGGTCGAGTGATAAAACTCAATCACTTCGCTTAACGCCTGGTGGGCATCAGCGGCTAAGAGATCAGCAGCTAAAGGGGAAGTGAGTTTTTGCGCAGTGGTTTTTTTGATGGTTTTAGTCGGTGCTTCCGCCACCGCACCCACATCTTTGAGCAACAACTCACACGCTAACCGGAAGCTAACCCCTTGGGTTTTCATTACCCAATCAATCACCGAACCGCCCGCGCCACAACCAAAGCAGTGGAACAGGTTGGTTTTAGGGCTAATCACACAGGAGGGCGTATCGTCATCATGGAACGGGCACTTGACCACCGAGTCCTTGCCTTGCTTCGTGATCTCAAAGCCTTGGCTCTCGACCAAGCGCAGGAGCGAGATGTCGGATTTAATGCGGTTGAGTTGGTCGGTGGGTATGCGTGCCATTGGCTGCTAACTCCAAAACGTTGTCAAGAGCTACTACAAAAAAATAACTGATTTGCAGAATACCACACTTTGTAGTAACTTCAACTACTCAAAACCAAAGGTAAAAAAACGGGGTTATGCTATGCCAAAGATTTCCTATAGCTTGGTGGATGCATTAATGAACCTGGATGACAAAGCTTTTTTCAAGGCACTCGGGAAGCGAGTCGCCGACTTACGCAAGGAGTTAGGCTGGACTCAAAAAACACTGGCGGAAGCTCTCGGTATTTCTCAACAGCTTATTGCTGCCTATGAAGCGGGAACTAGAAAGATTCCAGCTTCATTGTTGCCTACGCTAGCTAAGCTGTTCGCTGTGTCCTTGGAACAATTGATTGGCATCGAATCAGTCCCAAGTAAACGCGGCCCGGCATCTGTACTACAACGACAGATGCAACAGATTGAATCTCTATCTAAAAACAAGCAGAAGTTCATTACCGATATTTTAGAGGCACTGATAAAACAGCAACAATCAGCTTAATCCACTAACCATTCACGAGGCGTGACAGAAATGGATATAAAGGTTTTTACTGAGCTAAGCTATGTATTTGTAACCGAGCCTTTTCGTACGGCTTTCCTCTGCATTGCTTTACTTTTAGTTATCGACAAATACATCGTAAGCAAGAGAGATATTTTTCTATTTTTAATCAGGGCAATTAAATTCTCTGGCACGCTCGCCCTTGGCGCCCTCACTTACCTTAAGTCCAGCGTGCAACAACACCTAAGCTATATCGATCCTCCGTCTGCAAGAGAAGTAAAGGTTGCCGCATGGGCTGACCTTGTAATTACAACACTTTTTATTGCTTATTTTTTTGTCTATGGAATCTTAATAATAGCGTTGGCGACAGCAAGCATGGCCGCACCCGAGCAGGCGTTGGGCAATTCTTTAATGTTGCTTGGAATAGGTATTAGTACTTTTATAATTGGCCACATATACCGTGGTTATGCGTACAAGATTGCAAAAACCAAAGGTATAAACCTGTACCCCTGGCGTAAAACAGTGAAGCTAACCTAGCTATATTTTTACAGGGGCGCTACGCGCCCCTTGTGCCTACCAAGGCACCAGTAAATCACTGTAAAAGCCGCGCACCTCTTTAACGTAACGTTGCCAGTGATAATCCAATTGCTCCCACGCGTCGATTACGGCAACACCCTCTGGTAAGAACTCCATACGATTCATAACGAACGCCGCCGCGATGATCTCGCTGGCTGAACCGTTGGTACTGCCTGTGCACGCCAGTTCGTTGGCAACATTAATGATTTTTTCGATTTCCGATGGGACATTGTGCATTGCATTAACTCCTGACCGCTCTCGCACGTCCTGTGCTCGCGGCATACCGTTCATCCTGAACATAAGTGGCTGATGTTTGCCACTCCGGGGAGCATCGCGCGCAGGCTGGTCAAGGGCGGCGCGCTTTTGTGCCGTTCATTTACCCTTGACCTGCCGAGCACGGTGCTACCCTGGGAGGGGAAACAGCAGTCACGCTCCCCACGTTGGCACGCACACGGCGCGGTGGAAGCTGGTGGGTAACACTGAGAATTTAATTCCGCGCAATAGACGGAATCGAAAGCGGAGTGAAGATTAATGGCGGTACGGCCCCGCCTAGTAATAAGTACGACTTTTTAAGCGATGAACGACCCACCCTAAAGGGCTAGGTCGCCTTTAGACATTAACCCCAAATTCTAAAATCAGTTGCTCTAGGTCTCGTCGCTCTGCCTCGAATCCCTGATCGATATCGTCAACAAAGTCTTGTCCACGCTCCAGCGCAATGCGCCTTAGTGTGTAAAGTGTTTTCATTGTGACCAGTTCAAAAAGATGTTGATAACGCTGAAATTCTTCGTCCATAACAACGGCTTTCATCAAGGCCATTCTCACCGCATCTGAGCGATTAAGCGCCCCCTCTTTTTTCCCTAAATCTTCGACACTTTTTATCAAACTTTTTGACGCCTTAAGTGAAACATGGACTAACTCTTCGCCTTTCATATAAAACCTTTTAAATTCAACCGCTTACGAGCAGTTATGTTACAATCGAACATCGGTGTTACAATTTAACATCGATAGATGTTCGATTATAACATCGTAAAAGCCCTTTAATTACAGGCACTTAGCTTGGTTTTGCTTGGCAACGTAGTTGCGTATGGTATATACCGATGTTCGACCCCGTGTCGACATGTTGACTCGGGGCCTAAGCGAAGCTCAAGCCGCCCACCCAAAAGAGGGGTGGCAACTAGCCCTAAAACGGCCCTTATCAACCAGTAGACACACCACCTAAATAACACCCAAGCGGCTCCGTCGATTGATGGGTTCGCTCACTCGTCTTCATCGTCCACAATTTCAAACGATTTGGCTTGAGCACCTGTATAGGTGCCCTCATCAATTAGGTAACGCAGCAGAATACCGCATGACGGGCATTCGAATTCATCGCCGCCGTCTAAGTCTTCTTCTCTCAAAAAGGCGTGGGAGATTCCAGATTCGCAAGATGGGCATTGCATGATTGGCCTCGGCTTTGTGTATCCAGATTGTGTGGTGGGAACCCGCCACCTGGTTGCTGTTTTTAAGCATGCGAGTGGCAGGTGGGTAGGTGGTTATTGTGACTGGATCATTCCAATAACCTGGGGCTAGACTTTCGCGAGAGTGTAAAAGAGCATCCAAAATTAAAGACTTGACCCTAAGTCTTCTGTAGGATTTCCTGGCTTTCTGTGATTAAAGGTCGGATTGTATCAGTAAATGTGGCCATGTTTTTTGGAATTCTCTATGATTTGTTTTTTTGTTCAAAATGTCTTCTATCATTTCAATATTTTGTTTTAATGTGTTTAATGTTTTTTTGACACCATCTTCATCGGCGTACTTTCCGCTATATGCATCAAGTGGATCGGCAATAACAGGCTTTCCATCTTTGCTAAACATATGTTGGAAGTCTTTTTTCTGGGGCGAAAGCCAGGGCTATCTAACAATAGCTTGATCTCGATGGGTGACTGGTGAATACAACAAACACCAATACTAATGAGAAACCGGTAGTAATTTGTTAAAGAGCAACTGCTGCGCTGGCCAGCAGAAAATGCAATCTTCCCGAGATGTTGGGATAATTTTTTAGTGCCATTTATTGACAATTAGCCTAATGGGTAAAAGCCTCAGAAAACACTTGATTCAAATAAAAGACCTAACTTTATGCTTGCGCAGGACGACTCCAAGGCTTAGGCCAATCATCAAAATCACATAATACCGATTCTGAGACAAGTAATGTATACATTGGCTCAGCTGGGAAATCATTGAGCCTCACAATTAGCTTTTCACCTTCACTGTGCGCTGAATAAGGGTATTCAGCGTCACCTGTTTTGGTCCAATTGATTTTCGAAGACAAGTAATAATCGGCACTGTAAGTCATCTTATTTTTTGTCCTTTTGTATACCAAACTTCTTGTTGTATTCAGCATTAGTTCTATTTGAACTATCGATAATGGAACTAAGCGCGCCCTCCTTTGTTGCTCCATTCTTTATACCCTTATCGACCAAAGATTCAAAAGATGGCCCATCTGGATTCTGATGTATTGCCATGTCTCTTGCCCTCAATTGCTCAACTTCTAACGGATCAGACATCAAGCTACGCGCCCCAATTCGAGCATCATGCCTAATAGCGTGTGCATTACGCGCCCTGGTTTCTAAATCAATTCCATGCCTTTCCCACTGAGCATTCATCTTGGGAATTACTGCTACTTTCTCGTTATACCATTGCCTAACTTCGGCATTATCTAACGGGCCTTTAGCCAAACGAGACTCTATATCGAGAGCATTTTCCTTATGAGCCAAAACATCAAAATTTGAGGCTGCCCTTGCTCGACTAGCTTTCGAAAGCGCTGTAGCTTCCTTAGCGCTATATCCTTCGGCTCTTAGCGCTTTGTAACGTTCATACCGTTCTTTACACACCAACCCCAGCGGATCAACCCAGCCAATTGGGTTCGGCGCGTACTGGTAGTTATTAATCCCACCCAACAACCCAATCGGGTCCTGCTGGGTAAACCGCCCACTCTCCGGATCATAGTACCGAAACCGATTGTAATGTAGCCCAGTCTCTTCATCAAAGTACTGCCCTTGGAACCTTAGGTTATTATCTACCTGCTCCACATCGGCAAGGGCTAAATTACCATAGGCTCGATAGCTAGCGCTCCACGCAATTTGGCCACTGGCATTGGTGATTTCCAACGGTGTACCCAAGTGATCCAGGTGGTAGTGGTAGATTTCTTGGTCGATAACTTGAGCAAGTGGCTTAAAGCTATTGGGCTCGTATAGATAAATTTTTGTGTGAGCTGTTTTGCCGTTTTCTTCGGTGTGTTCGTTTAATAAAACATCGTCATTCCAGAGGAATTCGGTTCTGGCTTGCTCGTTTATTTTAGCAATACGACGGCCCAAGGCGTCGTAGTGGTATTGGGTTTTCTGGCCTTGGTTATTAACGGCAGTAAGTTGGTTTAAGCCATCATATTCAAAGGTGGTTATGAGCTTCTGCCCTTTACCCCGCGCATCGCGGATGCGGTTGCCGCGTTGGTCGTAGGTGTAGTGGCGGTCGCCTTGGAAATTGAGGCGGTTCTTGCTGATTTGCCCGGATTGGGCGGGCTCACCAGTTTGGCTGAGTAGGTTACCGGCTGGGTCGTGGATAAACTGCTCGGGGTTGGGGCCTTGTACCTCGGCTAGCCGGTCGTTTGCATCGTAGTGGTAGTGTGTTTGGCCACGGCGGTTGTCGTCGATTTGGCTGAGCTGGCCTTGTTGGTTGTAGTGGTACTGGCGCTGGTTAATGAGCTGCGCTTGGTCGCCTTGGGTTTTGGTTAATCGCTGTTGTTGTAAGCGCCCTTGCGGGTCGTAGCTTTGTTGGCGAGTGAGGTTGTTGCCGAGGGTGCGTTCGGTTTCGCGGCCTAGTTCGTCGTGGCTAAATTGGGCGATAAGTTGTTGATTGTAATTAACCTGGGCCAGTAAACCGGCCTCGTCAAATTGGTAATCGATCTGTTCGCCGTTGGGTAGTTGGCTGCCGATTCTTCTGCCAAGAGCATCATATTGATGGTGAATAACGTGTTGGTCTTGATGGGCTTCGGTGACTCGGCCTAAGGCATCGTATTGCCATTTGAGCTGACGGTGATCGTTATTGGCTTGAGTGAGGCGGCCTGCGGGGTCGTAGCTAAAGTGTTTTAGTTGTTTTTCTTGTGGCTCGCCGTTGTGGATTTCTTGCCATTGCTCCAGTAAGCGGCCTTGGTTATCACGCTGGTAACGGATGCGGGTTAGGCAGGTGTCGTCTTGGCTGATTTCTTCGCTGGCGGTGAGGTGGCCTAGCGAGTTGTATTGATAGCGCTGGATGCGGCCATCAAAGCCGATTTCCTCAATTAATCGCTCGTTGAGGTCGTATTTAAGCTGGTAACGCTCGCCGTTTTCGTTGGTCAGGCCAGTTAAGTTGCGCTCGCCATCGTAGTGGTAGTGCAGGGTTTGGCCGAGGGAGTCGGTGCGTTTGACCACTTGCGAGAGGCCGTTGTAGTCGTAGCGGGTAATGCGGCCATCGGCGGCTTGGTGCTCACTCACTAGTCCTAGTGGGTTGTATTGGTAACGCTCGGTAAGGCCTGCCGGGTTGGTAATGGCGGTGCAGTTGCCGCTGGCATCGTACTCGTATTGGCTGCGGCTGCCATCGGGGTAAACCACGGCGGTAACCTGGCCCTGGGTGTTGCGCTTGTAGCGGGTGTGTTGGCCTTTGGCATCGCGCACGGCCGTTAATTGGGTGAGCGACGGTATAGCGAAGCTATAAAAAATGCACTGCATTTTTAGGAGCGAACGACCGGCCAAGGATGGCCGGGCTGGAACCAAGCACCAGGGAGGGTTGCTTGGGATTTGTTTATTCTAGAGGCTTTTATTTAAAGTAATTGAAGATTTACGCGTCCAATGCTTATACGATCCATTGTTTGCGGTGATCGTAATTTGCCCCGGTTGCCTTACTCTTCACCACACAAATATGCAGTGCGAACACACCGCACATAACAGTGGTAAAACGACGCTGCATCTATGTCAATTTGCTCGTAGCGAGCTTTGGTCATGGTCGCGGATAATTGGGCAGCAGGAGGTGTATGTCAAATGTATGGATGTCCTTTTGTATTATCTACAGCAGATTGAGCGGGTAAACCTACTACCTCGCTCTAAACAAAAGTTTATTATTGAGATGATTGATACGGTTATTCAACAGCAAAGTGCTTCGTAAAATCTACGCAAAAAAAAGCGGCTAAAGCCAAAGGCTCTGCCGCTTTTTAAGATCAATAATCATTTAGGATGCTTTGAATTCCATCAGGTGGCAAATCAAAGCCGATATCATATCCAGGATTAACCACCAAACCACTATCAGGAGGAAGCCGCGCCAATAAATCTTTAACCTTCATCGTTAAACAAAATGGAGCCTTATCTTTAAACAAAGATAGCTTGGAAATAGCTGTAAAAACCCCAAGCATTCGCACATCTTGTTTATTAAAAAGCAAAGGCTCCATTCCCGAGCCATCCGGCATCACTTCAGAAGCGCTTGGAACAAAAACATCTGCCATTAAAAACAGCTCAAGAAAATCGCTAAACACAATTTCTTTCTTGTGTGCTTTTACCAATTTGTTTTCTAAATCATTTTCGGCAACTAATTGTTCAGTCATTTTTCCATTCTTGTAAACGCTTCGGGAAAAAGCTTTTTGGCTTCGCCTTCGTCAATGATATCAGCATATCGCTCTAACTGCTCCCAATAGGAGCCACAACTAGAACAACGATGGAGGCGTGAATGCAGCTCAAAACTTACCGCGAGTTCAGGTGGGCGCTTCCCCGACTCCCAAAGCTTACGGCACACATCACAACCTTTTTCTTTCCATTTAGTATTACTCATCAGAAATTCTTTATTGGCAACCATTCGCCATTAGGCCCAAGTTTGAACAAAACAGAACCTTCAGGAACCAAACCGCCACCAGGAGTCACAAACTCTCTCGTTGATTTACCAAATAACCCGCAGTCGGCCCATCACCTGTTTTGATTGCAGTATTTCCACCCTCTAAATAATGAGGCCAGCCACCAGCATCTTGTGCTGTTGGCCGTGTAACTGTTTTACCACTAGTTGGGAAGCTCAGACCAAAAATATCATCACCTTGACCAATAGTATCACCACCTCTTAAATAGGCAGCCTCGGCTGAAGGTGCTCGCCCAGTACATTTAGCAGCATCGGCGGCATTACGTACCGCAGCGGAGTCGTCCAAAGGCATAAAGAAAAACGACTTGCCATCGCGTCCGATGGTTGCACCTTCACAAGTGTAGTAACCAAGATTGTCTTCACCAAAAAAGGCAACTCCATAATCTTTGGTAGTCTTGTTTGCAATAAACTAATTGGTCAAATTACTCCAAACCCATGGGCTTAAATGCCAGAGCCTCTTCAACAACTTCCTCTGGTGTCACATCATCATTTTCAGGATAAAAAATTAAATCTGAAACAGCAGGATGTTGAACACTATTTTCAACTTCAAGCACCCAAGCATCGATCTCTTCTTCAGAACCCTTGCATTCCATTATTTTTCTAACTAGCTCAATCAATTCAGCTTTGCTTTTTTCTAGTGACATTTCTAATTTTTCCCATAGTGATATGAACCATCCAAAATCTCTTTATGCAACCTAGGTGTAACAACGACCAAATTATTTAAATCGTAAACTGCACCTCCGTGTTGAATAGGTGTTTTGTGGTGCAATACATATGATCTCTGGCCACCTAGTTGCTGTGACTTTTTGACGTAAGGAGCCAACCCTTGTTCCATTCTGGCTAAATTTGCTTTGCTAAATTGAGAAGCTAAATTTGTATCTGCCGCTGAAGCTTTCCAAAATGCTTCGCGGAACTGATCAAAGTTTTTAAATTGCTGCCCATTAAGAACGTCTGCAATTTGCCCAGGAATATTTCCTAGATTTCGTTCCGTTCCCTTAAACCACTTACCATTTACTTCTGGTAAATTTAACCCTCCAGAAGCTCTACCTGGAGAGGCTCGAAGTTCCGCAGCTGTTTTCGGAACTGGTAAACCTTGAACAGTTCCATTATCAACCTTGTTTGGAACACTTTTCTCTGGAAGCATCGTACCATTATTAGCCTTACTATCACTACTGGCTTTCAAGTCTTTTTCCGGTGGTTTCGTTGGCGTTTTGGCTTTCGCGTAATCCGGTAGTGTCATCGGTTTAACAGGTTCTAACGGTTTTACTTGCCTTACCCTCTGCTGCCGTTTTAAGTGCCCGGCGATATCGCTCATCAAATCGATGGCTTT
>CAYFFE010000016.1:0-43093 GCA_964342265.1 uncultured Cellvibrionaceae bacterium | reverse complement strand
AATGACATTTTCAATTACCGCACGGCGATTAACTCAGGGATGAGTTAATCAGAGTTTCCTATAAAATAAACCGCTTTATTCTTGCACAGCCTCCGGTTGCTGCAAAGGAGCAAAGTTTATTTCGCACTGGGCAATTTGGGCGCTTGGCATGAGGGGGAGCCCCTGGGTGATTCAGGGGCGGAGAGAGCATATTCGACCGCTAAGCGGTTGTTTAGCGGTTAGATCGGCGGTTGTCTTTGCCGCGATCACCCTGGCGAGGACGGCGGTTGGCGAAAACAGAGGATGCCTCTGGGCCGTTGACTTTGCTGATGTTTAGCGGCTTGTTGCGCACGTAAACCCGCTTAAGGGTATCGCTGACGCTGGCCGACAAATCCTGTGGCAATTGCACATAGCTGTGGGTGTCATTGATGGCAATTTGGCCAATATTTTGGCTGCGCATGTTGGCCTCGTTGGCGATAGCTCCCACTATATCGCCGGGTCGAACGCCGTCTTTGCGACCCACTTCCACTCGGTAGCAGTCCATGGGCTCGCGCGAGCGTTCGCGCTTACCACCTGAGGGGCCGCTGCGTCGATCGTTGCCGCGTTCCTCGCGGCGACGGGCCACAACGGGTTCGTCTAACGCTTTATCTTTGGCGACAAACAAGGGGCGATCGGATTGTGCCAGATAGGCCAGTGCGGCGGCGATTTCTTCGGCGTCGACGTTGACCTCAGACTGCACCTCGTCGATCAGCTCTTTAAATTCGGCCAAATCTTCAGAATCCAGGGTTTCTAAAATGCTTTCGCGGAACTTAGAAACCCGGCGGGTGGTGAGTTCTTCCGAGGTGGGTAGGCGTGTTTCAGTAATCGGCTGGCCGGTGCTGCGTTCGATGGAGCGCAACAGGTGGCGTTCGCGCGGCGTTACCAACAAGATCGCCTTGCCCGAGCGCCCGGCCCGGCCGGTACGGCCAATGCGGTGCACGTAGGCTTCGTTGTCGTAGGGAATATCGTAATTGACCACGTGGGTAATGCGCGGCACGTCGATACCGCGCGCGGCCACGTCGGTGGCGATGACCACGTCGATTTTGCCGTTGCGCAACTGATCGATGGTGATTTCGCGCTGCTTTTGATTGATGTCGCCGTTCAACGCGGCGCTGGCGTAGCCCCGCGCTTCGAGTTTTTGCGCCAATTCTACGGTGGCGGTTTTGGTGCGCACAAACATGATCAGGCCGTCGAAGTCTTCCACTTCCAAAATGCGCGTTAAGGCGTCGATTTTGCGGCTGGGGCTAACCATCACGTACTGTTGCTCAATGCGATCGACGGTTTTGGTTTTGGATTCAATCTGGATGCGAACCGGATCTTTTAAGTAGTTGTTGGTAATTTTCTTGATGGCCGCCGGCATGGTGGCGCTGAATAACGCTACCTGGCGATTGTCTGGCGTGTGATCGAGAATCCACTCCACATCGTCGATAAAGCCCATGCGCAGCATTTCGTCGGCTTCGTCGAGCACTAGCATAGACAGATTTTTGAGGTCTAGACTGCCGCGGCGCAGGTGATCCATGACTCGACCCGGTGTGCCCACCACAACGTGCACGCCGCGCTGCAATTGGCGCAACTGCGGGCGCATATCCTGGCCGCCATAAATCGGCGCAATGTGAAAGCCCGACACATGCTTGGCGTAGCTCTGGAAGGCCTCGGCCACCTGAATAGCCAATTCGCGCGTTGGCGCTAATACCAGCACTTGTGGGCCGGCTTTGGATAAATCGATATTGGTCAGCGCGGGCAGCGCAAAGGCGGCTGTTTTACCGGTACCGGTTTGAGCGAGGCCGAGTAAGTCTTTGCCCTGAAGAATAATCGGGATGCTTTGTGCTTGAATGGGGGAGGGTTGTTCGTAACCGAGTTCTTTGAGTGATTCACAGAGGGAAGCTGGCAAACCCAGCGCGGAAAAGTCGCTGGAAATAGGAT
Organism: uncultured Cellvibrionaceae bacterium; assembly: GCA_964342265.1. Taxonomy (GTDB): domain Bacteria; phylum Pseudomonadota; class Gammaproteobacteria; order Pseudomonadales; family Cellvibrionaceae; genus Halioxenophilus. The sequence goes on along the minus strand of CAYFFE010000016.1, from coordinate 41,152 downwards.
CGGACATATTGAGGGTGCCTTCGTGGTCTAGATTGCAAAAAAGGACCCTCACCATTCATTCAAGTGGAAGTGCGGACAAGGAGCAAACTTCGCTCTTCGAGCGCCAGATCGTCGGGATCAAGCTGGCAGGGGTCGACAGTGGTGCGGAATTATAGGGTAGCTGGGCGTTAAACTAAACGTCTTTTTCTTCATGTCACCGTGGTTTTGGTGCGTTTAGATTTCACATATCCATAACATGGGCAGTGTTTCATGGGGTGGAAGGCCTCAGAAAGGGGCATTGTCGATTTAGCTCGAATGTTTTGTTTGTTTTTTGTTGGTTTGTTTTTGCGATAAAAATCAATGAGTTGGGGTGTGCGAATGGATTGGTGCATAATCTCGATCGTGGAATCTCACGCGGTTGTCGGAGTCTTAGAGTTCTAATATGAGCGCATTGGCGTAAACGGAGACAACGAATTTTGGCTTTTTTAGTTTCTGTGATTATTTCGATAATCGTCTTTACAATCGTGGTAATTTTATTGCTGAAAGTAAAAACCCCACGCTATAAAGTGACTCCCGCCGGTGTACAACAATTATTAGAGCAGGTGCTGGTGGGCCAGGCGCACGAAAATGACTGGCGCGTGTTTATCGCCTACGAAATTCGCGATAATCCCGAGTTAGATTTGGTGCGCCAAGCGTGCTTGAGCATCGATGAACACGAGTTCAGAAGTCAGGGCGAATACATTTTAACCAAGCAAGGCTTGGCGCAGTTGGCCGAGGTTCTGAGCCAACTGCGATCCGAGTTTAACGAACAATAACGAAAAGGGAGCTTCCCAGTGCAAGCATCACCGGTAATCCGATTTATTTTAGTGGCGGCGGCTGTGGTCATCATCGTCGCTGGCATGAGAGCCGCGGAGGCCATACTCGTGCCGTTTTTGTTGTCGCTGTTCATCGCCATTCTGTGCTCGCCGGCGTTAACTTGGATGAAGCGCATGGGCGTGCCCAGTTGGTTGGCGATATTGCTGATTATTATCGTCATCATTGTTTTGGGCGTGGTGATCGGTGCGGTGGTGGGTTCATCGATCAACAGTTTCCGCTCGGATTTGCCGTTGTACCAACAGCGGCTGCAAACCATCAGTATCGATGCCATGCATTGGTTGTCGGGTTATGGGCTGGAAATCGACGCCAATCAGTGGCGCGAAAGTGTTAACCCTGGAGCCGCGTTAGGCTTTGTCGGCAATGCTTTGGCCAGCCTTGGCAATGTGATGACCAACGCCTTTTTGATTTTGCTGACCGTGGTGTTTGTATTGGCCGAGGAAATCCGTTTTGGCGACAAATACAAACTGGCCACCGGCGATGGCAAAACTGGCTTGGCCGCGGTAAAGCGTTTTACCAACAGTGTTAACCGATACATGGCCATTAAATTGGCCATGAGTGTGATGACCGGCGTGTTTATTACCATCTGGTTGTTGATACAGGGCGTGGATTACGCCGTACTGTGGGGGCTGATTGCATTCCTGCTTAATTTTATTCCCACCTTAGGCTCCATTCTCGCCGCGATTCCGGCAACGCTCTTGTCGCTGGTGCAACTGGGCTCGGGCGATGCCGCCATAACGGCGCTGGGCTTTTTGCTGGTCAACGGCATTGTTGGCAACGGTATCGAGCCACGCACCATGGGCAAGGGCTTGGATATGTCGACGCTGGTGGTATTTTTATCGTTGGTATTTTGGGGCTGGGTGCTCGGCTCAATCGGCATGCTGTTGTCCATTCCGCTGACGATGACCATTAAAATTGCCCTGGAAAGCTTTGAGGAAACCCGCTGGCTGGGTGTGATGCTGGGCTCGGGCAAAAACGTCGGTCCGCCAGGCGACAGTTTCGACCCCTCGCAGTTACGACTGCCGGGCAGCGACGACGAAGACGGTAAAACCGAAGCCCGTTAAGGCGCGGCACACAGGGTCGAGAGAGCTGCTATAATCGCCGACATTTGGCACGGTTAATCTCAGGGAAACTAGGAGTATCAATGTACAAATTGGTGTTAGTTCGCCACGGCGAAAGCTTGTGGAACAAAGAAAATCGCTTTACCGGCTGGAAAGACGTGGATCTTTCTGAGAAAGGTAAAGCCGAAGCCATTGCCGCGGGTCAGCGTCTTAAGGAAGAGGGCTACTCGTTCGATAAGGTTTACACGTCGGTGTTAACCCGCGCCATTAAAACCGCTTGGTCGATCATGGCGGAAATGGATCAATGCTATTTGCCAGTTATCAATAGCTGGAAGCTCAATGAGCGCCATTACGGTGGCTTGCAGGGGCTTAACAAAGCGGAAACCGCTGCCAAGCACGGCGAAGAGCAGGTGCTCATATGGCGTCGCAGCTACAACACGCCGCCGCCGGAATTACCCAGAGACGACGAGCGCTACCCCGGCAACGATCCTCGCTACGCCGGCTTAACCGACGCCGACATTCCTTTGAGCGAATGCCTGGCCGATACCGTTGCGCGCGTGGTGCCTTATTTTGAGCAGGTGATCGTGCCGGATATTAAAGCGGGCCAAAAAATTCTGGTGGCGGCACACGGCAATTCGCTACGCGCATTGGTGAAATACCTCGATGATATGGGCGAAGACGCCATCATGAAAGTTAATATTCCAACCGCCACACCGTTGGTGTACGAATTGGACGAAAACCTTAAACCCATTAAAAATTATTATTTGGCTGACGAATCTGCACTGGCCGAAGCCATGGACGCTGTGGCGAACCAGGGGAAGAAAAGTTAAGTGTGTACCCTAATAATCGGCTCATAATTTTTAGATAGAAAACAAAAAAGCTCCAAATATTGGGGCTTTTTTTGTTGCCATAGGAAATTTACAGGCACAGAAGTCCTAGTTTAATCGGGTCAGCGCTCATGGTGCTTGTGGCGTTGTTCGTAAAACAGAAAGTCGTTAAACAGTCGATCGTTAAATAGTTTTTCGTTAAACAGTTGGTCGTTAAATAAAAGCCAAACAAAACAAACAAAAAGAAAGAAGGAGGAAGCTATGAAAGTATTAAAAGTGCTGCTGGGAGTCGTGGTGGCATTAATTGTGGTGGCAATTATTGCTGTGGTTGTCGTATCGCAGAACATTAATAAAATCGTTAAGGTGGCTGTTGAATCCGCAGGTAGCGAAATTACGCAAACCGATGTGCGTTTAGCTAAATCCAACATTCAACTTAAAGACGGACGCGGTGAGCTCAGTGGCTTAACCATTGCCAATCCCCAAGGTTTTAGCGATGGCAATATTTTTAGCTTGGGTAAAGTGGTGTTGGCTGTCGATCCGCAATCGCTGTTGGGCGAAGTTAAAGTTATCGATGAAATCACCATTTCCAAGGTCAATATCCTGGCCGAACACAAAGCCGTGAGCGATACCAACTTAAAAGCGCTACTTGATAACATTCAATCTTCCACCGGTGGCGGCCAAAAATCGGAAAGTAAGGGAAATACCGATACTTCCGGCGCGGGCGGTAAATCCGAAGAGGTGCTGTTGGCGGTTAAGAAAATCGTATTTGCCGATAATTCGGTGTCGTTGAAGTCGGATCAGTGGGGTGAATCGCAACTGACCATTCCGAGCTTTGAGCTAACCAATCTCGGCTCAGAAACCGACGGCTTAACGCCCACCGAGCTGGCTCAAGCTGCGCTGAAACCATTAATTGCGCGCGCGCGGCGCAGTGTGCAAGAGAAATTAAAAGACGAGTTAGAAGATAAAGCCAAGGAAGAGCTTCTGGACAAACTCGACGACAATCAGAAAAAGCAGTTAGACAAAGTAAAATCGCTGTTCAATTAATACGTTTGTATGCGGAATAAAAAAGCCCACCGTTTTATTGGTGGGCTTTTTTGATTGGCAGACCTATCTGTAAAAGATCTGTTGAGACGGCGCGATTCTATTCCAGGCGGAACTCAATCGGTACGGTAAAGGTAAAGGATTCGCCCTGCAAGTCCATGGGCGGTGCTGGGAATGGGCTGGAGTCCTTAATGGCATCGCGGGCAGCCCTATCCAGTAAGCCGTGTCCGGAGTCATCAACGGTTTCGGTGTTAAGCAGCATGCCGTATTGATCGATGGTTACTTGCAGGGTTACCCGGCCCTCGTAATCTTTTCTGATGGCTCGACTGGGGTAACGCACCATTTTGTAGGTGCGCGCCAGCAGTTCAGAGTGATAAAGCTGCTGCGCCAGTAAGGATTCCACGCTGATGGGGCCTTCCAGTTCTTCATCGTCGTCGTCGAGGATTGACTCGTTAGACAGCGAGGCCAACTGCAACGCAGGACCTTCATCTTCTTGATCGTTTCGCGGCGCCGGTGAGGCTTCAGCCGGTTGCGAGTTGGGCTCTACGGCCGATACGGTAACACTCTCGGTCTCTTCCTCTGGTACAGAGGGGTTAGCCGGCAGGCTGGGTGCTTGTAGCTCTGGGGCGGCTACCGCGAGACTGGTGTTGATGGCCGAGGAATCAATAATGCCTTGCTCGGTGTTGTCTGAGTCGTCGGCACTGGCAACTTGCTGCTCGGCTTGTTCATCGTTTTCGCTGGCTTCTGCCTCGCTTGGCTCAAGTAAGTTGTTGGCAAAGGCAATGCGCTCTTTTGTGGGTTCTAACCCCTCAAAACGCGCGACCATTGCTGGGTCGATATCGCCGGCGGCTAGGATGTCTTGCCGGAAGGTCGAAGATAAAGGCACACTGCCAACCCAGGACCTGAGCAGCACATCGAACAGCTCAGAAGAGGCGATTTCGCCTTGTTGTACGCCATTGATCGATACAATCAAAGACTCACCCATGGGGGCGTCAATGGTTACTCGATCGCCGGGGCGCAGGGATACGTTGATCAGCTGGGTGAAGCTGACCATCGCCTCTGCGTTGGCTTTGAGCACTGCGGCTGGGTTGTTAATGGCCGCGCCCTCAACCCAGGTGCGAACATGCCGTCGACCGCTAAAACGCTCAGGAATGCGCAACTCCATCCGGCGATGCTGAGGCGCGGCAAACAGTTCATGCACATCACTGGTGGGATTGTCCAGGTACAAAGCCGCAATAAAGCGCTCTTTGCCCAGGTATTCGTAACTGGCAATGCCATTTAGCATGGGTGCGGCTTGGCTTGCGGCAGACAGATGGATACTGAATAACGCGAGAATTTGGAAACTACGACGCAGCAGCTTAGTATTAATATAGAACACGGTGTCCCCTTCCAACTATTATAATTATGCTCGTTGTTTGAGTAATCTAAACCCTCTAAAAAAGCTCACGCTGGGTTTAGATGGGTGCACAACCTGAATTTGGGAAATGCCCGGTTCGTTATTTACCCTGCCAGGCCTTATTGCTTATTGTGGAATGCAGTAAACTTGCAATGTCACTGTTTTAGACTGCTGAAAGTCAGTGAATCCCAAGCGGTTACCGCTCCTACCACATAGCATGCCCGTGACCGAATCGTCACCCATAATTCCGGCGTTCATGGCCAGTCTAACCAGATTCTCAGTTAATCTGCAATACAGTTCACACTTCTTTCGTTAAGTGTTTCGTTTCGACACAGGCTGCCACATTATGGGGCTTTAGTGTGTTTTTTATGGATTCATACCCATTTGTTATCAGTCGAACGTATTAAAAAGTAGGTTAGCGAATAATAACTGAGCGGTACACTGCTTAGACTCTCAGTGTGGCACCCACTATTTAATTAATGGACGGTCCAAAAATTTGAGTCAACGTAACGATTCTGTCTCATTTCTTTAAAAAGAAACGATTTTTAGACGAGTTTGTGCTTTTTTTTGAGAAGCCCTTCAACACCTCTATTTTTTTGGCAATTAACATACGGAGAGTATGAAAGGAGGCAGAGATCTCTCAGGAGATAGTCGCGACAAGCGATGAAGACGTAACACTCAAACGGCAGGGAAGGCTTAGATGTCAAGCGTAAATGCACTACCAGAAATACCCCTTGAGTCCGCCAGCGATAAGCTATTCTCTTAACTAAAGCCTGATTGTAACGAACTGAGTGAATTAGCTTATCAAAATCTACTACTAGGAGGCTTAACTAACCGTTAAGTCGTTTAAAAGGAATCAGTTGGCACAAGCTATGAGCAGATTCGACGCATTAGCGACCAGTAAACTCAAAGGTTCTCAAACCGACATGCAATTTCAATCCACAAGCAGTGTACGCAAAGACGACGTTGAGCGTTTATTGCAGTACATCCCGTTTTTTAAACAAATCCAGCAAGAGGATGAGCAACAATTGCAAACTCTTGTGGCTTTTTCTCGGGTGTCTGTACTGGAGGCGGGGCAAACGTTTATAAACTTCGGCAGCCAAGACCAGTGGCTGTACTTTTTATTGCGTGGCGAATTGGAGGTGTCCTATTCGACCGATAACGCTAAGGCCGTGCGCATTAATAAAATCAACGCCGGCGAAGTATTTGGTGAAATTGCCCTGTTGCTCAATCAGCCGCGTAGCGCCGATATTTTTGTTTCCGACCAGTGTCGTCATGCCATGATTTTTGGCCTGGATTACAACGCCTTTGGTCGTTTAATGGATTTTTCTCTGATTAGCTTGGCAACCAAGTTGGCGTTTTATCGCAACGTGGTTCACAATTTGCGTTGGAAATTAGAACTGTACCGCAATCAGCACCCCGATAATCCCTTAGCCAGCAAACATCGCCAAATTAAATTAGTATCCACTCCCAAAGGCGGTGAGGATGAGTTACAAGCGCTGCACGAGCAGGCGGTGGCTCTTGCCAAGCTGTTGGTGGAATGGAACCCCAGCTTGGGTAATGGTACTTATTAAGCGACGTTATTGGTTTGTTTGATTGATGGCTCGCTTGGCAGAGTTAAATGCGGGGTGACCTTACGTTGGCGCTAATAATTCATGACGCCATGTTTGTGCCCCGCATTGATTAGGTTCCCTTCGATCCTAATACCAATACCAGCTCCAATCTAGTGCCAATTCTAAAGCCAATCCTAAAGCTAATTTATACGCCTATTCTATCCTGAGCTTGTTTCTAATATGGGCAAGCTCGCTGTATGTTATTTGCTCCTCCCATCGTTTTGAATTGTTATTTCGCTGTTGGTTGCCGGTGGTTTCAATGGCGCTAAAACACAACCTCTTTGTTGATTGCACTTCCCTTCCTGCTGCTGTGTTATTGACGGTCTCACTCGTTGGCGAAGATTGTTGTCGGGTTAAAAACGCCGTTTTGTATGGAATTCTAACGGTAGGGATCGCTTCATGTTGCGTTCAGTTGAGTTCAACTAGACTAAATAGAGTGGATTCTAGGTGCCGACTAAAATTATGGGGCTCCGTTCTCTAATCGCTTAGTCGTTTTTACCGGAGAGAGGTGTTGTTGTGGTGAGCAATATTGGTTGGAGGCTGTTTGTTGTTGGCACGGTTTTGTGGTCATGCTCGGCCCAAAGTTCGGGTGCACAAACCTCCAAACAAAACGTATGGTTGCCGACAAGTCAGAAACACCACATGGATAGCCTTTTGCGCGCTGTCGAAATTGTTCAAACGCAAGAAAAATGCGTAACGGTTGTGCGCGGGGAATTAAAAGAATCTCAATCCACCCCGCAGCGGCCCGTTTTTCGAATTATATGCCGCGATGAGCAATCATTAACCTACGCCACATTAATTGATGGGGTAAGCCTAAAAGAGTTGCACGCAACCGGCGAGACGCTGGCCGAACAAAATCTCCGACACGTTCCTCAATATTCCCGTCTCTGCCTGGCTCAACTTAAGAAAGAAGCCAATTCCATGTTAAATCCGCACTGGCCCGAAGGCGTGGTGTTGGAGCCCACCTATTTGGACGACCGAAAAATTCAGTTTGAAGTAGATTTTACGGCAGAAAACCTTGAAGCGGAGACGCTCTACTATCGCGGTTATTGCGATTTTCGAAACCTGCAGCGACTTTCCGTTACCATTAAACCCCGGCCAAAAGACCATTTATCTCGCTGATTTCCGGAGAGTATCGAAAATAGAGGCGGTGGATTTTCTGGTGCAGAGAAGCTTCGGATTAAAGAGGCTTTAGACAGAGAGGCTTAAGATAGAGAGATTTTAGACAGAGACGCTTGCGGTAGAAAAACCTTAACAAAAAGGCCAGCAATGCTGGCCTTTTTGAGTTGTAAGCGTTATGCCTTCGCCTTAGGTGGACGACCACGACGCTTTTTAGGTGCTGCTGCTGAAGCGGTAGTGGTTGCTTTGGCGGCTGCTTTTGCCTTAGGTGGACGACCGCGGCGCTTTTTAGGCGCGCCTGTTGCAGCGGTTGCCTTGGTTTTAGCTGCAGTGGTTTTCTTTTTAGCGGTGGTTTTCTTTGGTGTAGCCTTTTTGGCTGCGACCTTTTCTTTGACGGCAGCCTTTTTAGCCGCAGCTTTTTCTTTGGCAGCGGCTTTTTTGGCGGCGGCCTTGGCTTTAGCAGCGGCTTTTTTGGCAGCAGCTTTTTCTTTAGTGGCTTTAATCTTAGCCAGTCTTGCTAACTCTTTGCTCTCGGCTTTGGCAAGCGCGTTTGCAGCTTTGTTAGATGCCTTTAACTCACGCAACTCACTTTTAGCAGTAGCGGCAGCCTCTTTAGTGGATTCAGCAGTAGCTTTTGCTGTTTCCAGAGCGGCTTGGGCTTTGGCAATCATCTGCGCTGCGGTTGGGGTTTTCTTTTTGCGAGCCGCAGAAAGCTTGGCGCGAGCTTTAGAAGTATCGCTAGCCGCTTTTTTAGCAGCAGAAGCAAGCTTAGTAACTTCTTTGGCTAAATCGGCTTCTTGTTTAGCGCGAGCTTTCGTTAGCTGGGTTTTGAGTGCAGCGAGTTCCTGTTCAAGTTCGGCAACAGGGTCAATCGCTTTCGCTTTACGTGCAGCCATAGTTGGTTTCCTTTATGAAAATTAATTGTGAGCGCGTAGTGTTTGGAATTAAAGCGACATAAGTTAAGCATTTACAAAAAAAATTCAAGCACTTTGCTTGAAAATAGACCAAATTTTGAAAAAAGAGAACAAAAAAAGTGAATTTTTTATAAGAATCGCTCGAATTTCTTTAAATTTTGCCAGAAAAGGCCATCGAAAATCCAGACGCATTAAAAAAATTAAGACTTCAAAAGGATTTTTCGACGAGCTGAAGCGCAAAAAATCCAAGGTTTAAATCTCGAATGAATTAAATAGGGCGGGGATTTTACAAATCACAAGCTGCGCCGGATAGTTGCCGGACTATTTTCCGCTAACTTCAGTGGAAAATCGCCAAGGCGATTAGCACGATCCTGGTTTTGCAATAAAAAAGGGGGGCGAGCTTGGTTTTACTTAAACGATCGCCGCTATCTTAAACGATCACCGCTGAACGGGGGCTGGTGGGTCGTACGTCGAGGATAAATCCGCTGATTATGATGCAATTATTTGTGTTCAAACATGTAAACCGATTTTACTTCGGGCCATTTATACGGGTTATCACACTAAAATATCGAAATTCTTTCTCGGTGTTTGGCCAAACTCGGTCAAATTCGTACAGAAAACTCATCCAAACCCCTCTTTTCCTACTCATTTATTAGGTAACAGTGCTATTCGTCGGAGACTTTCCGGCCACTGAGGGGCTAGCGAGTCCGAATTAATAAAAACGGAAAGCAACAGGCGAATTTGCGATGGTTACTCTAGTTTTTGACAGATAATTGACGAATTTGAATCTGAGTCCAATAAACACACCTGTAAAAATCCAACCAAGCACCCTGAATAACCGGATTGTTAGTTGTGTTTGGATGAGCGTTTAATTGATTTTGAGTCGGTTTATAGAGAGAGCGATTAAATCGTGAAAGCCGACCGCAGGAAAGCCGCCGGCGTATTAAAAGTTACTGATTTTACGCGAGGACAACTCCGATTTATGAGCAGTGAATAGCTTAAGTGCTTTTGTCAGCAGGATTGTTTGGATTCGCTGTCCTCGACTTTGTTTGTCCGTTCGTATTGCAGTGGCCTGTATCGCATTAATGCGCACCGTTAGGGGCTGAAAACGGCAGTGGCCAAATGAGCTCGGTGAAAAGCGGTTTGTCATCTGGTTTGGGTTTCTGCCCGAAGCCGGTGGGCTTGTGTAGGTTGGTTTTATCGCTGGGTTCTCAATACTCACTGAGCGATTAGTGCAGGGATGGGCAGGGTTTAACTTGAATGCCTGCTTTAGATTTTTACCACAGACTGTAAATTTTATCGCAAGCTAACCATTTTGCCGAAGTGGATTGGCAGTTAATCGGGCGCGGTTGGCGTCGACGGACTGGCAGCGAATTCCCTAGAGTGAATACGGTAAAAAAGCGGGCGCTCACTCAAAAATCGGTACTGGGAGAGCGTCGAGTAAATTTACGTTAATCAAGGTGGCTTTATTTTCGGTACTGCTCAAGGAAAAACTTTGTATTGCAGAATCGATAAACGCGCTGAGTTATTGTTACAGGCGTGGCGATTAAACTAATTTCTCCGCAGGGATATTAATTACCCAGGTTGATAGGGTGATGTGTTGGTAGTCGGTTTTCGCTACTTAATACAAATCAAGCCCGATGTTTAGGAAGTAAAAGATCATACAAAAGTTTTTTAGAAGGCTTGGTTAATCGTGTGCTGCATAATAGTTCATGCATAAGTGTATGAAATTGCGACGTTTTTTGTGTTTTCTCGGGTCTTTTTGCAGGGTAGGGATTTATAAAGACTAAATTGCGGAGAGCAAAATTGGCAGAAAAGCAAAAATCAGAAACAGAGAGGATCTTTTAAAAGGGTTATTATCTCTCAATTACACGTTAGGCATTGATACGGTAATTGGTTCGTAAACTGTATTGAGGGTAACTCGTAAAACGCTTGTTAGTAGAGTTTTTCAGCCGCAACGTTGATTGGAATGCTGATTTTTTCGGGTTGTACTTTGATTGAGGTCTATAATAAAGCCGCTTTTAGTCAGAGGTGATTATTGGTATCTCTCTTGTTTGTACTCCATCTCAATGATTCTTCCCTAAAGCTAACTCCTTCAAGATCTGTAAATGATTGATGATGTCATCGGACTCGTTTGGTTTGGTAAAACGAGGGAAGAGAGAGTGACCGTTGTGAACATATTAAAGAGGCAATCGTCTCTACGAGCGCGCCGCAGAAGGCGGATTTATGTGAGTGCGCATTTGCAGTGCAAGGGCGACTGAGTGGGCTGGCAAAGTATTAATCGACGCGGATAGGTGTTACCAATCTAAACACGCCCGCTTTGGGTTTCGCTGAGGCTCCAACAAGCCAGTTGGAATATGCTATCCTCTGGTCACTTTGTGTGGCTGGAATTCATCGTAGGCCGGGTGCGCTTGTTGGTAGGCTTTAGCGCGCTGGGTAGTGAGAATTTCATGAGGATTTTTTCTCGAAAGCTGATAAGATGTCGGCCGGTTGCTCGAAGCACCGGATAAACAGAATTAGTGGAATACAGGGGGAGCGACTGTGAGCCGAAGAAGAAAGCAAGGCGCAGCAGAAGATAAAGCCGATATTGATTTAACGCCCATGTTGGACGTGGTGTTCATCATGTTGATTTTCTTTATTGTAACGGCTTCATTCGTTAAAGAGGTGGGCATTGGTGTGAATGTACCCGATGCGTCCGACGAGCCACCATCAGCCGTTGATAAGGCAGACATTTTGGTTCAGGTCTCTGCCAGTAACGAAATCTACATGGAAGGTCGTCGCGTGGACGTTCGCTCGGTTCGTTCGATTATTGCGCGTTTGTACGCAGAAAACCCAAAGGCTTCTGTAATCATCAAGGCCGATGCTAAATCCGAAGCAGCGACTTACGTGGCTGTAGCCGATGCCGCACGCTCTGCCGACGTTAAGCAGGTTTCTCTTGTGCCCGACGGCTTAGATAACTGATGGCTTTTTAGGCAACATCCGATTAAGCATAAAAAAACCGCCGAACGGCGGTTTTTTTATGTCTGTGTTTTTTACGTAAAGGCTCCTAGAGAAAAGGACTTCGCTGCAAAGTTAACTTGCAGCGAAGATACCATTACGCGGCTTTTTCTTCAGCCTCAGCAGCTTTGTCTTTACGCAGTTCCAACTCTTTTTTCGGGTCGAAATAAGAACGCATAAAATCGCGCAAGCGTGGCTGGATTTCCGTGCGGAAGCGGGTGCCGTTAAACACGCCATAGTGGCCAACCCCTGGCTGAATGTAGTCGAACTGCATATCTTGAGGGATGTTTACGCACAGGTCGTGCGCGGCCTGCGTTTGACCAATACCAGAAATATCGTCGTTTTCGCCTTCTACAGTCATCAGTGCCACTTTGGTAATGGCTTCGGGTTTAACGAGATTGCCGTGATGGTAGAACTCGCCCACGGCCAGGGAATGTTTCTGGAAAACTTCCAAAATGGTTTGTAGATAATACTCTTTGGTCAAATCCAGCACCGATAGGTATTCGTTGTAGAACTCTCGGTGTTTGGTCACGCTATCGCAGTCGCCCTCAATGAGGTGATTAAAATAATCCTTGTGGGCATTGAGGTGGTTTTCGGTGTTCATGGTAATGAACCCGGTGAGCTGTAAAAAGCCCGGGTAGACTCGGCGAAACGCGCCGTTGTAGCCCATGGGGACCGTGTAAATAACGTTGTTCTCAAACCAGGAATAATCGCGAGTCTGAGCTAAGTGATTGGGCTCGGTGGGCGATTTGCGAGTATCGATGGGCGAGCCCATGTAGGTCATGGTGGCCGGCAATGCGGGGTCGTTGGCCTCAGACATCAGAGCAACTGCGGCCAACACCGGTGGTCCTGGCTGGCAAATGGCTAGAACGTGCGCGTCTGGCCCTAAAAACTGCAGCATCTCAATGACGTAATCGATGTAAGTGGTTAGGTCGAACTCACCTTCGTAGAGTGGCACATCGCGGGCATCGGCCCAGTCGGTAATGTACACATCGTGTTCTGGTAAAAATGCCTCCACGGTGTTGCGCAACAGTGTGGCGTAGTGGCCCGATAGGGGTGCTACGATCAGCAATCTCGGGTCGACGTGCTCTTTGTCGTAGGCTTTTTTATAGTCTTCTTCGTTGCGTTTAAAGTGCAATAGGCCGCAGAACGGCTTCTGCCAGACGATTTCTTCTTCAATGGCAACCGGTTGGCCATTGATGGTGGTTTCTTTTAAACCGAATTCGGGTTTGCCGTAGCGGCGAGTTATGCTTTCGAATAGGTCACAACTGGCATTAATGAGCTTGCCTGGGTAGGTGTAACTCATCGGGTTATACTTGGAATTGAAAACTTTCTTGCCGAACTCTGCCGCTTCTCGCATTGGGTGAAGGATGGCGTGATTCAGTTCGTATAAGTGGTATAGCATACAGTTCTCCAAAGGCGCGTTGCCCGGTGACTAAAACGACGATATTTTGCTGCGCTGCAGATGTCGTTGGCCACAGAGCGGTAACAGAGGCAAAAACCTTACGTCCCAGTGTAGTAAAGCATTTCCCTAGCACTCGCACTCAATTTTTATGTTGTTGTTTAAGTGTAGTATATGGTGCCAAGTTGGCAGCCAGATGCTGCGCTGCAAAATTGATTATACCCAGCTTGTCGTCTCAGGCAATGTCTTGATCTGACCTAAAACTAATTTGGATTGGATATATTGTAATCGAAGTGTGGTAGGCAAGGAGAATAATGACAGGGTCCCCGCTGGCGCAGCGACCCTGGATTTGACGAGAATTAGGAAACGATCGACTTGTATACCGCGTCCAGACTCTGGCTGGCATCGCCGAATAACATGCGAGTGTTTTCCTTGTAAAACAATGGGTTATCGACGCCAGCGTAGCCGGTAGCCATGCCGCGCTTCAATACCACCGTGGTTTTACCCAACCAAGGTTCCAGTACGGGCATGCCCGCGATGGGGCTGTCGGGCACTTCCTGAGCGGCTGGGTTAACGATATCGTTGGCGCCAATCACGACGGAAACATCCACATTCGGAAAATCTTCGTTGATTTCTTCCATTTCAAAGACGATATCGTAAGGCACTTTGGCTTCCGCCAGCAGTACGTTCATGTGGCCAGGCATACGACCCGCTACCGGGTGAATACCAAAGCGCACGTTCACGCCTTTCTCGCGCAGTGCCTTAGTGATCTGATACACCGTGTGCTGGGCTTGCGCCACGGCCATGCCGTAACCCGGAATAATCATTACTTCCTTGGCATTTTGCAGCATGGCAGCCACTTCGTCGGCATCCACTGCGGTGATGTCGTCAGCGCTGCCCGCAGGGCCCGCAGAACCGCCACCAGATTTGGTGCTGCCGGTACCAAAACCGCCCAAAATCACATTCAGGAATTTGCGGTTCATGGCGCGACACATGATGTAACTCAGGATAGCACCCGAGGAACCCACCAAAGCTCCGACTACGATTAACAGGTCGTTGGAGAGCATAAAGCCCGTGGCCGCTGCCGCCCAACCGGAGTAGCTGTTAAGCATGGATACCACAACCGGCATATCGGCACCGCCGATGGCCATGACCATGTGAATACCGAACAACAGTGCGACCACGGTCATGATGATCAGGGGCGTTAAACCGCCGCCTTCTGCGGATTGGCTAACGAATTCAAAGCCCTGCCAAACAGCCACTACCAACAGAATTAAGTTCAACCAGTGGCGAGCCGGCAACAGCAGTGGTTTACCGCCGATTTTGGCCGATAGCTTGCCGTAGGCAATTACTGAACCCGAGAAGGTCATCGCGCCGATGAGAATCCCTAGATAGGTTTCCACATCGTGGATGGACTTCTCAACGCCCACGAGGCTCGTGTCGTGCTGTAAAAAGTTGGCGTAACCCACCAGCACCGCGGCTAAACCCACACCAGAGTGCAGAATGGCCACCAATTCGGGCATTTGAGTCATGGCAACTTTTTTGGCCAAAATCAGGCCGACGACCGCGCCGATTACCACGGCGATAATCAGCAGCACATAGTTGGCCGTGACGATACCGGCGATGGTGGCGATTAGGGCGATGCCCATGCCGATCATGCCGTAATAGTTACCGCGACGAGCGGTTTCTTGATTGCTCAAACCTCCCAAAGCGAGGATGAACAGGATTGTCGCGCCTATGTAGGCGATATTGATCATACCTTGTGACATTGTTCTTCCCCTTATTTCCTAAACATGGCGAGCATGCGCTGGGTGACGGCAAAGCCGCCGAATATATTGATACTGGTTATGAGCACGGCGAATACCGAGACCCAAACCACCCAAGGGCTGGGGGAAGACACCTGAACCAAGGCACCGATAATGATGATACTACTGATGGCGTTGGTCACACTCATCAACGGCGTGTGCAGCGACGGTGTAACGTTCCAGATCACCATGTAGCCCACGAAGCAGGCTAATACAAACACGGTGAAGTGCGACATAAAGGATTCTGGCGCACCAGCGCCCAATCCCAACAACGCCAGAGCTCCGAGGCCAAACCAAATAAGGTTGCCGGCGGACTTTTTCTCTTCTTCAGGCTCAGGCGCTGGCGCGGGTTCGGCGGGCTTTTGCTGAGGTGCGGCAGAGAGTTTGGGCGGTGGGGGTGGGAAGGTAACCTCACCGGCTTTAACGGCGGTTGCACCGCGTACCACTTCGTCTTCGAAGTCGATGATCATTTCGCCGTTCTTCTCGGGCGTCATGTCGGTGAGTAGGTGGCGCAAGTTGGTGCCGTACAACTGGCTGGCCTGCGATGGCAAGCGGCTTGGCATATCGGTGTAGCCGACGATGGTAACACCGTGCTTAACCACCACTTTTTCGGGTTCGGTCAGCTCGCAGTTACCGCCTTGCTCGGAGGCCAAATCGACGATGACGCTGCCTTCTTTCATGGATTTAACCATGTCTTCGGTAATGAGTTTGGGCGCCGGTTTGCCGGGAATCAGGGCCGTGGTGACGATAACGTCCACTTCTTCGGCCTGTTCGGCAAAGAGTTTCATCTCGGCTTCGATAAACTCTTTCGACATGGTTTTGGCGTAGCCGCCGGAACCGGAACCGTCTTCCTCGAAGTCGAGCATGAGGAACTCGGCATCCATGGACTCAACCTGCTCTTTTACGATGGGCCGAGTATCGAAGGCGCGCACGATGGCACCCATGGATTTAGCCGTACCGATGGCGGACAAGCCCGCAACACCGGCACCGATCACCAATACTTTGGCAGGATCGATTTTACCGGCAGCGGTAATCTGGCCGGTAAAGAAACGACCAAAGTGTTGAGAGGCCTCAACCAGCGCCCGGTAACCGGCAATGTTGGACATAGACGACAGCGCGTCCATTTTTTGCGCCCGCGAAATACGAGGCACCATGTCCATGGCCAGAGCGTTGACTTTTTTGGCTGCCAAAGTTTCGAGCAGCTCGGGGTTTTGTGCAGGCCACAGGAAGGCAATAAGGGTTTGGCCTTCGCTGAGTAAATCGGTTTCGTGGATGCCCAGCTCTGGGTGGTCCAGTGGTGGGCGGACTTTCATAATGATGTCGGCGTTGGCCCATAGGGCCTTGGTATCGCTAACAATTTCTACGCCAGCGTCTTCATAGTCGCTGTCGCGAAATTTCGCTTTCTCTCCGGCTCCGCTCTCAATCGCTACGGTATAACCGAGCTTTTGTAACTGTTTAGCCACCTCAGGAGTGGTAGCCACCCGGCATTCCCCAGGTTTGACTTCCTTTGGTATCGCAATTTTCATTAGTTAGTTCCCCAACTGTTGTTCTAAGTGCCAGAGGCCTGGCCAGTTTAAACACCGGTGGACCGGTTTTCTAATTGGTATCCCGCGTTCTTAACTTTGTACCAGACTGCAGTTTTGCAGTGCTGCAAAGCAGTTTTGTCCCAAGAATCCAACTGCCTTGTGATTGCCAGCCGGAATATTAGACATGGCGGCCAGCAAGGGTACTTGTAAATTTAAATCAGCGCCATAAAAGACATTAATTTATTTCATATTTCTGATAGATTTTTGTGCTATATGGTGTCAGATTAGCCCAGGTTGAATCGTTATAGTTGTCGATTGTGTGATAATGAGTCTTCGCTCGTGTCACCCACCGCATTGAATAAGGCTGGCTAATGGAAGAGATTTTAAAAGGCGTTCGCTTTTTTCAAAAAAATGTATTCCCAAAGCGGCAGGCAGAGTTTGCCAAGCTGGCCACAGGCCAGGATCCGGAAGTACTGTTTATTACCTGTTCGGATTCCCGTCTCGACCCCTGTTTAGTCACGCAAACCGTGCCCGGGCGACTGTTCATTTGTCGCAATGCGGGCAATGTGGTGCCGCCGCACACCAATCAAACCGGCGGTATGACTGCCTCGATCGAATACGCCGTAGAAGTACTAAAAATCGAGCACATCATTGTTTGTGGCCACACGGATTGTGGCGCGATGAAAGGCGCACTGGAACCGGAATCTTTAGGCGCTTTGCCCCACGTCAAAGAATGGTTGGGCCACTGCCGGGCGGCGGCGGCGGTGGTTAAAGAAAAGCACGGCGATTTAACCAGCGCATATCTCGAAGAAATTACTCAGGAAAACATCAAGCTGCAGTTGCAGCACCTGCGCACTCACCCCTCGGTTGCGGCAAAGTTGGCCACTGGGCGCATCAACTTGCACGGTTGGTTATACGACATCGAAAGCGGCCAAGTGAATACCCTCGATTGGCAAACTGGTGAGTTTGTTCCTTTGATTGAAGACTGAATCATCTCGCCAAGTGTTAGCAATTGATTGGGTGTGGTTGATTGCTAATTTCAATCGGTGTAATCAAGAACATTTTAAAGAGCGACGTGCTCAAATTTGGCAAAATGCTCAGCCAAATTTAACGGGAGATAGAATATGGCGGAAATCAACGCGACCGATGCCAACTGGCAGGCGGAAGTATTAGAAGCAGACAAACCAGTCTTGGTGGATGTTTGGGCACCTTGGTGTGGACCTTGTAAAATGGTCGGGCCGGCCTTGGAGCGTATTCACGGAGAAGATCCAGAGCGCTTTAAATTGGTGATGGCCAACATGGAAGACTTTGAAGAAACGGCCAAATCGCTCAACGTGATGGCAACGCCAACCTTAATGGTGTTCAAAGGTGGCGAAATGGTCGCTAAAAAATCCGGCGCGATGATGCAAAGCCAGATTAAACAGTGGTTGGATCAGAATCTTTAAGCTCGGCGACCGCCAAGACAGGCAACTGTCAATCCATCGAGTGAAAAGTGTTATCGCCCTAGTTGGCCAGATGTTGTACTGGCTGGTTTTTAAGGCCCGTGCGGTTTTTAAAAGCCCGTTAAGTTTCTCGCCAGGGCGATAACCACCATCCCCAGTAACAACCACAACACCGACAGCTTAAACAGCCGCACGGCTAACAATCCCACCAACACCAAAAACGTATCCAGTCCGCCGTGCACGGCGCTGACCAGCACGGGTTGCACCAGAGCTGCCAGCAGCAAACCGACCACCGCAGCATTGACCCGAGCGAAGACCGCATTCAGTGCCGGATTGTCGTTGGCGTTGTTCCAGCCACGCACAAACGCCAGCACCAGTAAAAAACCAGGTGTAAAGATCGCCAAAGTGGCGACCAATGCCGCAATCCAGGGCGTTTGCGGTAGAATTTCAGCGCCTAAAAAGCTGGCAAAGGTAAACATGGGGCCGGGAATGGCCTGGGCACTGGCGTAACCCATCAGGAATTGATCCTGTTCCATCAAGTCGCCCACTTGCGCTTCCAACAGCGGCAGCACCACATGGCCGCCGCCAAACACTAAGCTGCCCGCTTGATAAAACATGGCCCACAAGCGGCTCCAATCGTCCATCAATAATAAAACCGGCGTGACAACCAATATCAGAGCAAAGCCGGCCAAAGCCAAGCCGGGCGCAGAAAACAGCCGAGATCGAGTCGAACGAAGTGCTTCTGGCCAATGAATTTGAGGCCGGGTGCCGGCCACGGCGGCAATGGCGAGCAGGCCGATTTGAGTGATTGCCGAGGGCCACAGCAAGATGGATAGCGTGGTAACCGCTGCAACACCTTTGCGAAACGGCGTATCACAGAATCGTTGAAACATGGTCATGCAGGCGTCGGCCACCACCACCACCGCAGCCAGTTTAAGGCCGGCAATAATGGCGATAACCTGGGGGTGATCCACCGGCGCGTAGGTGGCCACGCAGGTCATAATGATAAACGACGGCAGCGTAAAGCCGATAAACGCAGCCAAAGCACCGCTGATTCCCGCTCGCTGAAGACCAATGGCAAATCCCAGTTGGCTGGACGCCGGGCCCGGCAGTACTTGGCAGAGCGTGGTGAGTTTCATAAATGCGGCTTGATCTAACCACTGCAAGCGCTCGACGAAGGTCTTTTGAAAATAACCGATGTGCGCAATAGGCCCGCCAAAACTCAAAAGGCCCAGCGTTAGAAACCGAAAAAAAACGGCGAAAGTTTGTGACATATTAGCAATCATGGCCGTCAGTTTATCCGTTGGCCGGGGTTAATCAAGGCACGGTTTTGTGACAAGTGCTGCCAATTATTGGCTCTACTAATATTGGCCCTACTAATTGACTCTAGGACTTATTACTACGCACTAACACCTTAAACGGTTGACGTACGCCGATACGCTCGTGAAAACCCATCAATCGGCCAATGGCTGGCGTGGTAATGCTCTGGCCTTTGGTCATCAATAACATATTGGTTTTGGAGAGAATGTCTTCACGCAAAATCATGCCTGGGACTAATTCCGACAGCTCGATGGTTTTGGGAATCAATTCCGAGCCCAGCACCCGCCCGGCCTTGGCCAGTGCATCAATGTAGTTGGCGTATTTGCCTTTGAAGTGATTGTGCAGTTTTTCCATGGCTTGTTTGTGGCCGGCACCGGCCATGCGCAAATCTTCGTAGAGTCCGGCAACAAACAGCAGGCGCGCGCCCAGCGTGGCCTGTTCGCTCATTTCTGCGGTTTGATCGCCTTTTTCGTCGGGAGATGCGACTTTCGGCGATTCTGGATGGTTTTGATTGCGAATCATCAAGGCTACCTGCTCCATACGCGGAATGCGATTGAGCAATTGGTAGGCGACTTCTGGATGATTTTTGTAAGATTTGTGCTCCTCGGCGGTTAATTTGCTGCGCGTATACACTTTTTCCAATAAATCCGGCGGCAGGGTAACGCAGCCCAATTGAGAGAGCATGGCGGCAATTTCGTATTGCCAAGCATCAGCGATGTTATCCGCTTTGGCCATGGTTTGAATGATGGAGCGCAATCGCCCGCCGCGACTGAATGCCACCGGATTAACAATGCTTAATACTTCGCTCATGACCTCCATGCTGGCAAATAACGTGGTTTGCAATAAATCCTGCTCGACATGTTGTTGCTGGTAGAGTGCACAGGCATCGCCGAGCACAGACAAGAATTCTTCGGAGTTACAGGGTTTGGTAATAAATTTATACACGCCGCCTTCGTTTACCGCGCGACTGGCCGATTCCGCGTTGGCTTGGCCGGTGAGTAAAATGCGAATACTGTCGGGGAACTGGTCTTTAACCTTGGCTAAAAACTCCGCGCCGTCCATGCCGGGCATAATCATATCGCTCACCACCACCGCCACGGGGCCTTTATCGGCTAGAGTTTGCAAACCTTCTGCCGCACTGAGTGCGGTGTACAGCTCATAGTGTTTGCGCAGCAGGTCTTTAAAGCTATCCAACACCCGTTGTTCATCATCGACAATCAATATTTTAGGCTTACTCATGGAGCGACTCCTCTGGGGTATCGACGGTAGTTAGTGGTAAATAAATTTTAAATTCAGTACCTACGTTCGGCTCACTGGAAACTTTAATGCGACCGCGATGACCTTTGTAAACAATGCGGTGGCATAGCGATAAACCCTGGCCAGAGCCTTTTTCGACGGCTTTGGTGGTAAAAAATGGGTCAAAAATTTTATCCATAATGGTCTTATCAATACCGCAGCCGTTATCACTGATGGCGACGAGAATTTCTTCCTTTAATGCTTTGGTCACTACCGTAATTTTTCCAGGAAGCACATCGGTTTTAGGGTTTTGTGAGAACTTTTGCTCAATAGCGTGCACTGCGTTAATGATTAAATTTAAAAAAACCTGATTTAAATCGCTAAGATTGCAATAAATGGCGGGCAAATCCTGTAATTGTAGATCGATAACTGCGCAGGATTTGTATTGATTTTTGGTAACTATCAAGGTGTTGCGTAAACCTTCGTTAATATCCCAATAATTTTTTTCTGTGGTTTCGGTATGCGTGAAGGCTTTCATCGATTTAATAATGCTGCTGACTTGCTCGATGCCCGACTGCGCCCGACGAATACTTTCAGGAATATGACTCTTTAAAAAACTTAACTCAAAATTACGCTGAATATGCTCAAGCGTTGTTTGTTTTTTAGCGTCATTGGTGTCGATTAAGTCTTCTAAGGCGGCAATCGCGTTTTGCAAATCGCGCACGGAGTCTTCTATAAACGATAGGCTGTCGCCAACAAATTGAATGGGTGTATTAATTTCGTGGGCAATACCTGCGGATAGCAAACCCAGCGCTTCCATTTTTTGGGCAATACGTAACTCCATTTCCATTTCTTGACGCTGGGCCATTTCTTTTTGGAGTTTTTCCTGCGATGCAATGAGTTCGCGATTAATTTGGCTGAGACGTGCCGTTCGTCGTTCAACACGCTTTGTTAAGGATTGATTAAGCTTTTGCAGTTGTTGTTGAATCGATTGACTTTCGGCCAGCGAACTGCGCTGAGCTTCATTTAATAACAAAAAGTAGGTGGTGGGTTCGTACAGGGAGTAGTCATCCAAACTGAGCCCCAATTCGGATAAATTGGTTAAATCGGTTACCCAGGGCACGCCCACAAATAAGGTGTCTAATTCGTTATGCAATTGTAAAAACTGACCTCTGAGCACTAGGTCACTTTTATTCTTAATTGCTAATAAAACTATCTGGTCAGTCGTTGCTTTAATGTCTTCGATATTTGTTATATGAGGTGATTTAATCAAAAACTGCTCAAATAACCTGACGTCTTTGCCAGGATTGTTGATATAGCGTTCTAAGCTAGGGCCGGTGGCATTAATCCATCCTTCGGCATCAAAGCGAAAAAAAAACGGAAATAATCGAGCAAATTCGTTGTCTGTTATTTGCATATTGCTGTAAGCGCTTTTTCCAGTCTTTAGACGTGAAGCTTTTGTTATTAAGTAAAATTTAGCATATGTATACAATGTCGTAGTCGAGGATCGTCTCTACGCGTAACACACCGAGCACAAAGGAAACCCTATGATTATTCGCAGTCGCAAATCCAGCGAACTCACCGAAGCGCAAGTCACCGATGAGAAAATTTATCGCAATCGTCGGCAATTGCTGCAACAGATGGGCTTTGTAGGCATGGGTGGATTGTTAGCGTCGAGTGCGGAGGCCAGCTTTTTTGGTTTATTTGACGACGATGAAAAAAAAGAAGAAAGCAAAGTTGATAACACGCTGAATGAACTCAACTACAAAAAAGCGCCACCGTTTGATGAGGAATTAACCTCTAAAAGCAAGATTACTTCGTACAATAATTTCTACGAATTTGGCTTAAGCAAAGACGCCCCGAAAAAGAATTCCCAGGATTTTCAGGTAAATCCATGGGAGCTCAAAGTGACAGGTTTAGTCGATAAAGAAATTACCCTCGGCTATGAAGACTTGTTCAAGCTCCAATTAGAAGAGCGTATTTATCGCATGCGCTGTGTGGAAGCCTGGTCGATGGTTATTCCTTGGGTGGGTTTCCCTCTGGCAGCGTTGCTGAAGAAAGCAGGGGTTAAATCCTCGGCCAATTACGTCGCCTTCGAAACATTGTACGATCCCGACCAAATGCCAGGGCAAGCCAGCCGTTTATTTGGTGGTGGTATCAAATACCCCTACGTTGAAGGCTTGCGCTTGGACGAAGCCGCGCATCCATTAACGATTATGGCGGTGGGTGTCTATGGCCAGAGTTTGCCGAACCAAAACGGGGCTCCAGTTCGTTTGGTTGTACCCTGGAAATACGGCTTCAAAAGCATTAAATCGGTGGTTAATATTCGTTTGGTGGATCGCGAGCCGCCCACCACTTGGAATTTGGCCGCACCGCACGAGTACGGTTTTTACGCCAATGTGAATCCCAAGGTTAATCACCCGCGCTGGAGTCAGGCTAAAGAGCGCCGTATTACCAGCGGTGGTTTGGGGGCTGATGAGCGTATTGCCACGCAAATGTTTAATGGTTATCAAGAGGAAGTGGCCGAACTCTACGCAGGCATGGATTTGCGTAAGTTTTATTAAGCCACTGTTGCCACGATACGCCTGTGTTGGTTCGCGCTATTGAGCCCTTTCATTCTTCTGGCCGGTAGATTGAGTACCGAATGATTCGCCGAATTCTCCCGCCCAATATCATCAGTCGCCGCCTCAGTGGTTGGTTGCGACTGGTGCTGCACGTAATTTGCTGCTTCTTGTTGATTCAAGGGTACTGGTTGGCCTGGACCGATAACATCGGCGGCGATCCAGTGGAATCGTTGATTCACTTTTACGGCATTACCTCTCTGCGCTTATTGTTGCTCACGCTGATGGTAACGCCGTTTGTGCGTTATTGCCGACAGCCGGCGCTGATGCGTTTGCGACGACCGCTGGGGTTGTACTCGGCCGCGTTTGCCACGAGCCATTTCATTATTTACATCGTCTACGAACTCAACTGCCAGTGGTCGGAAGTGCTTACCGAAATTGTGGCCAGACCCTACATAACTGTGGGTTTTGTGGCCTGGCTGATATTAACGGTGCTGGCGATAACGTCTCTGCCCAAACTGATTCGAAAGCTGGGCAAGCATTGGAAACCGCTGCACAACCTAATTTATCTTGCGGGCATTTTAGTGTGCCTGCACTTTATTTGGTCGGTAAAAGCCGATATTACCGAACCTGCGCTCTACATTTTCATGTTGGCCATATTACTGCTTTTACGCTTGGATAAACTGCAGCGCTACTTACGCAAGTGGTTTGCTCCCAAGGTGCGTAACCAGGAAGGATAAAAACGCGAAAATAAAAAGTACGGACGCGGCTGCATTGTCGCTGATGGCTGTTACCGGGTAATATGCCAGAAACAGGCTAAACTCCCGATACCATGCAGAGTTCTACCAAAGTACGCGTTACCGAGCGGCCCAAAGCCACCCAAATTATGATCGCCAACGGCAAAGGCGGTGTCGGCAAGACCACTTTGTCCACCAACCTAGCCACCCACCTAAGCGAATTAGGCCCTGTGGGCCTGCTGGATCTAGACCCGCAAGCCAGCGCCAGTTTTTGGCTGCAACTGCGCGATAAAGACCAAACCCCCATCTCCGGTATATCCACCAAACTTTACGATCGCGGCATGGTGACTCGCTCCTGGATGACCCATAAAATCGGTCAGCAGGTGCGCTACGTGGTGTGCGACACCCCGGCGGGTTTGCAATCTCCCGAGCTGGATCGCCTGTTGGTGGACATGAGTATTGTGTTAATTCCTGTGGCGCCTTCGCAAATCGACATTCACGCCACAGCCGCTTTTGTTAAGCAACTGCTTTTAAATCCTCAGTATCGCGCCGCACCGGTTAAGCTCGGTGTGGTGATGAACCGTGTTAAACGCAATACGTTGAGCTTTCAAAAGCTGGAGCGCTTTTTAGAAAGCTTAAAAATTCCGGTGGTAGCTTCACTGCGCGATACCCAAAATTACGTGAAAGCGGTGGAAGGTGGTTTGGGGGTGAACGAGCTGGCCAAGCGCTCGCCGGTGGATCAAAGCGATTGGCACAAGATCGTAAAGTGGATAGAAAAGGCCGAACAGAAAAAGTCGTTAAAAAAGGTCAAGCCCAAGGCGGATATTAAAGCCCAGCAGGTTGATGATCTGGCCGCCGTTAGCGACAGCGATAAGCTGCCTTGAGCGCATTATTCTGAACAAAATCCTAGCAACTGAGTGCCGTCGTGTTTATAGCAGACGCCCTCGGCGGTCATTTTGCCCTGGCTGAATTTCCCTTCAAAACGGTCACCGGTGCGGTTCCAGTAAATTCCCAAGCCTTGTTTCTTGTCGTTTTGCCAAAGGCCATCGTATTTGGCACCGTTGGCGTAGCTCATAACGCCCAGTCCCGAGCGTTTACCATTTTCAAACTGGCCGTCGTAGGTACTGCCAGAGCGCCAGCGAAACACACCTTCTCCGTGGGGCTGATTGGCGGTGTTGCAAGTACCGGTATATTGGTTGCCCGATGGGAAATCCAGCGAGCACTCGCGCGTTGCACTCATATCAATGTCGATGGGCAGCGCACGTATGGGTTGATTGGAGGACAAACCGGCAATCAACTGAATCCCCGAAACCACCAGCCACAAGATCACCGCCAGTAAGACTAAGCCCAGGAACATTTGTAGGCGCGATACGGCCAAGCCGCTGCTCACCGGCCCCATCAGGCTGTCTTTGAAACTCTCGAAAAACCCCGTCATGACTTGAGAGCGTGAGCTTGGCTCGGCGAGCATGCCTTCTAGCTGTTGCAGGTGGAATTTTTCAGTCTCGAAGCTGGACTCGCCGTCTTTTTCTTTTTCTTCCGATTGCAGCACCTTAAAGTGGCCCGGAGCCAAATATTGCGCGCTGATTTTAAAATTGCTGACCTGCGAGCCATCGAGCGCGGTCATGGGGTAGCGCTTGGCTTTAAAGCCGATGGTAACCGTATCGTTAACGTTGATCGTCTCTTTTAGTGCCAATTGGATTTCGTGGGGTTCGTCGGAAGCCGGTTGGTAAATGGCGGCGGCTGACACGGTGCACCAGTGATCCTGAACCTCTGCGCGGAAATCACCGGCGGCCACGCCTTGATGGGGAATCAATTGGCGATTGAGCGAAATACTGATGCGCTGGCCGTCGATATTGGTAATGGTTGGTGGCAACGGCGGTGGCGGAATGGCTTTTTTCGCTTTTTCGGCCAGGGATTCCAGTAATTTGGTCGACAGCGTGCCCTTGGGTTCGTGGCGCGACAGTTTTACGGGCAAATGGGTAAAAAATGGCTCGATGGAGTCGCCCAGTGTATTCGACCACATCAACAGCTCGTTGGGATGGTAGTGCAGCTCCATTTCCGAGACTGGTGGTAGCGGATCAGACAACACCAGAATAACCCGGGTGAGCGGCCCATGATCGGTTTCGCGCTCTTTGAGTTCCACATGAATGGGGCGAATGGTGACGCCGTCGCTGGCCTCACACAAAGGCAGCGACAGAGAGAAATCAGCGGCGCTGGGTTTGATGTCGGGGTCGAGGTGCTGGTTAAAATCCAGCCGCAAAAATACGCCCGATGCCACCACGGGCTCGATGGTAAATGGCAGGTTAGGCCGGTGTTCTTCCGCTGTGGCTTGGTTCATTGGCTCAAAGTCTTGATGGTTAATTCGCCCATGATGATGCATTCCGTGCCAGAAACCATCGGCATGACTCGATAGGCACTAATGGTCTCTGATTCTTAACTGTATTGTATTCTCCCCTTAGATGCTATTTCGATCATAAATTGTTAGCAAACGGGATGTAAAAAGCGTGAACGGTTACTCGGAAAATATGTTGATATTGGCGCCAGCTCAATGGACTCGTTAACCTGTGAATGACTTACGTCAGTGACGGCCTTGAGGATGAGTGGTTTCTGAGCTGAGAGGTAATGACAGGTTCTGAGTCAAGAGAACAAGAGCGACAGACTGGCGTTGGGCGGGTTAAGCCTTTTAGGTCGTGCCCCAAGCGAGGAGAGCGTGAACAAACCTCCCCAAGATGGGGAGGTGATTGCCAAATTTGATACTGCCCAGCTTACTCGCTTTCTTCCTGCTTGTAGCGAATGATGTCGGCGGAGGCCAGGGCACTCATGTTGAAAATACCGCGCGGCGAGGCGGAATTGACCATTACATGAGCCGGCTTAGATAAACCCGACAAGAACGGCCCCACCAACAAGCCGTTGGCTTTGTGGCGCATCAAACCCAGCGCCGAGTGCGCGGCATCAATGTTGGGGAAAATCAACAAATTGGCCGGGCTTTTAAGCTGGCTGTACTTATTGATAGTGGCTCGGTATTCCACGTCCATGGCGGTCATGCCGTGCATTTCGCCGTCGATTTCCAAATCCGGATACTGCTTGCGTAGGATTTCGCAGGCTTTGCGCATCTTTAATGCCGAAGGCGCGGTAGAGGTGCCAAAGTTGGAGTGCGACAGCAGCGCCACGCGTGGCGGAATACCAAAGCGCTGCACCTGGCTAATGGCCGATTGAGTGGTGGCGACGATCTGCTCCACCGTCGGGTCGATATTGACGAAGCAATCGGCAAAAAACAGCGGGCCTTCCTTCAATATCAGCGTAGAAATCGTAGTGAGATGCGGCTGTTTGGGGTTAATGCCAAAGATTTCGGTAATGCGGCGCAAGTGGTAGTCGTAACGGCCGACTTTGCCGCAGATCATGCCGTCAACCGCGCCCTGTTTTACCAACATGGCGGCCATCACCGTAGCGTGCGTGCGCACCATGGTTTGGCAAGCTTCCAGCGAGCTGCCGCTGCGACCGGCAATGGCATGGTATTCCTCGGCCAACGATTCCATCAAATCGGCTTCTTCTGGGTTGATCACTTCCACATTGTCGCCGATTTTTAAACGAAGACCCAGCTCAGCGATTTTTTGCTCAATCACTTGCGGGCGGCCAATCAGCACTGGTGTGGCGACGCTTTCGTCCACCACTTTTTGTACCGCGTGCAAAACGGTTACATTCTCGCCTTCAGCGTAGGCAAGGCGTTGCTCGGCGGTTTGCGCCATGGCCACAACCGGCTGCATAAACATGCTGGAGCGCGACACGTAGGAATTCAGCGTTTGCTGATAGGCGTCTAAGTCTTCGATGGGTCGCGCGGCCACGCCGGTTTCCATGGCGGCTTTTACCACCGCAGGCGGCACTACCGCGATCAATCGAGAATCGAACGGTTTGGGGATGATGTAATCGGGGCCAAAACGCAATTGCTCGCCGGCGTAGGCACGGGCCACTTCGTCGGTGGATTCCTGCATGGCCAGCTCGGCGATGGCTTTAACGCAGGCGATCTTCATCTCTTCGTTAATGGTGGTTGCGCCGCAGTCCAGCGCGCCGCGGAAAATAAACGGGAAGCACAGCACGTTGTTAACCTGGTTGGGGTAATCCGAGCGGCCTGTGGCAATAATGCAATCCGGGCGCGCGGCCTTGGCGCGCTCGGGGGTGATTTCCGGTACCGGATTGGCCATGGCCAAAATCAACGGTTTTTCGTTCATACCGGTGAGCATATCGGGCGTGACCGTACCGGGGCCAGAAAGACCCAAGAAAATATCGGCTCCATCCAAACACTCGGCCAGTTTGCGCTTGTCGGTTTCCTGGGCGTACTCTTCTTTGTAGGGATTCATACCCTCGGCGCGACCGCGATAAATCAACCCGCGGCTGTCGCAAACGTAGACGTTCTCTTTTTTCAGGCCCATGCTCACCATTAAATTAATGCAGGCAATACTGGCCGCGCCAGCGCCTGAGGCCACCAGTACCACGTCTTCGATCTTTTTATTAACGATTTTTAAACCGTTGTACACCGCAGCGGCGGCAACAATGGCGGTGCCGTGCTGATCGTCGTGGAATACAGGAATCTTCATGCGCTCGCGGCACATGCGCTCGATTTCAAAACACTCGGGGGCTTTAATGTCTTCTAAATTAATGCCGCCAAATGTGGGTTCGAGGGAGCTGACCACGTCAACGAATTTGTTGATATCGGTTTCGTTAACCTCAATATCAAACACGTCAATGTTGGCAAACTTTTTAAACAGTACTGCCTTGCCTTCCATTACCGGTTTAGAGGCCAGTGCACCGATGTTGCCCAAGCCTAGCACGGCGGTGCCGTTGGAGATAACGCCAACCAAATTACCGCGCGCAGTCATTTCCGCTGCGGCTCGTTCGTCGCTGATGATAGCACCACAGGCATAGGCAACACCGGGAGAATAGGCGCGGGCTAGATCGGATTGGGTATCCAGCGGTGTGGTGGGCGTAATTTCTAGCTTGCCGGGTTTGGGGTGGCGGTGGTATTGCAGCGATGCCTGTTTGAATGTTTCGTTGCTATCTTGCTCAGACATTGAAGTGCTCCTTCATGGGTCAGACTACGAGCTCCCTGAGATGAGTCGTAACGTGCAGTGTGATCGATGTAACTGTGGCACCTGGAGGGATGAGCCCAGTGGATTGCCAATGTGGCCAATCCAGGCAAGATACCCACCAAAAATGTGGCGAGGGTCAACATTCGCTGAAAGCCTTTAACGTTGACGCGAAATGACCACTTAACGAGTCGGCCTTTATACCGCAGTTGTACTACAGATTATATAACTTTATGGCACGCGCTTGGATGGCATTGCGCCAATAAAATCCGCAAACAAGCCAATTCACGTTATTTGGGCAAAAGGTTAAGCACATTTCGACCAAAAGTTTGTCCACTACATTTAACAGCGACGCACTACACTGAGTGCGTTTAAGAAATTTGTTGAGGTTAAAGCGAGTGATTGCCGAGATCAGCCAAAGCCTATTTGCCGATGAACCGGTCGATACCCTCTACCACTACACTTCGCTGAGTGGCCTGATGGGAATTGTCGATACGCAAATATTGCGCGCCAGCGATATTCGCTACATGAACGACTCCACCGAGCTTAAGCACACGCTGAATTTACTGCGCGATGACATTGTCGGTCGGCTGTCGGCGGGCTCCGATCATCCTGTGCTGCTCAATCAATTGCTGCGCTGGTTATCCACGCGAGTGGTGTCTGGGCCCATGTTATTCGGCGGTTCGTTTCGGGCCAACGGCAATTTACTCAGCCAGTGGCGCGGCTACAGCGTGCACGGCAAGGGCGTGAGTTTGGGCTTCGATCCGGCGCATATTGGTCAGTGCGCGCGCAATCAGGATTTTCAGGTCGGTAAGTGCATTTACGAGGTGAAACACCAGCAGCGATTGGCCGGCAGCATTATCGATGCCCTGGAGGCGCTGTCGGAATCCACCGAGACGGAATATCGAGACGGCAAAGCCGACTACCATCGGGTCTTTGAACAGCTCGAAGGCGAATTATTAAAAATCGCCGCTATTTTAAAGCATCCCTCGTTTGAAGAAGAGCAGGAGTGGCGCATTGTCTCGCCGGTAATTTTCGATTGCCGCGATTACCCGGTGTTCTTTCGCGAAGGCCACTCCATGTTAGTGCCTTATTACTCGTTTTTGCTGCGTTTGGGGGCCGACGCCGGTATGCCCTTGCGGCACGTGTACGTGGGGCCGACCGGCAATCGCGATTTGTCGATGAATTCGGTGAAGTTGTATTTGCAAAAGCAAGGGGTGGAACCCTCGGAGGGCATCGATTACTGCCAGATTCCCTACCGAGCTCGTTAAACTTATGGGCGAGTTGAATAAATTCAGCAAACGTTAAGAGGCATCGGCCAGATTAACCACCGTGAAATTATTGCGGCCACTGTGTTTGACTTTGTACATGGTTTTATCGGCCCGACGCAGTAAATCATCGGCTTCTACCGGGGTGTGTTTGGGTGCGTAAACCACACCGATGCTCGCGCCAATGGAGGCCTCCACCCCCGGTTCTATTACAATGGTTTCGCTCAGCGCCTGCACGATGCGGCCAGCCATTTTAGAAGCCACTTCTTCTGATATGTCGTCCAGTAAAATCACAAACTCATCGCCGCCCATGCGACAAATATAATCGGAAGTGCGTGTAATGGATTTCAATTGATTGGCCACAAACAACAACACCTGATCGCCCGCGTCGTGGCCGAGCGTATCGTTAACTTCCTTAAATTTATCCAAATCGATCGACATCAGCGCAAGACTTTGCTCGCCCTGGCGAGTGAGTGCTAAACGGCGCACAAATTCGGTATCGAAGCCCAATCGGTTGCCCAGTTGTGTGAGCGGATCGGTGCGCGCCAGGTTTTGTGCTGCAATGCTCTCGCTTTTCACCGACGAAATATCGTTGATAACGCCCTGCACGGTTTGGGTGTCGATCGGCGTTAAATTCAATTGCAGCCAGATTTCGCGGTGGCCGTTTTTAGCGGGGAAAAAAATCTCCAAATGTAGCCGAGTTAGGTTTTCGAGACTGCGTGCAATGTGTTCCTGGGTTTCATTCAGCGCCCCGGTAAACATGTCCAACACTTGGCCATTGTGGTCTAAGTCGATGCCTTCGCGCAGACTAATGAGTTGGCAAAAGTGGTTGTGAGAAATTAACGTGCCGTCTTTTTTGGTCAAAAAAATCCCGGTACGGGCGTTTTCAAAAATCGATTCCAACTGCTTGGCTTGAATTTCACTGTTGTGCCTAAGGGTGCGCTCCCGGCTGAGCGCCGAATACATTTTAGAAATCAAATCATTAATGTAGTTGGCGATATTGGCGATTTCCGAGCCGGATTTTTTAGCGTTAATTGGCAACTGCTCTCCGCTTTGCACATCGAGTTTTTCCAGTGTGTTTACAAACGAGTTGACCTTGGGAAACATGGCCCATAACCCCGCCCAGGTTACCGCTAAAATCAGTGCCACCGTTTGCAGTACGGCTGGTACCACCACACTGACCAAAAATTCAAATCGTTGTTGGGCGAGAATTTCTTCATCCATGCGAATGGCAATGGTGCCTACGCGGGCCGAGGCGTCAAACGGCGAATAAAGCGGGCGAGAAATGATATTGATGGATTTGTCCGAGCCTACCGAGCGGGTCATTACCACCAGATGCTGTTGGTCGGAATCGAGAATCTCGACTCGGGCAACAATGGGGTTATTCACCAAACCGCGGGCAATTTCGCGAGCTAAGCTTTTATCGTTGAGGAACGCGGCTATCTGTGCGCTGGGTTCGACGGTGCTGATTACCGATTCAATTTGCGCCCGGGTGGAGTTGCGAATTTTTTGGCTGGCCCAAAAGTAATTGGCCACCAAGGACATAAGGCCGATCACAAACGCTAAAGCAATAAAAAGCTTTAGTGCCCGGGCAACTAGGCTGTTGCTGAATTGAATTCGCATGGCAGTCTAGTTTTCCAAAACGAAAACAACTTTAAATTCACCATCGCTGAATTTCTGCAATTCGGATTCTGGCATATAGGCGATTGCGCCCTTGTTGTTTTTAATGAGTTCGCGAATGTGCTCGTAGTTGTCGATTTGCCGAGGCGGCGAGGCATCCCCCGAAAACATAACTCGCGTCCAGTAGGAGTTAACCTCAGGCAAATCACGCTGAATGAGTTTTTTGTAAAATACCGCCTTGTCGTGAAAATCACTGCCGATATCCAACGGTAGGGCAATATCTTGGCGGGTTAACCGGCGATTGCGGCCCATGTAAATATTAATAAGATCGCCGTGGCTGAGCTTTTCCAGCTCAATGGTTGGATTAACCACCACGTACAGAGGCTCGGCCCGCGCCAAGCCGCCGCTGGGGCACAGCAACAGTAAAAAGACCGCACCCACGAAAATCTTCAGTGAGCGAAATAGGGTTTGGTGTGGGCTTAACTTTTTCATCAGAAAGTCACATCCAATACCAGAGACAGTAAGTTCGTGTTGAGGTCCCAATCTTCAGTTTCGTTGCGCCACAAATAAGAGGGATTCACTTGGCTGTTAACGTGACTCCACTGGGCCTTGAGCGACAGAGTCGAGCTGATGTCGTAGCGCGTTCCCACCGCATAGGTAATTTGATCGCCCTGGGCTTCTTGCGCGCCAGCCAGAATACTGGCTTCAACCAACGGCGGCAGGGTGGCATGCAATTGATTGGGGGCATTGTTGTGCCCGGCAGAGATCAACACAAACGGCGTAAACCGCCCGGTTTTGTAACCCACACTTAGGTAGCCGTTGTAAGCGTCGTTGAAGGTGGTAAAACCGGCTTCTGTCGCCGCAATGGTGCTGTCGATGCGCCAGGGGCCCGACTCGTAACCAAAGCCTAAGAACACATAGTCCAATTCCGGCTCGTCGATGAGCGCCAGATTCAGTAAATCGACGGTGGCTTGATCAACTTCTTGCTCGGAGGTAATGGGCAAAAACAAATTGTTGCGCGTAGCGTCCAATGATTCGTCGGATATATCCAAATGGGTGTATCCGGCGCTGGCGTAAAACTTCGAGCCCACGTATTCCAGCGTGACACCGTAAATGTTGGAGTTGCGGCCGTTGTACTGATCGTTGGGATGGGTTGAATAGTGTCGGTTTAACTGGCCGCCAAAAAGCTTGACCTCCAAGGCATTGAAGCCAAAGAAAAACTGCTTTTGTACCGCCGCGCCCTGCATGGTGCTGGCAATATTTAGCGCGTGCACCTCCGATGGCGGTCGCGCCCAAAGGTAGGAATAGCCCACGTGAATGGAGTCGGATCGATAAAAAGATTCGATGGGCACAATACCGGCGCGAATCAGCCAGTTATTGCCGGGTTTGTAGCGCAAATTGGCGGCGAACACATTGGTTTCAAATTGATTGGATAAACCGTAGCGTGTCAGCAGTTGCAATTCCCCGCCCAGCGTTCTGTGGGGGCGATAGCTAAGCCGCAGGCCCAGTCGCGAGTCGGACTCGTAAGAAAACTGGCTGAGGTCCGAATTGCGCTGATTGAGGTTGCGGAAAAACTGGGTGTCTTGGTCGGTGTTGTACAAAGCCCCAAGCGTGGCGTGGCCAGAAAAATACAGCTCTTCGGCAACCCGGGTTTCACCGGCAATGGCCCCTGGGCTTGCGCCAAACATTAAGCTCAGGCAAACGTAGAGTGCGGGCAAAAATAGCCGGCTATGTGAGGTAGGGCGGTATGGCATTAATTCCGTGGCGCTTTAAAGTCTTTGTCGCAAGTATAGAACAAGGTTTTAATACGCGCCGACTAGCGAGCGTGATACCGCTCGTACGCGAGGTGATGCGCAATGAGCTGTGGTTGAGCTTTGTGAGGATTCCAGTTTGGCTTTACCGTACTCTTAACGCGCTCCTCGTTAACAGGCACTCCTCGTTAACAGGCACTCCTCGTTAACAGGCACTAAGCCAATGGATTTAGTCTTCTAGGACAAATACCACCTTGTATTCGCCTTCATTGAATTTTTGTAATTCGGATTTCGGTAAATACGCAATGGCCCCTTTGTTGTTTTTGATTAGCTCGCGAATGTTTTCGAAATTATCGATTTGCCGCGGTGGCGAGGCGTCACCGGAGAACATGACGCGCGTCCAGTAAGAATTTACCTCGGGTAAATCGCGCTTGATGAGTTTTTTGTAAAACTCGGCTTTTTCTTGGAAGTCGCTGTCGATATCCAACGGTAGGGCAATGTATTCGCTGGTGAGCCTTCGGTCGCGACCCATGTAAATATTAATAATGTCGCCACGATTGAGGTTTTCCAGCGGTATCTCAGGGTTGACCACTACATAGAGGGCCTCAGCTCGCGCCATGGACCCCGCTGGGCACAACAAAGCCAGAGCGAGCAGTGTCAGTAGGCTCTTCAGCCCCGGGAGCAAGGTTTGTCGGTAGAGGCTTAACTTATTCATCAGAAAGTCACGTCCAATACCAGAGAAATTAAATTTGTATTGCCATCCCAGTCTTCGGCTTCGTTGCGCCAAAGGTAGGTGGGAAACTCTGAACTGTCGGTATGGCTAAATTGAGCTTTCAGCGACATGGAATCGTTGATGTCGTAACGCGTACCGAAGGTGTAGGTAATTTGATCGGCTTGGCCTTCAGCAGCGGCTTGTAATATTTGTTCGCTAACAAAATCTCCCGTGCCCTCTGCGGTAGCTTCGGCAATCATTCGCTCGAGCGGTGGCAGTTGATTGAGAACGCTGGCCGGAGGCAGAAAAAATTCTGTTAACGAATTGGCCGCAGTGCTGGGCGGATTGTTGTGTGAAAAAGCCACTTGAACAAACGGTGTCCAGCGCCGGTAGCGATAGCCCGCGCTAAAGTAGCCACTGTAAGTGTCATTAAAAGAAATAAAGCCCGACTCGGTTGCAGTAAGGGTTGCGTCCAAGCGCCAGGGGCCCTGCTCGAAGCCTGCGCCAATAAAGGCATAATTGAAGGTTGGTTTATCCACTAACGCTGCGCGCAGTAAAGGTATAAAATCTGAGTCTAAAGTGCCGTCGACCGTCAAACCCAAAAACAAATTATTCTTGGTTGTATTTAATCCATCGTCAGAGATTTCGAGGTGGGTATAACCGCCGCTAATGTAAGAGTTGCCGCGATAGTACTCAAAGGTTACGCCATAAATATCGGAGCCTCGGGTGTTGAATTGATCGTCCGGGTGGGTCGAGTATAGTTTGCCTAAATAACCGCCAAAGGCTTTGACTTCCAATGAGTCAAAGCCAAAATAAAATCGCTTTTGCGCCGAAATTCCTTTGAATGATGCGGCAAGATTAAACGAATACACCTCCGAGGGCGGCCGCGCCCAAAGATAGGTGTAGCCAATGTGAATGGTGTCGGCGCGATAAAAGTTTTCCAGCGGGATAACGCCCGCCCGAAACAGCCAATCGGCGCTCGGTTTGTAGCGTAAATTAGCCGAGAACACATTGGTTTCGAATTCGTTGGACTGGCCATAGCGGGTAAATAACTGGAATTCACCACCGAGCTTTTGGTGGGGGCGATAGCTGAATCTTAGCCCAAAGCGCGAGTCGGACTCGTAGGTAAACTGGTTAAAGTCAGACCGACGTTGATTGAGATTGCGAAAATACTGCACATCGTCATCGGTATTATAAATCGCTCCCAATGTGGCGTGCCCAGAAAAATACAGCTCGTCGGCAATGCGTGTCTCACTCGCGTGCGTCGAAACAGCCAAAAGCGAGCAGAGGGCAAGCCAGTAATAAGAGGTTGTTCTTGTTAGCAAGTGCTGTAATACCGAGTCAGTCGTTACGGGAACCGTTCCCGCTAGTATAGAACAGGGTTTTTGAATCTGCCGGGAAATGGCAAACCACGAGGAATATTGATTATTGTGATCAGATTTATAGCGAGGGTAATTAAAAATTGACTGGGCGATAAATCAGCTCGGTCCTAAGCAAAGTCAGTTTTTAAGTCAATCGCAGCGGTTAAACTTTATTGTTCTTCTTTTTCTTTGGGATGATTTTTAAAGAAATCCCAAATCATTTCAGAAATATCCACTGCCTTGGGGTAGCTGTATTGTCCGGGCCGACCGCCGTACCAGCCGTGATCGGGTCCATCCAGCCAGAGGGTTTCGATATCGGTGCGCTTGGGTTGGGAGCGGTAGCGCGTGTGGTGCCAGTGACTGCCGCCGGCCTCTCCCGAGCGAATGCCGACCTTTTTTAGCGGCACACCAAAACACGACGCCCAGGTATCGCGCAGATTTTTTGACGCGCGAATATTAACAATGCTGTCGTGACGGGAGTGCACGATAAACAGGGGCACTTTGGATTTGCCTTCGGCCATTTGCGCTTCCATCGATTCCACCAAAGACCGCGTGGAGCGAAAATGCGGGGCAATTTGCCGGACAAAATTCACGGCGTGGGCCGACTCGCCATAGGCCACCCCGGCCACAGTGGCACCGGAGGCAATAGAACGACAGCGCGTTACCATTAGGGCCACCGCCATGCCGGCTCCGGCCGATAAGCCGGCCACATGAATGCGACGATCATCCACCTGATACTGCTCGCGCACCTCTTCGAGCATTTGCCAGAGATCTTCTACCTCGCCTGCCCCGGCGCGGGTTTGGCTCGGCATCCACCAGCCCCAACAATTGCGAATACGCATGCCGGTGTAACTGGTGATGTATGGATAGAGTGCAATAAACCCTTCGCGCTCGGCAATAGTGGTGAGATTACTGATTTTTTCCATATCCAGATGGGTTTGCTCACAGCCGTGCAACAGCATCACCAATGGCAGAGGCTTTTTGCCGTTGTAGTGGCTGGGAATAAACAGGCGATATTGCCGATCGCGCGAGCCTCGGTAGTCGCGGGCGTGAAACCGGCAATCTTTGGTGGTGGAAAACTTGGGGCGAAACAAACTCCTCACCGACAAGTTGTCGCGTTGAGGGGTAAAACGGTTGTGGCTCACGTTGGTGACGTTCTCCAGTGCAGGAATTTCCACAGTACTGGGCAGGCGCCTGCGCGCTTGGCCAAAACTGAGTTCTTTTAGCGCCAGAGATATCCGTTTCCAGGCTCGGCGAGTGGAGCCAATTAGCATTTGTTTCATCGGGCTTTTTGTGGAGCAACCGCAACGGTGTAGGGCGCTTCCTCTTCGTTCCTTCGTGGCATCTGGGTGTAAACCGGTTCAGTCGCCGCAGATCGGTCGATTCGATGTATAGCAAACGAGCTCAAGCTCTAAAGTGTCGTTAACTGCCGGACTTTTATCAAGTTCATACTACATTACATTTTTGACGACAGCATGTTGAGGGCTATAACCGACCGTTCTGTAATGGCTTGCCTGCTGCTCAGAGAGCATTGAACAAGCAAGCGTTAGGCCCGGTGTACGTGGGCGATGCGCCGATGGATGTATCCTGGCGATTGGAGGCGATTGTGTGATGCCAGCACGCCTTGGGCAAATCGAGAGGTCTCATTGCTCCATTTTTCGCGGTTTTGGTGATTTCTGCGCCAAGTTTGGCTATTCTGCTCACCTGTTGTATTTCACATGCGCGCATTCAAAATTGTGGAATCGGGTCGCTTTCGCTGTGGCCTCGGGCGGAGTACTATCTCCCCGAAGATGGCTTAGATCTGGCGAGCAGGCAATCAACAATGCGATGGTCGACAGTGCTAAGAGCGGGCCCAAAAGAGCGAGCCGCTAACAGCAGGCCCTAGAGAATGCGGCTTTAGCGAGAAACTCTAAAATTGCTCTTGCGCTCTACAAACTATTCGCTGCAACCGCCGGCAGGCTGCGTTCGTAAGTTAAGTTGGTGAGCAATGAGTCAAAATGAATTTCATCGCTGATACGGAGATACCAAATAATCCATACGAGTATGTTGGTCTTTTAAGGTCAAAAGGTATTTTAGCAAAGCACAATTCTGAATTTCAGAAAGCCCCACACAGCCATCTAAATAAAAAGGGAGTTTGGGTTATTCTTGATTCGCAATACGCAGATGCTGTAGCACTTATGTCCGATGGATTTCATAAAGTGTCTAACCCATTGACTGAGGAAGAGATGCTTCAGTTAGAAGCCGATGCAAAGAATCTACTGCTAAATCAATCCAGTAAATTCTTTTCTTTGATAGCTAAGGTTATTTTTTATACTTCGTTGTCTGGTTTTATGGTTTATGTGGGGTATCAAATTGTTAATAGTATATAACAAACGCGACCATGCTCACGGCCTTGTATGCCGCTTGATCTCCTTGCGCTACGCCTCACTCGGCCGAATGTTGCGGACGATAGGGTAATATTCACAAGCACACGAGTAAGCGTCGCATAAGAAAAACCGTTACGCCTGTTGTCGCCACGCTTAGGGAGTAAGCTGGCAAACCACCCAATGCCCCAATATGGCTAGCTTCAAAGAGTTCTGCCCACCGGCCGCGCTCAAATAAAGTAAATGGCCACACACAATTAAGGACGATTGCCCCTCCTATGCTTGATTCCGTTAACGCCCTCGATATTTTTTGGCTGGTTTTTGCCGGCGCATTGGTAATGCTGTTGCAATTGGGTTTTTTGTGCCTGGAATCCGGCGTTACCCGCTCAAAAAATGCCATCAATGTCGCTATGAAAAACGCCGCCGATTTTGTCGTGGCAACCTTGCTGTTTTGGGCGGCGGGGTTTGGCTTGATGTACGGCGACAGCGCCACCGGTTTTGTGGGGGCCAGTCGGTTTTTATTAAATTTTCAAACCGAGCCCGCACACGTCGCGGCGTTTTTCTTCTTTCAAACCGTTTTCTGCGCCACTGCGGTGACTATTGTCTCCGGGGCGGTGGCTGAGCGTTTTTGCTTTAAAGGGTATTTGGCCATTGCCGCCTTGGTGTCGTTGGTCATTTATCCTATCGCCGGGCATTGGGTCTGGGCCGAATCTTTGGCCTCTGCACCGGGTTGGCTGCAAGCACGCGGATTTGTCGATTTTGCCGGGTCCACTCAAGTGCACAGTGTGGGCGGCTGGGTGGCTGTGGCGGCGGTGTTGATTATCGGTCCGCGCCGGGGACGATTTGACGGGCAAAATGTCCAGCGCATGACCGCCAACAACGTGCTGCTGGCCTTTATTGGTTTGTTTTTCTTTATCATCGGCTGGATCGGCTTTAACGGTGGCAGTACGTTGCGATTTAACGAGCAAGTGCCAGCTATCATTGTTAATACGCTTTTGGCGGCAACCGCCGGGGGAGCAGCGGCGTTTGTTTTGGAGCGGGTGCTGCATTTGCCCACGTTGGATAAATTGCTCACACCGTTAAACGGCTGCTTGGCGGGTTTGGTATCCATCACCGCCGGCTGCCACGCCGTGTCTTCCGGGCAGGCGGTCATCATCGGTGCCGTGGGGGCCATGGTGATGATCAGCATCGATCAATGGCTGTTACAGCGCCGCATCGATGACGCCGTAGGGGCGATTGGCGTGCATTTGGGTGCGGGCATTTGGGGTACTTTAGCCGTGGCCTTGTTGGGCGATCCGCATTTATTGGGCACAGGCCTGGAGCGCTTTGAGCAATTTAATGCCCAGGTTATGGGGATTGTGGTGGTGGGTGCCTGGGCCTTTGGTGTGGCGTTTGTGGTTCTGTGGCTGATCAACCGCCTGCACCCGCTCAGAATCAACCCAGACGACGAAGACAAAGGGCTCAATGTGGCCGAGCACGGTGCCAGCAGTGACCTGAACGATCTTTTACAGGCCATGGATCGACAGCAGCAGCGCGCGGATATGAGCGCCCGAGTGCCGGTGGTGCCGTTCACCGAAGTCGGCCAAATCGCCAAGCGCTACAACCGGGTGATGGCCGCACTGGAAAACATGATTAAGCACACCCAATCGATTGTACGCGACATCCACGACGGCATCGTCACATTCGATCAGCAGGGCTTTTTAACCAGCGTTAATCCCGCGGCCGAAACCATTTTTGGCTTACAAGCCAATGCCGCCGTGGGTCGGCCAGTGCAGAGTTTGTTCAACAGCGATCGAAAATTGCGCCAGCCCCACGCGCGTGGCTTGTTTGGTTGTATGGAACTTAACCAAACCGTGGAAGCGTTGGGTTTTCGCCGGGGCGATGGCGCATTTCGAATGGAAGTGACCGTTACCGAAGGCGTCATGGACGGCGAGCCTCAATACACGGCGGTGTTTCGCGACGTGCACGATAAGCGCCGCATTGAAGAACAACTGTTTAAGGAGCAAGAGCGCGCGCTGGTCACGTTGGGCTCCATCGCCGATGGCGTGATCACCACCGACGAACAGGGCCGTGTCGCCTACCTCAATCCCTCGGCGGAGCACCTCACCGGGTGGGATTTGGCCCAGGCTGGCGAGTGCGATTTCGAGCAGGTGTTTCAGGTGGAGCAAGATCTCGGCAACAGCCATCGCTTGCTGCGCCAAGTTCTGGCTGGCGAAGCCCCCGCCGGCGATTACAGCCAAGCGACGCTGGTGAGTGCTAGCGGCGCCGAACAAGCCATCAGCTACACCTTGGCACCGATCAAAGACAAATACGGCCAAGTGTTTGGTGCCGTGGTGGTGTTTCACGATGTGACCAGCGCCCGGGCTTTGCAGCGCCAGCTCTCTTATCAGGCCACCCACGATAATCTCACCGGCGTGCTCAATCGCAGCGGTTTTGAGGTGGTGGCGCAAAAACTGATTAATCGCTGTGCCGTGAGCGACGAACAGCACATTCTGGGCTTTATGGATCTGGATCGATTCAAACTCGTCAACGACACCTGTGGCCATCAGGCCGGTGATGAGCTATTGCGCCAAGTGGCGCAGTTGATCCGCCAG
Source organism: uncultured Cellvibrionaceae bacterium (assembly GCA_964342265.1). GTDB lineage: Bacteria > Pseudomonadota > Gammaproteobacteria > Pseudomonadales > Cellvibrionaceae > Halioxenophilus. The sequence goes on along the minus strand of CAYFFE010000016.1, from coordinate 553 downwards.
CAGTTGCGAGCCGACGACACCCTGGCGCGCATGGGCGGCGACGAGTTCGCGCTGTTGCTGCACAATTGCGACGAAGACAACGGCCTGCGCTTGGCAGAAATTATTCGCGAGGCCATCGCCTCGTTTCGCTTCTCCTGGGGCGGCAAGCAGTTCAGTGTGGGGGTGAGTATTGGCCTGGTAAAAATGGCCGCCGATACCCCGAGCCTACCCAAGCTCATGAGCCTGGCCGATTCCGCCTGTTACGCCGCCAAGGACGACGGTCGCAATCGCGTGAATTTTTACCATCCTAACGACTTGGAGTTGGCCGAGCGCCGGGGCCAAATTCAATGGGTATCGAAAATTCGCCAGGCGTTGGATCAGGATGCCCTGCGTCTGTTTTGCCAACCCATCGCGCCCTTGCATCCTAAACAAGCGCACCCGCTGCACATCGAGATTTTTGTGCGTATGCAAGGCGATAACGGCAAGTTGGTGCCTCCGGGGGCATTTATTCCCACCGCCGAGCGCTACAACCTGATTCAGGAAGTGGATTTATGGGTGGTGCGCAACACCTTTG
>CAYFFE010000015.1:0-43187 GCA_964342265.1 uncultured Cellvibrionaceae bacterium | reverse complement strand
CAATCCACTTGCCAATCCAGCGCGCGCGCTAATTCGCCGCGATTGGATTTTATCGCGCATGCGCGATCTCGGTTACATTACCGACAGCCAGTACCAAACTGCAGTGGACGAACCCATTTCCGCTAAAAATTACGGTTCGGTCGTCACCATTGATGCACCCTATGTGGCAGAAATGGCGCGCGCCGAAATGATCGACCGCTATGGCCTTGCTGCCTACACCGATGGCTACAAAGCTTATGTCACCATCGATGGTAACTTGCAAACCACCGCGCAAAAGGTAGTGATTGAAGGCTTAGAAGAATACGATCTGCGTCACGGTTACCGCGGACCTGAAGCACAATTACCCGTAATTGCGCTGGCAGAAATCAGCGAGCAAAAAATTCCATCGCAGCAAATCGAAGAAAGCGTACCACTCGATGCCACAGCAACGGATCAACCTCTTCAATCCGAGCAATCGTTACTGGATGACAACCATAATGGCGACGCAGACGCAAATCTCGCCGAAGCCTCTGCAGACCCAGAACCCACTGCGGCGCAAGAGTCTGCAGACCAGGCAAACACAAACGAAAAAAATCGTCTGTTTACGTCAGCGCAATTTGATCGCGAATTGTGGCTAGCAGAATTAAAATCCACGCCGGTGTATGCCGATCGAATACCCGCAGCCGTCACCAGCGTCAGCGCCGATGCCGTGGAATTGTTAACCGCAAACGATGAATTATTACTGTTGGAAAAAGACCAGGGTTTTGAATCCGTGCGGCCGTATATCAACGAAAATCGACGCGGCTCAACTTACAAAACCCTCGATGAATTTTTAAAACCGGGCGACGTTATTCGCTTAAAACCCAAAGCCGACACCTGGGTGCTCAGCCAAATTCCCGCGGTACAGGGAGCACTGGTCGCACTGGATCCACAAAACGGTGCCATTCGCGCATTGGTAGGCGGCTACGATTTTCGCCAGAGCCATTTTAATCGCGCGACCCAAGCAGCGCGCCAGCCTGGCTCCAATTTTAAACCGTTTATTTACGGCGTCGCGTTAGAGGAAGGCTTTACGCCGGCCAGCATCATCAACGACGCTCCGATTGTGTTTGACGACGACAGCCTAGAAAGCACCTGGCGGCCGGAAAATTCCAGCGGTAAATTCTACGGCCCAACTCGATTGCGCGAGGCGCTCTACAATTCCCGCAACCTAGTTTCCATTCGCCTGTTGCGCAGCATTGGCATCAGCACCGCCATCGAAAAGCTCAATCAGTTTGGCTTCGACAGCGCGGAGATGCCGCGCGATTTATCCTTGGCGCTTGGCAGCCACGCCCTAACACCATTGCAAGTGGCCACCGGCTACACCATTCTCGCCAACGGCGGCTATCGTGTTACGCCCCACCTACTTGATCGAGTGGTATGGGAGGACGATCAAGTGGTGTTTCAGGCACGTCCCGAAACGGTCTGCGACGAAAATTGCCAACAAGCTCAAGAACTCACCAGCCTCGAACAGCAAATGCAACAAGAACTGGCACTGCTGAATCAACAAGCAACAGAAGACGACTCACCAGCCACCGAAAACACCTTAGTCGATACACTTCACCCCCTACCCCAGGCGCCTCGCGTCATGGATGAGCGCGTCAATTTTTTAATCAACTCCATGCTGCGCGATGTAATCACTCGCGGCACCGGTCGCAAAGCGCGTGTACTCGAACGCCAAGATTTAGCGGGAAAAACCGGTACCACCAACGGCCCCACCGATGCCTGGTTTTCCGGCTACAACAGCCACTTGGTAGCGACCACTTGGGTGGGGTTTGATCAAAACCAATTATTAGGGCGACGGGAATTCGGCGGCTCAGCAGCGCTGCCAATTTGGATTGATTTTATGGCCGAGGCCTTGGCCGGCGTTCCCGAAGATCAATTCCTGCAGCCCAACGGTATCGTCTCGGTTAAAATCGATCCCGAAAACGGCGAGCGAGCAGCACCGGGCGACCCCGACGCCATTTTTGAAGTGTTTCGAGAAGAGTTTGCACCGGAGCGTAACGACGAGCAAACCGACTCCTCTCAAGTGGCCGAATCAATCGAAGGCGAGCTGTTTTAAATTCGTTAGTCCTCGAATAGGCTCGCTAAGCGATCAAACCATGATCGACACAAAAAACGAGCATCTAAAAAAATTAGCAGACACAAAAAAAGCGCCAACCGGCGCTTTTTTTGATTCAACGTCTATCTTAACTGCGACGTTCGTAGCCATAATTTTGATACGGCTATTTTTTGATACGGCTGCCAAAACGTTTGTTGAAGCGATCGATACGGCCACCGGTATCAACGACTTTTTGCTTGCCTGTGTAAAACGGGTGGCAAGAGGAACAAACGTCCAGGTGAATGTCTTTACCCAATGTTGAGCGGGTTTCGAATTTGTTGCCGCAACTGCAAGTGGCGGTAACTTCAGAGTACTTAGGATGGATATCAGCTTTCATAATAATTTGCTCACGCGTTTTTGTGCCGCCACTTAAGCTTGTGTTAAGCACCGCACAACGGTTAATGTTAAGCATTGGTCTCAAGGGGAGCGCATGGTATCAGAATCCTTCCCCAAGGCAAGTTTTCCGGCTAACTTTTCATCAAAATAATCATTAACTCACCCGTGCCCACCGTTTTTGCGATTGCCCTGCCCGTTCCTCTGGCTAAGAGTTTTGATTATCTCGCCCCCGAAGGCTGCCCGGATATTACTCCAGGCACGCGGGTACTGGTGTCTTTTGGGAAAAGTTCACGACAGTTGGTAGGCGTTGTGTTGGAGAAAAAAACGCTCCAGCAACCGCCCAAACACAACCTCAAAACAATCACCCAGGTTTTAGACTCAACGCCGTTAATCGATCCGGAGCTGCTGCAACTGTGCACTTGGGCCAGCCGCTATTACCACCACCCCATTGGCGAAACCCTGGCCACGGCCCTGCCCCAAAAAATTCGTCAGGCCAACGCCGTTGCCCTGGCGGCAAACCATGTTTGGCAGCTCACCCCTCAGGCCAAAGGTTTGGCTCCCACGTCCTTAAAAAGCGCTCGCAAACAGCGCCAAGCGTTGGATTTGTTGATCGCAAACGGCGGCCAATTAACCGATGTTGCCCTCAAACAGCAGGGTGTAAAAAGTACAATACTCAAAGCCTTGGCCGAAAAATCGCTGATCGAGAAAACCACGCAAGCGCCGGCCAAACCCTACGCCGCCCCCGCCAGCCGACCATCGCCCTACGCCCTAACGGAAGAACAACAAGCCGCCATCGAGCAGCTGGCCACCAAAGGCTTCCAAGCCAGCTTAATCGAGGGGGCCACCGGCAGTGGCAAAACCGAAATCTATCTGCAGATGATTGCCAAAATCATCGAGCGCGGCCAACAGGCGCTGGTGCTAATCCCCGAAATCAGTCTGAGCCCACAAACCATCGCCCGTTTTCAGCAACGTTTCAATGCTCAAGTGGTGGCCTTGCATTCCAACCTTAACGACAGCGAGCGCGGCCAACACTGGCTAATGGCGCAAGCGGGCCATGCGGATATCGTTATTGGCACTCGCTCTGCGGTGTTCACACCCCTACCCAAGCTGGGCTTGATTGTGATCGATGAAGAGCACGATTTGTCGTTTAAACAGCAGGATGGGCTGCGCTATTCGGCACGTGATTTGGCGTTGGTTCGCGCGCAATCGCTACAAATCCCCATTATTCTTGGCAGCGCCACGCCGTCGCTGGAATCGCTCAATAATGCTTTATGCGGTCGTTATCGGCACATTTTGCTGCACCAGCGCCCCGGAAGCGCCCAGCACGCCAGCACAGAGCTGTACGATATTCGCCAGCAGGCATTGTTAGAAGGATTTAGTGAACACTCACTCACTCAAATCCAGGAAACCCTCGATCGCCATCAGCAGGTGCTGGTGTTTATCAATCGCCGCGGCTACGCCCCCAACTTACTCTGCCACCACTGCGGCTGGCAGGCACAATGCAAGCATTGCGACAGCAACCTAACCGCCCACCAAAACCCGCCGCATTTGCGTTGCCATCACTGTGATTATCAGCGCCCGCCCCTGCGCCAGTGCCCAGAATGCTTTAGCCGCGAGTTAATTCACCTGGGAGTGGGCACCGAAAAGATCGAGCAATTTCTCCAAAACCGCGTGGGCGATCACCCAGTGATTCGCATCGACCGAGACAGCACCCAGCGTAAAAATGGCCTGGAGCAACTGTTAAAACCGGTGTACGCCGGCGAACCCTGCATTTTAGTGGGCACGCAAATGCTGGTGAAGGGTCACCACTTTCCCAAGGTAACGCTGGTGGTGGTGCCCGATGCCGATGCCGGCCTATTTGGCAGTGATTTTCGAGCCAGCGAACGCACCGGGCAGATGCTACTGCAAGTGGCCGGGCGAGCGGGTCGAGCCGATCTACCCGGCAAAGTGCTCATTCAAACCCACCATGTGGATCACCCACTGTTTGCCGCGCTGTTCCATCAGGGCTATCGCGCCTTCGCCGATTTATTACTGCACGAACGCCATCTGGCCGCCATGCCGCCCTACACGTACCTGGCCATCATCCGCGCTGAATCCATCCATCCACGCCAAGCGCAGGATTTTTTAACCGAGATTCGCCGCTACCTCGATGCCACCAACCCCAGCAGCGTCGATAACGAGTACCTCGGCCCCATGCCGGCACTGCTCGAACGCGTCAATCAACGCTACCGTTACTTTATCCAAATCAAATGCACGCAACGCAAAACCCTGCATCATTATTTAACGCTCATCTGCCAGCACGTCGAGCAGCTTAAAACCCCTGAAGCCCTGCGTTGGTCGCTGGATATCGATCCCCTGGAGATTCCTTAGCGGCCCAACGTCCATAAGTTTGAGCTATTGATTGCGAACACTTGATATATTTTAAATATCTATCAGAGCTATTCAATCAATTAACTGTATCTATTTTTACACTTCTCGTAGTCTGTTTATCGATTTAACCCATTCATCAACAGGAGACACCCATGCTGGATTCCAAAGAAGGACAACGCGTCCCTGAGGTTACCTTTCGCACCCGCGACGGCAACGACTGGAAAGACGTGACCACCCAAGAGCTATTCGCCGATAAAACCGTTATCGTTTTCGCTTTACCCGGCGCGTTTACACCGACCTGCTCATCCACCCATTTGCCTCGTTACAACGAACTGGCACCGGTATTTAAAGCCAATGGCGTTGAAGACATTATTTGTTTGTCGGTTAACGACGGCTTTGTTATGCAATCCTGGCAGAAAGATCAAAACGCCCAGCACATTACCTTTATCCCCGATGGCAACGGCGAGTTTTCCGAAGGCATGGGCATGCTGGTCGATAAAGAAGACCTAGGCTTTGGCAAACGCAGCTGGCGCTACTCCATGCTGGTAAAAGACGGCGTAATCGAAAAAATGTTTATCGAGCCCGACCAGCCCGGCGACCCATTTGAAGTCTCCGATGCCGACACCATGCTCAACTACATCAACCCCAATGCCGAGCAACCTCGTCGGGTAACCATTTTCACCAAGCCGGGCTGTCCGCACTGCGACCGCGCCAAGGCCGCATTGTTGGCCAAAGGCTTGAAGTTCGAAGCCATCGAACTTGGCCAAAATGGTGTGAGTTTTTCCAGCTTAATGGCGGTAACCGGTGCCGGCACCACGCCGCAGGTTTATATCGACGGTAAATTAATTGGCACCGCCGATGATCTGGATGCGTACTTAGCGGCCAATTAATCGCTAAACCTGTCAAAGGGCGAGAGTCGTAGACTCGAGTATTAACTCAGGGATGAGTTCATCAGAGTTTTCTATGTACAACGCAGCGGCGCTTTTATGGTGCCTGGGTTAACGATGATTAACTCGGCCAATGTTGGCGAGCTTTTGCGATTCGACGGTTGTTCGCACAGCCCAGTTGGCCCTAGAATACCAGCCCGCCAATTGGCCAACAGCGACACTATGCCCAGAGATTACGCCAAAAATAAAAGCGCCAGCAGCAGCAAACGCGGCTCCAGCAACAGTCGCGGTCGCAAAACGGCCTCGCGCAAAAACTCCGAACGACGCCGAATTCCATCCTGGTTGTGGTTGTTTACCGGTGTGGTTAGCGGCGCTTTTGTTATGTTTTTGCTGCACCTAAGTGGCCTGGCCCCTACCGCGCCACCAGAATCTACGCCACCACCGAAAGCCGCGAACGAAAACCCGGCCAAAACCGCTGCCGAGCAGCCCGATCAGCAGCCCGAGCCGCGCTTGCAGTTTTACCAACTGCTCAAAGAAAGCGAAGTCGAAGTGCCAGAAGCCAGTCAGCAAGCGCAACAACAGCAACCCCAACAAAACTTGCTCTATGTGCTGCAAGCCGGTTCATTCCGCCAGGCCACCGATGCCAATCGATTGCGCGCCGAACTCATTCTGCTCAACCTGCAAGCCGACATCGAAGAAGTCGCCCTCGATAACGGCGATGTTTGGCACCGTGTAGTGGTCGGGCCGTTCGACAGCCGCTCGCAAATGGCCAAAGCCCGCGGTGTACTGGTCTCTAACGACATCAATCCGCTACTGCTTAAACGCGCCGACCCATAGATCCCGTTAGCCGTCGCTATTTCTGCTTGAAAAGCCCTACGCGCGCCCCCAACTCTGCTGCTTACAGTGTTAACACGATAGACATTCAAGGACTCATCAGTGGATCAGTACAGAGGCACGACGATTTTATCCGTGCGCCGAGGCAACGCCGTGGTTATTGGCGGCGACGGCCAAGTATCGATGGGCAACACCATCATGAAGGGCAACGCCCGCAAAGTTCGTCGTCTTTACAAAGACCAAGTGCTGGCCGGTTTTGCCGGCGGCACGGCCGACGCCTTTACCCTATTTGAACGCTTCGAAACCAAACTCGAAGCCTACGGCGGCCAATTAACCCGCGCCGCGGTGGAGCTGGCCAAAGACTGGCGCACCGATCGCGCGCTGCGCCGATTGGAAGCCTTACTGGCGGTGGCCAATCACGAAGCGTCTCTGATCATTACCGGTAACGGCGATGTTATTCAGCCCGAAGACGACCTCATCGCCATTGGCTCCGGCGGCCCCTTCGCCCAATCCGCCGCCCGAGCACTGCTCAATAATACCGACATGGACGCACAAGACATCGTCAAACAAGGGCTCACCATTGCCGGCGATATTTGCGTTTACACCAATCAAAACCACGTCATCGAACGCTTAGAATTTTAAGGCTCGCGAACCTATGTCCAGTATGACTCCCAGCGAAATTGTTCACGAACTCAATCGCCATATTATCGGCCAACAGGACGCCAAGCGCGCCGTGGCCATCGCTTTGCGCAACCGCTGGCGACGCATGCAATTGCAAGAAGAATTGCGCAACGAAATTACGCCAAAAAATATTTTAATGATCGGCCCCACCGGTGTGGGTAAAACCGAGATCGCCCGCCGCTTAGCCAAGCTCGCCAACGCGCCGTTTATGAAAGTGGAAGCCACCAAATTTACCGAAGTAGGTTACGTGGGCCGCGATGTGGATTCGATCATTCGCGACCTGGTGGACATGTCCATTAAGATGCACCGCGAACAAGAAAAAGAAAAAGTTAAATTCCGCGCCCAAGACGCCGCCGAAGAACGCATTCTCGATGCGCTGTTACCGCCGGCGCGCGGCAGTGATGACAGCAGCGAGAAAACCGATTCCACCACGCGGCAGATTTTTCGCAAAAAGCTGCGCGAAGGTGAGTTGGACGATAAAGAAATCGAGCTGGATGTGGCCGCCGCCAAAATGGGCGTAGAGATTATGGCACCGCCGGGCATGGAAGAAATGACCAGCCAATTGCAGAACATGTTTTCCAACGTTAATCAAAATAAAACCAAAAAAACCAAGCTCACCATCAAGCAAGCGATGAAACAACTGGCCGACGAAGAGGCCAGCAAAATGATTAACGAAGAGGACACCAAGGCCAAAGCCATCGAAGCGGCGGAGCAAAACGGCATTGTCTTTATCGACGAAATCGACAAAGTTGCCAAGCGCGAGGGAGCCAGCGGAGCCGATGTTTCCCGCGAAGGCGTGCAGCGGGACTTGTTGCCACTGATTGAAGGCTCAACCGTGAGCACCAAACACGGCATGATCAAAACCGATCACATTCTGTTTATTGCCTCCGGGGCCTTTCACTTATCCAAGCCTTCCGATTTAATTCCCGAATTACAAGGCCGGCTGCCCATTCGCGTGGAATTACAAGCACTCACGCCCAACGATTTTGAGCGCATTCTCACCGAGCCCAACGCCTCACTGGCCGAGCAGCACAAAGCGCTGATGGCCACCGAAGGGGTGTCGCTCACCTTTACCGAAGACGGCATTCGCAAGTTGGCCGAAACCGCCTATCAGGTAAATGAATCCACCGAAAACATCGGCGCTCGCCGATTGCATACGGTCATGGAGCGATTGATCGAAGAGGTCTCGTTCAACTCCGGCAACGGCGATAAAGAAATCACCATCGATGCGCAGTTTGTTGACCAACAGTTGGGCGAATTAGCTCAAAACGAAGACTTAAGCCGCTATATTCTTTAGGATTTTTTGAATTAACTCAGCCACTGTGCCTGACCAATCCGCAACCATGACTCCACAACGCATTAAATTGCATCGCCAATCGCAGCAACTGGAGCTGGCCTTTGCCGGCCAGACCTACCAGTTAAGTGCGGAATTTTTGCGAGTTCTGTCGCCCTCGGCAGAGGTACGCGGCCACGGCGAGGGTCAGGAAGTGCTGCAACACGGCAAACAACAGGTGCGCATCGAAAAAATCGAAACTTGCGGTAATTACGCCATTAAACTAATTTTTAGTGACGGCCACGATTCGGGTATTTATTCCTGGCAATACCTTCACCAACTGTGCGTTAATCAGCAAACGTTGTGGCAGGATTACTTGCAAAAACTGAACGAAGCCGGTCAGAGCCGCGACCCCAACACACAAGTTGTACGATTTATTCCTTAAAAGGCTGTAGCAAAAACCCTAATTTATGACTTCCAGCGATTTAGATACGCCCAATGCCAACGATTCGACCGTTACAAGCTCCCAATCCCGTATTTACGGAGAAAAGCGCGCGGTGAACCCCCTCCAGCGGTTATTAAAATCCAGTTATTATTCGTACAAGGGTATTCGCTCAACTTTTTTTAGCGAGCAAGCGTTTCGGCTTGAAACCTACGTGCTGTTATTGGCTTTGCCATTATCGACGCTGGTAGCCAAGTCACCGCTGGAATATTTACTGCTGATTGGCAGCGTGGTACTGGTCATGATTGTTGAGCTACTCAACACCGGCATTGAGTTAATTGTCGATCGCGTTAGTGTTGAACACCACGAATTATCGGGCCGAGCCAAAGACGCGGGCTCAGCGGCGGTATTTATGACGATATTTTTATCGTTAGCCTGCTGGATAATCCTCGCTGTTTATTAGCAGCAGTTACTTATTACCCGCGGCGATAGCTGTTTATTAACAGCGACGATTGTTATTTATTAACCGCGGCAATAGTTATTTGTTAACAGCGACAACAGCTAGCGCCCGAAGCTTACCGATTATTTATCTTCCGCCTACCTTTCAGACAATTTCCCCAGCTAATTCCCTGTTACTCTGGGGAAATATGCTATACACAATAGACTCAACTGTTTTGTTCGACTTTTTAAACGCTAATATTCGCCGTTTTTAATATATCCAGCCAACGGCGATGACCACGTGCCTCTATGTTTACCCGGCGAGTAACCATCGTGTGAAACCCAAAACCTTAGCAGAAATCGAAAAGCCTCCAAACAATGGCATCTGCACGGGTGTGTTTGGCACTATTTTGCAAAACCTCAAAGACAACAGCGAGCACTTGCCCAGCATTCCCTCGGTGTGCATTCGCGTAAAAAAAGCGCTGGCCAATCCCAATACCAACGTGCAGTGTTTAACCAAACTGATCGCCCGCGACCCGGCCCTTTCGGCGTTTTTAATTAAAGCCGGCACAAGCCCGGCCTACCGCTCTGGCCCGACTAATCCCAGTCTCGATCAGGTTGTGCGATTTTTGGGTTTTGAAACCATCAAAAATTTGGTGGTGCTGCACAGCGTTAAAAGCCTGTTTTTCAATCAGCACAAAGAGCTTAAACATTTGTGTAACTACACGTGGCGCTTACTGGCGATAAAAGCCGGCATTGCCACTTTACTGGCTCGGAAAACTCAATTTACACCCATCGATCACGCCATGCTCGCCGCGATTTACACCGAACTCGGCTCGCTGGCCATTTTGTCGGTGTTGCGATCCAGCCCCAACCTGCCTGATTTAGCCGGCTATATTGGTTTGTGTCGCAGTTACAGTGTTTCCATTAGTACGTTAATTTTGCACAAATGGCAAAGCGAACAAGAGTTTATCGAAACCGTAAAACACTTGGGTCAGTGGCAGTATTGCCACGATGGGGATTTGGATTTATTTGATCTGGTGAATTTGGCGCATTATCACAGTTTGGCCTTACTCACGCGCGGCCATGTAAAACTGCCACCGGTTTACCAACTATCAGCGTTTTATAAACTGCCAAAAGCTCTATCGAATATTAACGATCAGGGACTACTCACCGAAGTCGTCGACGATAAAATTACACTGGCCCGCCTAGCCAATACGTTTTTGTAATGACCAATACATATGGGTTGCAGCCTTGCTTTGCAGGGGATTCTTTTACGCGGATTCTTTGTCCGTTGCGGCTTCGTTGTCCGTTTCGGCCACGGCCGTGGCTCGCAAATGCGCTAAAAACAATCCAGCCACGGCATAAAACAACGACATTAAAATGGCATAACTGGCCGATACTGCCGGGTTTTCTACCCCCAAGGCAAGGTTGAATACCAAGTGGCTGACAAGCGCCAAAATGGCCGCCGAAAAAATCAACCAAATGGGCAGCGCGCGCTGCAGAATCACCCCCAACAAAAGCGGTACAAACGAGGCCGCCGCCAATCCATACACGCCTTTTTGGGCAAACAAGCCAATTAATTCGGGCGGGTGCCAAGCTAAAATACCACCGATAACGCCCACCGCCACCAACACCCAACGCGAGAGCGTTAAGCCGCGACTGTGATCGCCGGTAATGGGCACCACAATATCTTTAACCACCATCGCCGACAGCGACACCAAAATACCGTCCAGCGTGCTCATACCCGCCGCCAACAGGGTAACAAACACAAACGCCAATAAATATTGGCCCACCAGCGAATCGCTGAATTCATACAGTAAATATTCGCGCACCACCGTATCTTGCTGTTCGATCTCCAATCCTGCCAAGCGCGCGTAAAAGCCAATGGCCAACATTAACGAAAAGCACAAGCCCACCAACACCGCCACAATAATAAAACGATTGGCGTCTTTCTCGGTTTTTAAATAGAGCACCTTAGTTAAAATATGCGGCTGTAACATTAGCGCAAACGTAACGATAAATCCGGACACAAACACAGAGAAAAAACTAAAATACAAATTGCTGTCGGGATTAAACGCTTTGGCAAAGTTATCGCCCACGCTTTGTAATTGACTCACAAACCCGCCGTCGAAATAGCTTAACCCCTGCACAAACAACAGCAGGGCAATAATTAGCATCATTACGCCCTGCAAAGTATTGGTATAAGCGTGAGCGTAGGTACCGCCCATTAACACGTAGGAAAACACAAACAGTAGAATAATAACCAATGAGGTTTTCTGATCAATGGGAAACAGTCCCGCCATTAATAAACTGCAGCCCACCAAAATTAACACCACAAAAGTAATCGACAACAAATTAATAAAGGCAAAAAATAAACTTAGGCCTCGATGCTGGTAGCGGTGGTAAATCCAATCGGGAATAGTCAGAGCGCGATAAGTGGTACCGACCCGTAAAAAACCTTTGGTTAATACGCAAAGCGCACAGGCGATACCTGCGCTGGCGGCAATACCGTAATGCAGAAAAGCCGACAACCCGTGTACGTAAACGAATCCAGGGTTAATTACAAAAGTAGCGGTAGAAGCCACCGAAGCCGCCAAGGTGATGCCGATTAAAACCGGGCTCATGTCTTTATTGCCGATGGAAAAACCGCGAATATCTTTGGTCCGCCGCATGCCCACCCACGACAACCAATAAATTGCGACAACATAAACGGCACTTAACAGGTATTTGAACAAATCCGGAGTCATTATTGTTATATCCACGTTTAATGTTTGAAGCCCGCTTTAACAGCCTACGTGCAAATACGTGAATTGACTATATCAGAAGCCCCATCAGGCCACGAGTAAACCCCGAACAATAACGAGCATAATTTTTTTAAAGACAATAAAAGACGCCAAACTTACCCACAATATTACAAACTTAAAGTTTAATTATTTATTTTTATTAAAAGTGGTTTTAGCCGGCGGGAGATTTATCGATTGATCCACCCAGATTAATTCGTCTGGATCAACGCCTAAGGTTTTAATGGACTGTAAAAAGTGCGCCTTAACGTCATCAGACACCTCAGGCGTGCGCGCCAACAACCACAAATACGAGTTATCGGCACCGACGATAAACGAGTACTGATAAGCTTGTTTATCCAATTCGTAGACAACGTAGGAGCCGTAAAACGGCCCGAAGAACGACACCTTTAAATAGCCTTGCTGCTCATCGCGAACAAAATAGGCTCTGCCCTCGGCCTGCTGCCATTGTTGTTTTTTTTCGGAATAGCCGCGATTAATTACCCGCACTCCGCCATCCTCGCGCAGGCTGTATTGAGCGGTAACGCCCTGCAAGCCGCGCTCAAAGGAGTGATCCAATCGAGCTATTTCGTACCATTGGCCCAAGTAACGCTGCAGCTCGAATCCTTGCACGGGTTCAACCGTTTTGGGATACCCCAAACAGCCGGCGAGCAGCAGTGTGCTAACCAGTAGCGTGAGCTGTCGCCATAAATTTAACAAAGGGCTTAGTTTGCTTGCTAAGGTATTTTTCATTCGATCCATCCGCTGTGGCCACAGGCATTTTTTTAAAAGAATACAATGTACGCTAAAGATAGCCAGTACGCGCGGAATCAATCCTTGGCTCACAAAAAAACCCGCGAATCATCGCGGGTTTTTGGGACAGTGAATTTTAAATCCTTCACTAAACAACTCAAACAAGAAGTTAAGACGCCTCGGCGTTTACCTCGCGGTTAACCGCAGCCAATGCCTGATTCACACACACCATAATGGCGTTTAAATTAGCACTAATAACGTCTTTATTTTTGGCAATGCCGTTGTAGCGCTCGCCGTTAATTTTTACCTGCACATAAGCAATGGCCACCGCATCGGTACCAGCATCGAGTGCGTGTTGATCATAGTGGGTGATCTCCACCGCCATTGCCAACTCCGACTGAATACCGTGACAAAACGCCGAAAGCGCACCATCGCCCTGGCCCTGTAAGGTTTTGTAATCGCCATTGGCATTTTGCAACGTGGCGTGAATGGCCTCGTGATCGTTACTGCGGTCGAGCGAATAAGCCGTTAATTCGTAGCCGCCGTCACCGGCCATAAAGGCTCGCTGTACGATGGTCCAAATTTGCTCGGAGGTGATTTCGGCCGACTGCTGCTCCGCTTGCTCTTGCACCTTACTGGCGGCTTCGATTTGCATCCAGCGCGGCATGGGCAAGTCGTACTCTTGCTCTAAAATGTAGGCCACTCCACCTTTACCCGATTGGCTGTTAACGCGAATTACCGATTGGTAATCGCGGCCAATGTCGCGCGGGTCGATGGGCAAGTAGGCCACATCCCAAAACTCGGCACCCTCTTGCTGGGCCAAACATTTGCGAATGGCATCCTGGTGACTGCCCGAAAACGCGGTGTACACCAATTCGCCCAACCAGGGATGACGCGGATGCACTTCGATTTGGGTGCACTCACTGACCACGCGCACAATTTCATCGGCGTTGGAAAAATCCAATTGCGGATCTACGCCCTGGCTGTACATGTTCATGCCCATGGTGACGATGTCCATGTTGCCGGTGCGCTCGCCGTTACCCATCAAAGTGCCTTCCACGCGATCGGCACCAGCCATTAACGCCAACTCGCCGGCGGCCACGGCACTGCCACGATCGTTATGAGTGTGCACACTAACGATAATCGAATCGCGACGGTTAATGCGATCGCAAAAGGTCTCGACCTGATCGGCAAACACATTGGGCGTGGCACATTCGACGGTGGCCGGCAGATTAAAAATGGCTTTGTTGTCTGGCGTGGGCTGCCACACATCGATGACCGCGTTACAGATATCGATGGCGAAATCGATTTCGGTGCTGGAAAAGCTCTCCGGCGAATACTCAAACGTAAATTTGCAGTCCGGGTACTTGGCGGCGTGGTCGGCCAACAGCTGGGCACCCTGCTGGGCAATTTCGATAATGCCTTCGCGTTCCATACCGAACACTTTTTCGCGCTGCACAGGCGAGGTGGAATTGTACACATGCACCACCGCCTGCTTGGCACCTTTTAGCGCCTCAAAAGTGCGCTCGATAAGAGCTTCGCGCGCCTGAACCAACACTTGAATGGTAACGTCGTCGGGGATTTGGTTTTCCTCAATTAACCAACGACAAAAATCGAAATCGTGCTGGGAGGCCGATGGAAAACCAATCTCAATTTGCTTAAAGCCCACTTTCACCAGCAAATGCCACAAGCGCTGCTTTTGCGCTACCGTCATGGGTTCAATCAGCGCCTGGTTGCCATCGCGCAGATCCACAGCACACCAAATGGGTGCCGATTCGATCACCTGAGATGGCCAGCGGCGATCGGGCTTATTGATCACCGGGCTGGGGCGGTACTTTTTAAAGTTGAATCCAGAGTTTGCTGGTGTGTTCATAAATCCCTCTACATCAGTTGATGCGGTTATTGCCCTTTGAATGTAAGGCATTAGACAACGCGGCTTTTGGCCAAATGATTAAGCAAAATTATAGCGATCTGGCGGGGCGAATGTTGCTAAATTCGCCTTTTATTCGCCGCCAAATTAGCGATAATCACCACAAACAGTTGTGGTTTTGACAGACTATTGCTAACGTTCGCACAAAATCGCTAAACCTCACCAACCTTTGCGGGGATTTTTCATGCCTTTGGATAGAATCGATCGGCGCATTCTCGACGAACTGCAAAAGGACGGCAGCCTCAGCAATTTGGAGCTGGCCGATCGCATCGGCCTGTCGCCCTCGCCCTGCGCCCGCCGCGTAAAAGCCTTAAAAGACCTGGGCATCATCGGCAAAACTGTTACGCTTCTCGATGAAAAATCCCTGGGCCTCAGCCTAACTGCACTCATCCACATCGCCATGGATCGCCACACCCCCGATCGTTTCGAACAATTTGAAGCGGAAGGGGCCAACTACCCCGAAGTACAAGAGTGTTATTTAATAACCGGCCAAAGTGCGGATTACGTGTTAAAAGTGGTGGTGAAAGACATGGACGCCTACCAGCAATTTTTATTGGGTAAAATTACCAAACTGGAGGGCGTAACCGGCGTGCAATCGAGCTTTGTGATGCGCAAGGCCAAACACACCACCGCGATTCCGCTCAACGCGTTGTAGGTTAACCTTTACGCGTTAAAATTCTACCGCTTTCACCCATTTAACCAGAGTAATCATCATGACTTGGACCGTTTATCTTTCCGGCGAAATACACACCGACTGGCGCGAGCAAATTATTGCCGGCTGCGCAGCACACGACCTGGACATCGAATTTACCTCGGCAGTTACCGACCACGCCGCCAGCGATGCCGCCGGCGATTTACTGGGCGCGGAAGACAATAATTTTTGGCGCGACCACAAATCCGCTAAGGTCAACGCCATACGCACCAAAAACCTGCTGGAACAATGCGACATTGCCATCATTCGTTTTGGCGACAAATACAAACAGTGGAACGCCGCTTTCGATGCCGGTTACTGCGCAGCATTAGACACACCATACATAACGCTGCACAGCGAAGACATTATCCACCCGTTAAAAGAAGTCGACGCCGCCGCCATGGCCTGGGCGACAACCGCTGAGCAGGTTGTAGAATTGTTGGTTTATGTCATCTACAAACAATAACCTGGGTTTGTGGAATTAATGGAAACCGTATCCATATTGGTAGACGTGCAAAATGTTTACTACACCACCCGGCAAACTTACGGCCGAAATTTTGATTACAACAAATTTTGGGCAACGGTCACACACAATAGGCAAGTCGTTAACGCGACTGCCTATGCCATCGCCCGCGCCGACGAAAAACAAAAGCAATTTCAAAACATACTGAAAGCCATTGGCTTCACAATCAAATTAAAACCGTTTATTCAACGATCCGACGGCTCCGCCAAAGGCGATTGGGACGTGGGCATCACGCTAGACGCCCTGGAATACGCAGAAAAAAGCGATACGGTTGTGTTGGTTTCGGGAGACGGGGATTTCGATTTACTCGTCGACAGAATTAAAACCAAATATGGCTCACGCGTTGAGGTTTACGGTGTTGAGGCTCTTACTGCGGGATCGTTAATTAAAGTGGCGGATCGATTTAATCCTATTGATTCGTCACTGTTATTAAACTGAATGCTTCCTGCACCTAGCCATCTATTTAAAAATTAACACAGGCCCCACCACCAACATCAGCACACAAAAGGCAAACCCCAACAACATTGCCAAACCATCTCGCGCCACCAATCCCAAGGCAATTATCAACAAAACACCCGAGGGCAAAGCAGCGGCGAAGGGTATTGGCCCAAGCGGAATAAAAGCTAGGCCAATAATGAGTGAAATTAACGCGGTTACTCGAGTAGTTAACGGTGTGATAAAACCACCAAAACGCGGTTTGATAACGTAATCGATGCGCCGAGTAACGGGTAGGGATTTATCGATGAGTTTGCGCAACTGCGCTCTATCAACCGACACCTTTTTGAGTTTTTTAGGCAACCAGGGTTCGTTGCGGCCAATCAGTAATTGGGTGGCCACAAATACAATGACGATGGCGCACACAATCGGTACGCCGGGAATACCACCGGTGGGTAGAAAGGTAATCAGCGCGGGAATTAACAACAGGGTACCAAAACCGCGATGACTGAAGGTGGTGACCATATCCGCCACAGTCACGCGTTCGCTGTCTCCCGCGTTGCAAATCTCCTTGACGATGTATGTAAGATTGGGCGTCGACGACTGACTTGCCATAAATTTTTTAGCGCAGAATATTTTTAGATGGGCCTAATTATTTTTAGGAAATTCCGATTCACTCACCCTTAAATTAACCGGAGTTTCCTTTACTCATTAAACGCAATGCACACTTTACCCACCGTGTGCCGCGATTCCACATGTTTGTGAGCATCAATGGCGTTGGCAACTGGGTAAAATTTTTCGACATGGGGTTTAAGTAAGCCTTGTTCAATCCAGTGTTTGAGTTGCAATAAATTAACGGAGTTGGATCTTACGACGACCAAACGGCTGGATTTTTGTACCCCTAAGCGCGCTAGCAATTCCCCTTGAAGGGTGGCACGCTTGGGAACCGTACTCACATAAACGCCTCGTTTTGCCAATTGCTGCGCGAGTTTGGCTTTATCGTAATTGCCAAATGCATCGAAGATCGCGTTAAATTTTGTGTTTATCTCGGTTATCGACTGGCTCGCATAGTTGTAAACCACCTTCGCGCCTAGCGACTTTACAAAATCAACGTTGTTAGGGCCGCACACGGCATGAGTTTCTGCGCCCATAATGTTGGCAATTTGCACAGCAAAGTGGCCAACGCCGCCACTGGCGCCGTTAATTAATACTTTTTGGCCCGGTTTTATCGCGCAACAATCGCGCAGGGCTTGTAACGCCGTTTGAGCGGCCAGAGGAATTGCTGCGGCTATTTCTAACGATAAATTATTGGGCGCGTGTTGAATTTCGTTTTGTTGAAAATGCGCCACCGCCACATGCACACCGCCGGCAAAATGGTTAGTCATGCCGTAAACCGAATCGCCCACGGCAAAATCCACAACCTTTTTGCCCACCGCAACCACATGACCGGCCACATCCAAACCCGTAGCTCTCGGCAGCGGGTCCCTGGCAAAGGTGCCACTGAATTTACCTTTGCGCAGTAAAATATCTTTGGGGTTAATACTGCCGGCAACCGTTTTAACCAGCACACTGTGCTCGGTGAGCGCTGGGTAGGGCCAGTCGTCGACCCACTCCAATACCTCCGCCGGACCAAATTGGGGGTACACAAGGGCTTTCATGGTTTTCCCTTCAGCGAATTTAAACGCAAATTACCCCGTCGTCGGGCTGCGCTTGATACAAACGCTCAACTTGATCAGCGCGACGATCCAATACCGCGCGTTGATTGATGTAGCGTTTATCGGTAATTTCGTTGGCGTCCAGCGACGGTGGCTCTTGTAGAATTAACGCTCGGCGAATGCGCATGGACGATTGCTTATGCACGCCGTTAAATTGCTCTAAGCGCTCGCGCAACAGCTGGCGAAAAGCCTCGCCGGCCAGCAATTCACCTAGATTGGCCTCCGGTTCGGACAATAATTTGCGCACGCCGGCTTCGTTGGGCCAAGCCATAATCGATAAAAATTCTTTATCCTGACCGCAAACCACCAAATCACTGATTAAAGGCGACAGCGCCGATACCAACGCGTTGCGCAATGCGCCAGTGTGCACCCAGGTGCCGTTTAATAATTTAAAATCTTCCGAAACCCGCCCGGCAAATTTTAAGCCCTTATTGGGATCGTTCGGATCAATCCAGCGCACGGCGTCGCCAGTTTTAAAAAAGCCGTCTGCGTCGAAGGACTCGGCGTTTTTTTCCGGTTGTTGATAATAGCCGGGCATCACTTGCGGGCCTTTTACGCGCATCTCAAATTTATCGCCCACCGGAATTAATTTTAATTCCGTACCCGGCACCGGCAGGCCGATATTGCCCATTTCTTCGTTATTCCAATGCACCACACTGACGGTGGAGCAGGTTTCGGTGGAACCCATGCCGGCAATTAACGGGTAGCGATGACCGGTTTCGGCCACGGCAATTTTTTGAATGCGATCGTAGGTGCTTTGCGGCATATCCGAGCCGCCATAGGCCAGCCAATTGAGTTTGGAGAAAAACATCTGGCGCAGCTCGGCGTCTTTTTCCAGCGCATCCAACAACATGGGGTAAACCGCCGGCACGGTGCTGTAGGTGGTGACGGGAATTTCTTTTAAATTGCGCAACGTTTTTGCGAATTCCCCGGGCAGGGGTTTGCCGTCGTCCAAATATAAGGTGCCGGCGTAGCGAATAATGCGATTGAAATTCTGATTGCCACCAAAAG
This sequence comes from uncultured Cellvibrionaceae bacterium, assembly GCA_964342265.1. GTDB lineage: Bacteria > Pseudomonadota > Gammaproteobacteria > Pseudomonadales > Cellvibrionaceae > Halioxenophilus. The sequence continues at coordinate 23,969 of CAYFFE010000015.1, read as the reverse complement.
TGTGGTGCCACGGCAGCCAGTCGAGAAAAATTGGCGGATTGGTGTATTTGTCGATGGTTACCACCGAGGCCAACGATCGATGTACAAAACACAAATTGCGATGATTGTTGAGCACACCTTTGGGCTCGCCCGTGGAGCCAGAGGTAAATAAAATTTTGGCAATGGTATCAGGCGTAATTTGCGCGCAAGACTCGGCTACCGCCTCGGTGATTGGCGTTGATGCCAACGACTCAAAAGTCAGGCTCTGGTCACCGGGTGCACCGCCGTTAACCAGCACCAGCGGTTGACTGGCTAGATCGAGTGCGGCTATCACGCGTGCGTAGCGATCGGCGTCCTGCACAAAAACCACCGCAGGCTCTGTTTGCTCGTAAATACGACGCACCTTTTGATGATCCTGGCTCAGCAGCGAATACCCTGGCGACACCGGCACCACCACCAATTGCGCCTTAAGCGCGGCGAGCATAAACAAACCGTGCTCTAGGGAATTCTCCGATAAAATCATCGCTCGCTCACCGGCCTGGCAGCCCAAATTAATAAGCCCCTGAGCAATGGCGGCGGTGATTTGATCGGCCTCGCGATAGGTAATTTTGCGCCACTGATCATCGCCACCGCGCTGGGCCAAAAACACTCGATCGGGAAATTCCGCCGCCACATCGGCCAACTGGGCAACAAGATTAGTATCCGCTTCCGCTTTGAGTGGGTGTGCCGGTATAACACGCAGCTCGCCAGATTCCAGGGTTTTAACGGTCACCTGCGGTTCGCGCCACTCATTGGCCTTAAATGGCGCTGTGGATTCGGGATTTGGGGTAGCCGTGGTCTCGGTCATCGATCGCGATCTCTCTGTTTTTATTGATTTTATCGGGCGGATTTATCGCCTGGTGCTGGACCTGCTGCCCGAGTTTACGTTAAAGCAAACTTACTCGATTCACGCCGAACGCGCTTGGCAGATAACGACGGTTTATTGGCCCAAAACGACAGTGTTGCAAACCTATCCAAGGCTGACAATATCCGTTTACCGTTTACGCACTGAGCTATCGAGCCAGTCAACAGGCTTCAGCTTGCTGCAACCGACTTTGCCACTCAGCGGCGCCACTCAACGACCCCACTCAGTGACTGCTATAGCCCAAACCGCGAAGCAGGCGCTTAATCGCCACCGCAGCCGCCGCCACAGCCGGAATCACCGCCACAACCGCCGGCGCAGGAGCCACAACCAATACTGCCAGCGCAGTAGCTGCCGTCTTGGCGACGCTGGCAGTCCAGTGAGTAGTTAAAGCCGTCTTTTATGTTTAACAGGTTGTCGATGGCAAACAAGATGGGCAGCCGGGTGGGGGCTTTGGGCGTGATGTTTTCGCGCTGGCAGGACAATCGCCAGGCGACTTTAATGCCCTTTTGCGCCACGGTGGTTGAGGTCATGGCTTCGGCGGGTGTGTGATGCAAAAACCTGCCCAGCGCTTTTTTGCAGAACAGGTCGTACTGTTTAGTGAATAAAATAAATTCGTGCCAGGCTACATCCACCACCTGCGACGGCATAGCAACCATGCGTCGACCAGCCAGGTTGCACACGTGAAAATATTCTCGCAAACCCTGCATCACTTGATGCACTTGCGCGCTGGTGAGGTGGGGATACTGCTCCTGCACCTTTTGGCTGATGCGCGGCGGGAAGGTGAAGTCGTCGATTAATTTGGCGCGACGGTAGGCGTTGGCAACCTTGCGCCAAACGGCGACGATAAATAACAGCACACCAAAAAAGACAATCGTAAAAACCTGATCCATCAGAGATTCCTCTCTTTTTTTGTTTTCTGCAGCTTGTAATTCTTTAGCACTTGCACCGAAACAATCGGTACATTGATTGTCGGTATTCTCAGTGTAGGAAGGAATTGCGCCGCCCCCCAAGGGCTTATTACTGTAACTGGGCGGCGCGCGGCAGAAGGAAAACAGAGACTGCGGGGTGTTACTGTCGTGGTGTTATTGCGGGATATTACTGTCGCGGCGCGCTCTGAGCACCGCCGGTAAGTGCCAAACGCATGGCCTCTTCCACGCCGATATCCAACGTGGTGATCCGATCGCGCTGCACGTACATAGTAAAACCGCCAATTTGATAACTCATCGGTAAATACACGCCCACACGATCCTCGCCGGGGTAGAGTTTTTCGCCGGCATGCACGCCGGTTAAAAAGCCGATTTGATAAAATCCGTTGCCCATATCCACACTCACCACCGCGCCCATATCGGAATTCTTACCAATATTAAACACGGTGATAATGTCGTTGATGGCGGCGTATACCGATTTTACCAAGGGTATTTTTTGCACCAACCGATCCACCAACGTGACCAAATAACGAAACACGTAAATGTTGATTAACAAGCCGAGCGTAATTAACACCGCCAACCCCAAAATCAAACCAAAACCCGGAAAATACCACGCGTTGGGCAACAAATAAGTGAGCACTTGCCGACACAGGGTTTCCAGGGTTGTGGTCAGCCAATACACGGCGTAGAGGGTCACACTTAATGGCAGTAATGCGAGCAAGCCCTGCAGCACGCGCGTTAAAATTTTACGCATAATGATTATCCGTTTCGTGAGTGGGATGAAATTAAAAAGCGCTACAGCAATTCCAGCCGCTGTCGCAATACATCTTTTAAACAATTGATGTTGCGCAAATAATCGTTGAGGGCTCGACTGGACTCGGCCTGGGCTTCGATGTGTGCCAATTCTTGCTCCAGGTACTCGGCGCGACCGGCTTCGGTGGGGTGGTACAAGCGGTGGTAAATATCGGCCAGCTCTGGCGACGCCTCAAGAATGGTATGGCGCTGCTGCTTTAACGTGTGCACTTGCTCGTTAAGCAGTTTTTCTAATTGGCGATGATCCAGCGTATCCACATCCAGTTGGTATTGCTCCACAGTACGCAAATACACTTCCAGCAGCGCCACCATGTCCTGTTCATCGCGTGCAGCGGTTAACCGGGCCAACTGTTGTTGCTTGTGCTCGCGCAGCTCGGCATCCGGCTCGCGATCTGGGTGCAGGGCTCTGGCCAAGCGCCGAAACGCGGTTTTGAGCCAGCTTTCTACGTCCAGGCCGTCGGTTGGCTCTGACTGTCCAGCTTGCGGCTCGTCGGTGGATTGCTTGTTTTGGGAACGCTTGTTTTGGGAACGCTTGTTTTGAGAATGTTCACTGTGAGACGCATTCTCGTCGGATTGACTAGCGTGCCATTTCTCTAAAAAATCATCGTGTATCGACGACAACCAATCGTCAAAATCCAACTGCTCAGCTTCGCCTTCCACTCCCAGTTCGCTGCGCATGTTCTCGGCAAATCGCTTAAACGCTTGGTGGAAATCCCCTTCGTTGCCGGCGTCGTTCATTTCTTGAAAAAAGTCACCGAGCACCGATCCCAACGCCTCGCCTTGCTGCTGGGCTTCGTATTCTGCTTGCTGCTCCTGCTCAAGTTCATCCGGCGAGAGACCATTGGCCTTGGCCACCGCTTCGTTAAACTGTCGGGCGAGTTCGTCGCCGAGCTTGCTGTCCAATCGCATGACGCGATCGATCAATTGATGCAGCCACATCACCAGCTCTTCGCGCGCCCAATGCGGCAGGGTTTTGCGGCCAAAAAAGCGAATTAATCGATCGATCAGCTCCTCCAACGCCGGCAACAGTTGTTCCCGCTCGTGGGGTAAAACCGTTTGGCAGTAGAGTGCGTGCACGGTCGATAGCTGCTGTTGTAACTCATCGTTACCGGCGCGCAATTCCTGCAGTTGCTGCCATAAACGATTGATGCGCTGGCTGGTTTTTTGATCGGACTGACTGGAGGCGAGCTCGACGATGGACAACATGGCAAACACTCACTGTTTAGGGTAAAAAATGATGTACGAAACAGCCAGGATGAGTTAATCGGAGTTCTCTATACTCGATTACAGCCCCAGGCTAAACATGGCTGCGCTCACAATGCCAAAGCTCATGGTCTAAACTCAAGCAAAAATACCCGCGTTGCGTCTACCCGATCGGTTGTAGTTTGATCAACAAGCCGCTAGGATGCCCAGCCTTTGCAAAACTCAAAGCCCTCGCGCAACCCAAAACAGACCTCACCGAAACGATTAACGAGCACAGCATCATGAATAGCCGCGGCACTCTTTTTACTGTTTCCGCCCCGTCCGGCGCCGGCAAAACCAGCCTAGTGGAAGCGCTCGTGCAATCGATGGACAACATTCAGGTATCGATTTCTCACACCACGCGTCCCCAGCGGCCCGGCGAACAAGACGGTGTGAACTACCATTTCATCGCGCCCGAGCGCTTTCATGCCATGGTGTCGAATGCGGAGTTTTTGGAGCACGCCGAGGTGTTTGGCAATTTTTACGGCACCGCCGAGGCTTGGGTGGAGCAAACCCTGGCTCAGGGTATCGATGTAATTTTGGAAATCGACTGGCAGGGCGCCGATCAAATTCGCCGGGCACTGCCCGACACCGTGGGCATTTTTATTCTACCGCCCTCGCTTGAGGCCCTGCAGCAACGCCTAACCCAGCGCGGCCAAGACGACCCCAAGGTGATTGAAGCGCGCATGCAAAAGGCCATCAATGAAATGTCGCACTACGTGGAGGCCGATTACCTAATCGTCAACCAAGTGTTCGACGAAGCCCTGGCCGACTTTAAAGCCCTGATCCGCGCCCAGCGCCTCACACTCGACAACCAACAAATGCGCCACGGGCCACAGCTCGAAAAGTTATTGTCCTAACTGGCCGATTTGCGTACAATCCCGTCCCCCTTGTTGAGCCTTGCTCGAATACTCAAGGGCCATTAAATTGTTAAAAAGGTTCTGCACACTATGGCTCGCATTACTGTTGAAGATTGCTTAGATCACGTTGATAACCGCTTTGAATTGGTATTGGTGGGCAGCAAACGCGCTCGTCAATTAGCCGTAGGCGGCCGCGATCCGATGGTCCCCGAAGAAAACGACAAGCCCACGGTCATCGCTTTGCGCGAAATCGAAGAAGGCTTTGTGGATGCCAGCATTCTCGATGAAAAAGACGAAACCGACGACGATTATGTGGGTGGCAGCCATCACCACGATATGATGGACAACGGTTAATTTTAAACCGTTCACTGCCCATCTTCTCTGAGTTCTTCTGAATTCTCGCCTTTTTAAGCCGCCCAATTCGGCGGCTTAATTGTCAGACTACCGTATTGCTCGAACGCCCCGATCCTCCAACTCGCCCGCCAGCCCTTTCGTCCGAATTACCCGCCAACTTGCCCCCAAGAACACGCCAAGACCTTGAGATTTGGCGGATGTACGCCATCTTTAAAAGAAATACCGCCTAAAACCCTTCTCAAACAGCCATTTTGGTGATATTGAATACAGGTATTAGGTGCCACTTGTCCAACCCGACGACGCTTGAGGCTACAAACACCGTTTTTACGTAAACTGCGAACAGAGAGACAAACGCAACCCGTGCCCAATATCGAGAAGCTCAGTCAACATTTGTCCAGTTACCTGGACCCTGATCAGATCAATGCGGTCCGGCGTTCGTATTTTTACGCGGAACAGGCTCACGAGGGCCAACGGCGCTCATCCGGCGAGCCCTACGTGACTCACCCACTGCAGGTGGCCTCAATCCTCTCGGAAATGCACATGGACCACCAAAGCCTTATGGCCGCCATGCTGCACGATGTCATCGAAGACACCGCCATCAACAAGCCGGCGCTGGCCAGCCAGTTTGGCGAAACCGTGGCCGACCTGGTGGACGGCGTCAGCAAACTCACGCAAATTGAGTTTGAATCCCAGGCCGAAAAAGAGGCCGAAAACTTCCGCAAGATGACCCTGGCCATGGCCAAAGACATTCGCGTGATTTTGGTGAAGTTGTCGGATCGACTGCACAACATGCGCACGTTGGGCTCGCTGCGCCCAGAAAAGAAACGCCGTATCGCCAAACAAACCCTGGAAATCTACGCCCCCATTGCCGCGCGCTTGGGCATGAACGACATGCGCGTGGAATTCGAGGATTTGTGCTTTCAGGCCATTTATCCCATGCGCTCGCGACGCTTGGAGGCGGCCTTAAAGTATGTGCGCGGCAATCGCAAAGCGCTGCTGGCGACTATTCGCACCGACATCGCCGAGCGACTTAAACGCGACACCATTCGCGGCGAAGTGATCGGTCGCGAGAAGCACCTCTACAGCATTTACACCAAAATGCGCAGCAAGAAAAAATCCTTCAAACAGATTATGGACGTGCACGCCTTTCGCATCATCGTGCCGAGCGTGGACGAGTGTTATCGGGCACTGGGCTCCATTCACAATCTTTACAAGCCGATTCCCGGCGAGTTTAAAGACTACATCGCCATTCCCAAGGCCAACGGTTATCAATCACTGCACACAGTACTGGTAGGACTGCACGGCCAGCCCATTGAAGTGCAGATTCGCACCAAAGATATGGATGCTTTGGCCAATCAGGGCATTGCCGCGCACTGGCTGTACAAATCCGAAGATCACGACCTAATCACCCACGCCCGGGCCCGCAAGTGGGTAAGTGGCCTGCTGGAAATTCAGCAGCAGGCAGGTAACTCGCTGGAATTTATCGAAAACGCCAAGATCGATCTGTTCCCCGACGAAATCTACGTGTTCACCCCCAAAGGTAAAATCGTCGAGCTGCCCGCCGGCGCCACGGCTGTGGATTTTGCCTACGCCGTGCACACGGATATTGGCAACCACTGCATCGCCTGCCGGGTAAATGATCGCCTAGCGCCGCTGTCGCGCCAGTTGCAAAGCGGTGAGCGCGTAAAAATTATTACCTCCGAAGTGGCCCAGCCCAATCCCAATTGGCTCAAATTTGTGGTCTCGGGCAAGGCGCGCAGTGCCATTCGCCATTTCTTAAAGAACCAGCGCCACAATCAATCGGTGGAATTGGGCGTGCGTATGCTCGATCAGGCGTTGGCTCCGCACAAATTGAGCCTGGAAAGCCTCACCGCCGAACAGGCCCGCGACCTGCTCGCCGAGTGCAAGCTCGACACCATGGACGGCCTGCTCGAAGAAATCGGCCTGGGCCGGCGTTCGGCGCACACCATCGCGCAAAAACTGGCCCCCACCGACAGCGAAACCCCCGATTACAGCGGCACTGCACCACTGGTGATCGAATCCGCCGACGCTCTGGTAATCAGCTTTGCCCGCTGCTGCCGGCCCATTCCCGGCGATACCATTGCCGCGCACACCTCCGCCGGCAAAGGCTTGGTAGTGCACCTGGAATCCTGCCGCAACCTATCGGAAATTCGCCACAATCAACCCGAGTCCATCAGTCCCATCAGTTGGGCAGAGCATGTTTCGGGGGAGTTTGTCGTGGCACTGCGTGTGGAGGTGGCCTCGGAGCGTGGCGTGGTGGCCAATATTGCCACGCGGGTGTCTGAGCAGGGCGCAGGCATCGAAAAAATTCAGGTCAATGAGCGCGACGCCCAAAATATGGTGATTCAAATTACGCTAACGGTGAGCAATCGCGTGCATTTGGCCAATATCATGCGCCGTATCCGCGTGATGCACCCAGTACTGCGCGTCAGTCGCAGCAAAAACTGATTGCGCTCGGCCAACAGGTAATTATACTTAGCGCCTTTTCTTCGAGAGGCCGGCTCTAACAACGCCAAACACCCCGATTGATCAAGCCCGCCCCTCGTCCATTTGCCCATAACGGGGGCCATTATGACCAACAAAGCAACCATTCACACCGACAGCGCTCCGGCCGCCATTGGCACCTATTCTCAGGCGGTTAAAGTCAACAACACCGTGTACCTATCTGGCCAAATTCCTCTGGTACCCGAAACCATGACTATGGTTTCTGAAGACTTCAGCGAACAAGCCCATCAAGTGTTCAAAAACTTGAAAGCCGTGGTAGAAGCCGCCGGCGGCGAGCTGAAAGACGTCGTTAAACTCAACATTTACCTAACCGATTTAGCCAACTTCCCGCTCGTAAACGAAGTCATGGCCACCTACTTTGCCGAGCCCTACCCCGCTCGCGCCGCCATCGGCATCAGCCAACTGCCCAAAGATGCACAGGTAGAAGCCGACGCCATTGCCGTTATTTAATCGCTCAAATACTGCTCAATAATGTCGGGATAGCCCTGCTGGTAGCTGGGGTAACGAAAGTCGAATCCCGTATCGAGCAAACGCTGGTTACTGAGCCGCTTACTGGCCCCGCCGGTGTCCGTCTCGGTTAGCGAGTGCTCACCCACACCCATTTGCTCGGCCAGCCAGGCGCGCACCTGCCACTGGGGCGCGCTGTCGTTGTCGGTGGCAATGATCGCCTCGGGCAACGTCTCTAAACGCAGCAAATGTGCAATCACACGCGCGCAGTCCACTTCGTGAATGCGATTGCTGTAGACCGGCGGTGTTTTGCTGCCGCCCACACCTTTAGCCACCTGCTGCAACAATCGGAATCGGCCCGGTCCGTAAATACCCGAAAAACGCACACTGCACGATGGCCAGCCGCTGTCTCGCCACAGGGCTTCGGCCGCCAATAGGCACTGGCCAGAAAAATGATCCGGCTCGGTGGGGCTCGATTCATCCACCCACTGGCCATCGCTCTGACCGTAAACACTGGTGCTGGAGACAAAAATCACGCGCTCGGGCGATTGGCCCAAGCGTTTGAGCGACTCAATCAGATTGCGGCTGGCAGCCACATAGCCCAGCTCATAACCTTCGCGACTGCGCGCTGGCGGCGTTAGGGTAATCACCACCTGATTGATAGCTTGTTGTTCCAAGCCCAAGCCCGCCAAGCAATCGACTTGGTTAAAATCCGTACTCAAAGCGCTAAAACCGGTGGCCACGGCACCACTGTTGCGGCGGACGCCAAACCTCGGCGAAAACACCTCAAAGTCCTCAAGCAGAGCAAATTGGGCAGCGATTTTACCGGCTCCCAACCACAGTAACGATCCGAGCTTTTCATCCTGTTTTAAAATTGTCACCATTGCTCTCTTTAAAGTCATAGGAAAAATCTATTTGAGCCATATCTTAATAAAATAAATTAAACCTAATTAATCGATAGCCAAAACACAAACTGTCTTGTACTCTTTATCCACATTATTAAACAGAATCGAATACAATAACGACGAGCTGATTGGCAGATGACCCTCACTGAATTACGTTACATCGTAACCTTGGCCCAGGAGCAACATTTTGGCCGGGCCGCTGAGAAATGTTTTGTTTCCCAGCCCACCTTAAGCATTGCGGTAAAAAAACTCGAAGACGAGCTGGGCGTGGCACTGTTTGAGCGCTCCAAAACTCGCGTTAAGCCCACACCATTGGGCGAGTCCATCGTTACTCAGGCGCAATTGGTACTGGAACAAACCTCCGCCATTAAAGACCTCGCCACCGCCGGCAAAGATCAACTCAGCAGCCCCTTACAAGTGGGCGCTATTTTTACCATTGGCCCGTATTTATTTCCGCATTTTATTCCCCAACTGATCGAGCGCGCGCCCGAAATGCCACTGTATGTGGAAGAGGGCTTTACCGCCACATTGCGCCAGCGCCTGCGCAATGGTGAGCTGGACGTGATCATCGTCGCCCTACCCTTTACCGAAGCCGATGTGGTTACCCAACCGCTTTACGACGAGCCGTTTGTGGTGTTGATTCAAAAAGGTCATCCACTGGAAGACAAAGACTTTATCGAAACCGCCGATTTGGACGACCAAAATATTTTATTGCTCGGCGAAGGTCACTGCTTTCGCGACCAAGTATTTGAAGCCTGCCCCAATTTGCGCCCCTCAGCGGAGAACGATCACAATCACTCGAAAATACGTACCGCCGCCGAAGGCAGCTCACTGGAAACCTTGCGCCACATGGTAGCTTCGGGCTTAGGCATTACCATTCTGCCGGCGTCGGCGGCCACCAGCCCGTTCTACAATAGCGATCGCTTAGTGGTAAAGCCTTTTGCCGGCAAAGCCCCCACCCGAACAGTGGCGTTGGCTTGGCGCGCCAGTTTTCCTCGCCACAAGGCCATTGATGTGCTCCGACAAGCCATCAACCAATGCCAGCTAGAGGTGCCTCAGTAACGCTGTGGCCACCTCAAAATGAGATACAGGCGACAATTTTTCAACAGCTTGGCGTAAATTGTCTCAAATTTCTCATTTGGCGGGCTCGATTCTTTCCCCTTGGCAGTAAAACCAACTAGCATAGACGGATTATCTTCAGCAATCGTGCGCAAGCCCCCAGACTGTCCGAGAACACACTTTGACTGCTGGCAACAAGCAACTTACATTTGAGCAAATCCCCATAACGACTCTAAAAGGGGTTGGTCCCAAGCTTGCGGAAAAGCTGGACAAACTCGGCATACGAGTATTTCGGGATTTACTGTTCCACCTGCCCCTGCGCTACATGGATCAAACCCGCCTCACCCCCATTGGTCAGTTGCAACCGGGGGTTTACGCTGTGGTGGAAGCCGAAGTGGTGAACACTCAAGTGGTCTTCGGCAAAAAGCGCAGTTTGGTGTGCCGTATTGCCGACGACTCGGGCACAAGCAGTCTGCGCTACTATCATTTTTCTGCCGCGCAAAAAGATCGACTGCAAGCGGGTTTAAAGCTCCGAGTGTTTGGTGAGCCTCGGCGCGGTGCCAACGGCTTGGAGTTCTACCATCCAGAAACCACCGACGTCGACGGCAGCACACCGCTGCCCACCGGGCTCACTCCCATTTACCCCAGCACCGAGGGCATCAGCCAAAAGAAGTGGCTGCAGCTCACCGAGCAATTGCTCGAAAAGTGCCACAATCAGCCATTATCGGAGTTAATACCTCAAGAACTTCGCAGCTCCGCCAGCAAATCCTCCCTGAACGATACGCTGCTGTTTTTGCACCGCCCGCCCCAAGCGGTGGATGCCCAAGAATTGAGTCGGCGCAATCACCCCTTGCAACGACGCTTGGCCCTGGAAGAGTTACTGGCCCACAACGTCACCATGAAGCAACAGCGCTACGCCAGCCAAGACAGCGCTTATACGCTGCTGCCGGCCGGAGACCTCACCAAACAGTTTTTAAAGCAATTGCCGTTTTACCCGACGGCGGCGCAAATTCGCGTGCACCAGGAAGTCAGCGCCGATTTATCCCGCACAGTGCCCATGCGCCGCTTGGTGCAGGGGGATGTGGGCAGCGGCAAAACCCTCATTGGCGCGCTGGCCACACTGCCGGTAATTCAGGCCGACAAACAAGCGGCGGTGATGGCACCTACTGAGCTGCTGGCCGAACAGCACTACCAGAATTTTCGTAAATGGCTCGAACCGTTGGGTATTCAGGTAGGCTGGCTGGGTGGTCGTCAATCGGCCAAAGAGCGCGAGCAAACCCTATCGATGGTGGCCAGCGGTACCATTCAGGTTGTCGTGGGCACCCAGGCGCTGTTTCAAAAAAAGGTAATTTTTTCGGACTTGGCACTGGTGATCATCGACGAACAACACCGCTTTGGGGTTTATCAGCGCCTGGCGCTGCAGCAGAAAAACCAGCGTGCCAAACCGCATTTACTGTTGCTAACCGCCACACCCATTCCGCGCACCTTGGCCATGAGTATTTACTCCAGCATTGATATTTCGGTCATCGACGAGCTGCCACCGGGGCGCAAACCCGTTACCACCGCCACCATCTGCAACTCTCGCCGCCAGGACGTGATCAACCGGGTGGGCCGGGCCTGCCGCGCCGGCCGCCAAGCCTATTGGGTGTGCACGTTGATTGAAGAATCGGAATCCCTGCAGGCGCAAGCGGTGGAGGATCTCACCGAAGAACTCAAAAAGGCGCTGCCGGATTTAAACGTGGGTTTGATTCACGGCCGCCTCTCTAGCAGCGAAAAAGACCAACAAATGGCGCGCTTTAAAGCCGGCGAGATTCAACTGCTGGCCGCCACCACGGTTATTGAGGTGGGCGTGGATGTGCCCAATGCCAGCTTGATGATCATCGAAAACCCCGAGCGCCTGGGCTTGGCCCAGTTGCACCAACTGCGCGGTCGGGTCGGTCGCGGCTTTGCCGAAAGCCACTGCGTGCTGCTTTACCAGTCGCCGTTGGGCAATGTGGCCAAACGCCGCTTGCAAGTAATGAAAACCACCAACGACGGCTTTCTAATCGCCGAAGAAGATTTAAAGCTGCGCGGTCCCGGCGAGGTATTGGGCACCCGCCAAACCGGCGATATTGCCTTTCGCATCGCCGATTTAGGTCAACATCAAGATCTATTGGAACAAGCCGAGCAATTGGGCGAGACTATTTTTCGACAATACCCCGACTTAATCGAACCACTGGCCGAACGCTGGCTATCGGGCAAACACCTGTTTGCCGACGCCTGACTGGCGTGCATTTCCCGACTGCGCCGCCGTAACTTGAACCACCCGCCACTCACAGTGTGAAGCACTGCTCTTACCGAGAATCTCACGCCATTTAGCCATAATTTTTGCTCTATCGCGCCGCCGAGCCCACCAGCCTGTTCTACACTGAACTGTAGATAACAGTATTAGGCTCTCTAAAAGAGCCCGTTGCGAGCGTTGCATTTGAAGGCATATCGGCTCGAAAACTCATAACATTTCCGCGCCGCGGATGTTGCTAATGGACGAAGGTAGGTTTTGTCGCTATGTCGGTGCAATTCCCAAACAATGTTAAAAAAATCCTCGATCAAAAACAGATTTCCTACACCATGACTATGTATGGCAGTGGCGACGAGCCGGAAGCGCTTAACTATCGCGATCAATTTTTACGCGAGCAGGCCGCAGCCCGCTCGATCTTGCTGGAAGACGAGGACGGTAAATTTCTGGCGCTGATTCCAAGCGACTGCATGTTGGATCTGCAGCGCCTGTGCCACCTCACCCAGCGCAACCTCACTGCGGTGTCGCCCCGGGAACTTGAGCGCTACACCACCAGCAAAAATTTGGATGACATCCCCGCTATTCCCAATATCAGCGGTTTAACCACGGTAATCGATGAGCGCCTGGTTAAAAAAGGCGGCGCGGTTTTATTGGACTCCGGCAAAAGCCCGCATTTGCTGCAAATCGACACCAGTGCGCTCGACGAACTGATGGGCGACAAAGCCCTGTGCCTGGACATCGCCCATCCCATCAACAGCATCGAAGAATCCCTGCACAACCCCAGCAAAGACGAGCGAGACATTTGCGATTCGGTGACTAACTTCACTACACTGCGCATCAAACAGCGCATCGAAGACACGTTAGAGTTGCCACCGCTGCCGCAAACCGCACAACGCATTATCAAACTGCGGGTCGATCCCAACGCCGATATCAGCGATTTGTCGGAGATTGTCGAAACTGACCCTAGCTTGGCCGCCCAGGTGGTGAGCTGGGCGTCGTCTCCCTACTATTCGGCTCCGGGCAAAATTCGCTCCATTCACGACGCCATCGTGCGCGTGTTGGGCTTCGATATGGTGTTGAATTTGGCGCTGGGTATATCGCTCAGCCGCACGTTGGATATTCCCCAGAATGGCCCCCACGGTGTACCCAGCTATTGGCGCGGGGCCGTTTACACCGCCGCCACCATGGAAGGGCTGGTAACGTCTATTCCACGGCAGCATCGGCCCGGCTTTGGCATGGCCTATCTGTGCGGCCTGCTGCACAATTTTGGCTTTTTGGTGCTGGCCGATGTGTTCCCGCCACACTTTAATTTGCTGTGCAAATCTTGGAACGCCAATCCGCACGTCAGCCATCAGGTGGTAGAAAAACAAGTGCTGGGTGTCAATCGCTCACAACTGGCTGCCTGCTTAATGCAAGCCTGGAACATGCCCGAAGAAATTATCTTTGCCCTGCGCCACCAAAACGAGCCGGGTTACCAAGGCGAACACTTTATGTACGCCAATTTGCTGTACATTGCCCAACAATTACTGCGCCAACACAACATGGGTGCCGGCCCCAGTCTCAACCTCGACGAGGACATTTTGGCGCGAGTGCACATCAATCGCGATCAGCTAGACGACACCATGGGTGCGATCATGTCTTCGGCCATGGAGCTCGAAAACATTGCCAGCGAACTGGCCGGCTAATTCAAGGCTAATTCAATAAACCAGCCCAATCAAAGAAAAGGAATATGGCGGTCTACTGACCGCCGTTGATGGAATCCTTAAGCGCCTTACCCGGCTTAAAACCAACACTGGTGCTGGCGGGAATCTGGATGGTTTCTCCGGTGGTGGGGTTGCGACCGGTGCGCTCGGCGCGATCTCGACAGCTAAAACTGCCAAACCCTACCAAGCTGATGGTCTCGTTGCGACTTAAGGCGTTGGTGATCTCATCTAAGATGGCCGTAACGGCTTCGTTGGCTTGTGCTTTGGTCAATTGAGCCGTCTCGGCCACCGCTTCTACTAATTCTGTTTTATGCATTGCGTTTTTCCTGTTGTTATTCATCGCTCACAGCACCGGAGACGGTTAAAATAACGGCCGCTTCAGTGCTGGCCCTGTTTTCCGGTACTGGCTTTACTGTTTAGCTCAATTTGTGGCTTTATCAAGCGCCACGCCCAAGCCAAAGGATTGCTGTGACTACCAACCACGCCAATATCGTCGATAAATACGTCCGCCCCAAATCCGGAAACTGGCACGATTACGTGTTGCTGATGCGCATGAACCGGCCCATTGGCAGCCTCTTGTTGCTGTGGCCTACGCTCTGGGCTCTGCTATTAGCCAGTGAGGGCCAACCCAGTGTGGCGAATTTACTGATCTTTACACTCGGGGTATTTGTGATGCGCTCGGCGGGGTGCGTGATCAACGATTACGCCGATCGCCACATCGACGGCAACGTTAAGCGCACCCGTGAGCGGCCGCTGGCGGCCCGGCGTTTGTCTGAAGCCAACGCACTGACTCTGTTCGGCGCTCTGTTGCTGCTGGCGTTGGTACTGGTGCTGGCCACCAATTGGCTGACTATTTTGTTATCGCTGGTGGCAGTGGCGCTGGCGTCGGTGTATCCGTTTGCTAAACGGCGCAGCCATTTGGCGCAGGTGGTGCTCGGTGCGGCATTTTCCTGGGCGATTCCCATGGCCTTTGCGGCGGAAACAGGCGAGCTGCCAATGACGGTATGGCTGGTCTACACCGTAAACCTGCTGTGGGTCGTGGCCTACGATACTTTTTACGCCATGGTCGATCGCGACGACGACCTAAAAATTGGCGTTAAATCCACGGCCATTTTATTTGCCGAGAACGATCGAGTAGTTACCGCCGCTCTTCAAGGAATGGTGATTTTGGGGCTCCTGCTGATGAGCCATCATTTTAATTTGGGGATTATTTATCACGTGAGCGTGGCCGCTGCAGCGGGGCTGTTTGTGCATCAGCAGCGTCTGATTCGTTTTCGCCAACGCCAGGCCTGTTTTGAAGCCTTTCTCAACAGCCAATGGGTGGGGTTTGTCGTATTTATGGGTATCGCGCTCGACTATTTAATATTTTAATGGCCAAATCTGCCCTAAAAATGCTGTCTGGCGCTCAGTTTCCAACAGCTCGGGCTTATACTGTCATAAAAGCGCAACAAAACCTTTATTAAATGCACGCATAAATTTTACCCACCGCTGACTTTGGCAGTAAAAATCCCATGGCTGAACGAACCATTTTGATCGTAGATGATGAGTCATCCATTCGCGACATGCTGCGCGTGGCTCTGGAAATGGCAGACTACCAATGCCTAGAAGCAGAAGACGCGCAAAAGGCACACACGTTGATTGTCGACGAAAAACCCGATCTCATTTTATTGGATTGGATGCTGCCGGGCACCAGCGGTATTGAGTTGGCCCGCCGCCTGAAACGCGACGAGGTAACCTCTAACATCCCCATTATCATGCTCACCGCCAAAGGCGAGGAAGATAACAAGGTGCAGGGGCTCGAAGTCGGTGCCGACGATTACATCACCAAGCCGTTCTCGCCCCGAGAACTCGTGGCGCGCTTAAAAGCCGTATTGCGCCGAACCAACAGCCAGGCTTCCAACGAGCCCATTGCTGTTGAAGGGTTGATGCTCGACCCCATCAGCCACCGCGTTACCATCAACGACAAACCCGTGGATATGGGTCCCACCGAATACCGCCTGCTGGAATTTTTCCTCACCCATCAAGAGCGCGTTTACACTCGCGGACAATTGCTCGATCACGTTTGGGGCGGCAATGTGTATGTGGAGGAACGCACGGTGGATGTGCACATCCGACGCCTGCGCAAAGCGCTGTCCACTGACGATCACGATCGTTTTGTGCAAACCGTACGCGGCACCGGCTATCGCTTCTCGACTAAGGTCACAGAGAAAGCTTAATCGTTGTATCCTATCCTGTTAGACCCTAACTAACATCCATCGCAGGGAGGGTTCGTCGTGCAACGTGGCTTTTTTTACGAACTGCGCCGTCTCGGCCTGTTTTTGCTGGTCGCTGTGTTGCTGGGCCTGGCCACCGGCGCCGTTACACTGGCCTTGCTGTTGGCAGCTCTGGCCTATATTGGCTGGTCGCTGTGGCAAATGCGTCGAGTCGAGAACTGGCTCAGTCGCCGCAGCCAACAGGACGCACCCAGTTGCGACGGCGTTTGGGAAGAATTAATCCACCAAGTGCAATTGCAACAACAGCGCCACTCCAAAGAGCGCCGCCGATTGCAGGGTCTAATCGCACGCATTCAAGAAACCACCTCGGCGCTGCGCGATGCGGTGATTTTGCTGCAACCTAACGCCACCATCGAGTGGTGGAATCAGGCCGCGCATCGCCTGCTGGGCCTGCGCCCGGAAGACAGCGGCAAACCCATATTTAACTACATTCGCTCGCCGCGTTTTGTTCAGTACATGGAAGACGGCCAGTTTGCCGAACCGCTCATTCTCAGCTCCTCCGCCGATCCCGATGTCTACCTCAACTACCAAATCAGTCGCTTTGGCCAGGGCGAATATCTGTTGGTGGTGCGCGATGTGTCGCGCCTGCACAAACTGGAAATCATGCGTAAGGATTTTATCGGCAGTGTCTCCCACGAAATGCGCACCCCCTTAACGGTGGTGCGCGGCTATCTTGAGACGCTGAGCGATAACAGCGATGCCTTGTCCCCGGTTTGGCAGCGTGCTCTGGGTCAAATGCAGACGCAAACCAAGCGCATGACGCTGCTTATCGAAGATTTGCTCACCCTTACCAAGCTCGAAACCGAAGACACCGAATTCAAGCAATCGGAAGTGAAAGTCACCGAGCTGTTGGATTCCATCCGCGCCGATGGCTTGGCGCTGTCGGGGGATAAACAACACCGCATTGAGCTGGATATTATCGATGATCTGGTCATGATGGGCGTGCTGGGTGAATTGAGGAGCTGTTTTTCCAACCTGGTTTTTAACGCCATTCGCTACTCGCCCCCCGGCAGCACCATTAGCCTGCGGTCCTATCTCACCGACGAAGAACTGGTCGTGGCGGTGGAGGATCAGGGCATTGGCATTGAGGCACGCCACATTCCGCGCCTAACCGAGCGCTTTTATCGCGTGGATTCCAGCCGCAGCCTGGACACCGGCGGCACGGGCTTGGGCCTCGCTATCGTTAAGCACGTGCTGTCGCGCCACCAGGGCCAGTTGCGCGTAGACAGTCGCGTCAATCATGGCAGCACCTTCTCTTGCGTGTTCAATCCCTCCCGACTGGTACAACCCGCGGATTCCAGCGTTGAATCGGAATCGTTAAGCAATTGATCGAGCCTTTCGGGTTCGATTACTGGCTGAGTTGGCAATCCTTTAGTGAATTCTTCATTTTAAGCGCCAATTTTCGGCGCGAAAATTGATTACCGCTTCAAGACGTTTACCATAGTCCCAGTCCATTAGGGAAATCCGTTATGCCCATTCACCGCATTACCAGCATCCACGACGTTAGCGCCGAGCACTGGAACGCATTAATGGGAGCCGACTACCCGTTTATGCGCCACGAATTTTTGGCGGCACTGGAAGACTCCAAAGCCACCACCGCCGACAGCGGCTGGCTGCCCCAACACCTGCTGGCCTACGATGACATCAACGACGACCAACCCATCGCCATGCTGCCACTGTTTGCCAAGGGCCACTCCTACGGCGAATACGTATTCGACTGGTCTTGGGCGGACGCCTATCACCGGGCTAATTTGCCCTACTACCCCAAGCTTGTCAGCGCCGTACCTTTTACACCCGCCACAGGGCCGCGCATGGGCTTTGCCGCGCATTTAAACCCTGAGCAAAGGCAACGGCAACTCAACGAATTTACTCAGTACTTACAAGCGTTGGCCAAAGCCATGGAGGCGTCTTCTTGGCACTGCCTGTTTCCCGAACAATCCCTGGCCAATCAATTGGCCGAACAGAATTTTTGCCTGCGCCAGGGTTGTCAGTTTCATTGGTTTAACGAGGACTTTACAAGCTTCGATGATTTTTTAGAAACCTTTGCCAGTCGCAAGCGAAAAAATTTAAAAAAAGAACGCAAAAAAATCGTCGAGCAAAATCTGCAATTAAAACGCGTAGAAGGCCATCAGTTAACCGAACAGGATTGGCAAACCTTTTACGACTTTTATCGCACAACCTATTTAAAGCGCAGTGGCCACAATGGCTATTTAAACCAAGCGTTTTTTTTGCAACTTGGCCAAACCTTGCCCGAACATTTAATGATGGTGCAGGCATTTGCCGAAGATAGAATAGTGGCGGCAGCGTTATTTTTTAAAAGCAGTAGCCATTTGTACGGCCGCTACTGGGGAGCGCTGGCCGAATTCGATGGCCTGCATTTTGAGGCCTGCTATTACCAAGGTATTGAATACGCCATCGAGCAAAAACTGCAGTGCTTTGATCCCGGCGCGCAAGGCGAGCATAAAATTCAACGCGGCTTTAAACCCATTGCTACCTGGTCTAATCACTGGCTGGCTGAACCGCAATTTCATGCGGCGGTGGCAGATTTCGTCGAGCGCGAACAACCCAATGTTAACGCCTATATGCAAGAGGCAGAAACGCTTTTACCGTTTAAACAGACGTAAAATATAAATATGAATTAAGCAAAGCTTCCAAAAAAATAAGAGTTTCCAAATCATAAAAAAACCGGAGCCTTGAGCCCCGGTTTTTTTGTACAGCTAGCCGCTGGAATGTGCTGGAATGTTTAAAGGCGATTATTCATCCACTCTAGCATTGGCTCTTTAACTTCGTCTTGCGCATGCGTGCCGTAGTACACATCCAAATGACCAAAGCCCGGCAAGAATTTAACCGAGAAATCATCACTGCCCGTACTGAACGGACGATCCAATCCCAAGCACGAACCAAACGGACACGTAAAGTTACCCACAAAATGCATGACCGGCACGGTTACGTCTTGGGTATCGTCGTAGTCGAGGTAAGGGTTATTGGCATAACCGGTAAGGAAGGTGTTTTCTAAGTTTTGTACAAACGGCCAGTAACGCGAGTAGTTGGATAAACCCACTTGCAATACCGATTTGTCCATGTAGGTTTCGCCCTCACCACCGGGATACGGTGTGTAGACGTTGGTAAGCAAACCCGGTAGGCCGATATCAAATCCAGGCAAACCCAAGAAGTAGGTTTGATAAGCCAACAAATCAGAAAGACTGTCGATAGCCGAACCGTCAGGCACTGGACCAAACGGCAGTTCCGACTCATCCGGCAGTGGCTCGCCAATTTGGGCCGTAACGTTTGGCAGTGTGCCCACCAATCGACCGTTTTCGTAATTGGCCACTTCGTTTAATAATTCTGCGCCGGTCGCGCCAGAAGCCAATGCCGCCAATGCGCCCTCATAAGCCGCTTGTGGTTGCTGCGCGTCTGGGTTTTGTTCCGCGCGATAAATGGGGCCGCCATCCAAACCGATAATGCCTTTTAAATCGCGTTCGTATTTCGCCGCATAAATAAACGCTTGCTGACCACCACGACTGCGACCGGCCATAAAGACTTTTTTGGTGCGCGCAATACGCTTGGCAAAATCCACCGCGGTTTTAATGTCTTCGCGGAACGCGCCGTAAGTCCAATCGGCGGTGGTTAGCAATTCTTCTTGCTTGCCCAATGTTTCGAATTCATCGTAGGCGATGTTAGGTACAAACGCGGTGCGGTAATCCATCGTCCATAAATCGTAACCATTGGTTGGGAAGAAATACGAATCGAATTCTTCGAGCGGCTCATCGCCTTCCTGACCCCAAGTACCGTTTAAAATAAACAACACTTTGCGAGAATCCGGCGCGCGACGGTAAGGACGCTTTAAAAAGTTATGCTCTTCTTGTACATAGCGGTGAATGCGAATCTGATCGTAAGGGCCTTCACCCACTTGCACCGTCCAAGTGTAGTGATTAATGCTCGGGTCCACCGCGAGGCTAGTAACACCTTCGTACTGCCACTGAGAAAAATCAACACGATTTTTTTTGTAGTCGAAGAAAAACGGCGTGGCACTGGCGGAATGAACAAACAAAAATAAAAGTATTGTCGTTGCGAACGACATTATAGACTTTGAGTAAATAGAGGAAGTAAACACTTTAACGCTCCTAGACGAGTTATTGTTATGACAGGGAAATCGTTATTAATAAAAGCGCAAACAATTTACACCAGCAAAAAACGTAAATCCATCCAACCCAACTTGAATTCTCTTTTGCAAAAAAAGAGTGACGATTCGTGAAAAAGAGTCGTACAAATCGTCACTAATTTCGTTAACTTATATCAACAAATAGTTAATATCGCATACAATCTTAGAAAAGGGTTAAAAAAGAAAAAATACAGGTCGCGAAAGAGAAAGAGAAAGCTAATAATTGATCGATAATATACTTTGTTAATCCAACACTTTTGCAAAAAACCTCTGATAAAACAGAGGTTTTTTGCTGCTAGAACAATTAGCGGTTAGGGCAATTTATTTAAACCCATCGCGAAAAACGCGGCCCCGACAACCACTGCGCCAATGAACCGTATTCCGGTGCCAACGGCGGTGCGTCGTTTTGTGTCGATTCTCTAAAAGCTCGGTGAATATGATTGGCTCCGGCTTGTTGCGAGTAAATTCTGGCAAGGTTTGACCGGTAATCTTGGCTTGCAACGGTATCGACATGATACCAATGGGCTTTGGTGCGATTGTGGTTAATATCCAACAAAACATAGCCACGCTGAGTTAAGTTGGCCCATTTCAAATGCGGCAAACCGCCATCCACGGCCAGCGCGGCGATTTCGGTTAACGCCGACTTATCGGAAAAGCCCGACGACACGCCCGGCGTTACAAATTCGCCGCCAATGGCGCCGCGACCGGTAATGCGCCCATAGTTAAATGGATTAAACGGGTTGTCGCTTAAATCGAACACCCAAGAGCTGTGAATATCGCCGGTGAGCACCACAAAGTTATCGATTCCCTGACGGGTAATGTGGTCGAACAAACGGTTACGCGAGGCTTGGTAGCCGTCCCACTGATCGGTGTTGAGCGCTAAATCATTTTTAATGGTGAGCTGCGCCATCATTACCTGTTGGGCCACCACGCGCCAGCGCACGCCCGCATTTTGCGATTGACTCAACCCTGTATGCAGCCACTGCTCCTGATCAAAACCGAGAATGGAGCGGTTGATGTCTGCTGTGGTGTTTTTATCGAACACCGCCGCCTGCTGATCACGCGCGTGCAAACGCGTATCGAGCATGAATAAATCGATTAAATCGCCAAAGCGAAAGTTGCGGTAAATAGAGCGATCGCCAAATCCGTCGATAACGCCGGTTTCGCGGATGGGCATCCACTCAAAGTACGCCTTGATGGCGTCACTGCGGCGAGCAAACCAATCGCCTTCTGCGCCTGGCGTATGGTTTTCGGCACCGCCGTACCAAGCGTTGTTGGCCGATTCGTGATCGTCCCACACGCAAATAAACGGATGCTGGCGATGCACGGCTTGTAGATCCGCGTCGCTGCGGTACTGAGCGTAGCGGCGACGGTAATCATCCAGCGCGATAATCTCCGCCGCCGGCACGGGATCGCGGCCCAAACCAGATTCGGTACCAAAGCCACCGGGGCCATATTCGTAAATGTAATCGCCCAGGTGCAGCACGGCATCCAGATCGGCTCGATTGGCCATTTCGCGATAGACATTAAAAAACCCTTGCGGGTAGTTAGAGCACGAACAAAACGCGAGCCGCAATCGATCCACGTGCCCTGTGGGCAGGGTTTTTGTGCGACCAATGGGCGAATCCAATTGATTGGAGTAAAAACGGTAGTAGTAGGTGGTACCGGGGATTAATTGATCCGCATCCACTTTAACCGTGTAATCCACATCCGGCCCGGTTACGCCAGCACCTTCGTTCACAATCAGCGCCATTTCCGGGTCCAACGCAATCTGCCAGCGATAAGGTACCAACGCATCGCTAAAAGACGGCGACTCATCCGGCGTGATGCGCGTCCACAGAATCACTCGATCCGACAGCGGATCGCCACTGGCCACACCGTGGCGAAACGGCTGATGACCGCTGGCGTAAGACTTCAACATCGGCAAGCTGCCCGCTAGCGCAGTCGCCCCTTTTAAAAACAATCGACGATTAAAAGCCACAATACTCCCCCATTGATAAAACCAAGTTTCCGGTTAATTTTGCTTAATAAATTACCGGGACTAAGTTAAACGCATGTGGCAACGGTGTGACGGAGAAATTGAGGTCAGCGGTTAAGGGAAAGCACAATGGCAGTTTGGGGGAAGTCATTTTATGTCAGCCAGTAAACGGATTTTGCTCACACTATTTGTTGGTTCTGTTCATACTTTTTGATTAGAGTTCTCCCAATTTAGTAAGGTATTTCTGAGTAAAATTAACATTTAAAACTAGGCGTAGATTTTCAACTCAACGTAAAAAATTAAAAAGCCGTACTTTAAAGATCTCTTAGGGCAATCAATCAATTAAAGGCCCCTGCTCGTTGGCTCACACAAAAATCAAACCCACAACTCAGAAGCCATTACCCAAAAAGTCATCAATAATTACACGTCTAAATAAATCCAGTGTATTTAACCACCAACACCCAGTCATTTGACGCTGCTATCACCACAGTTAAAAAACTGCAGATCCTCTTTATTTACCCACATTAAAACTAATAAATATAATGAATATGTTTTTTTATATTCACAGCCCAGAAATCTGTATAAAAATCACTCATCCGACGAATGTAAGAAAATTTTTTACACAAGATTGTTTTGTATTTTTAGAATTTGGTGTAGCATCCTGGCGCAAAACCAGCCTCTAATAATAATCAAAATCCAACAACTACTTCCAAGCGCCTGCAAGCTGCTTTTATTTGGCCGTTTTTTGCGGTTAAAGCAGATTTATGCGCCATTAATTATTTTTTAACCATTAAAAGTGCAAGGAACCTATCCATGAAAAAATCGATTATTTTACCCGCTGTCGCTTTGCTAGCGTTGGGTGTTCAACAGGCGAATGCCTATGATGCCGAAGTTGGTATTACTTACGGTTTCGGAGACATAGAAGCAGGCTCTGCAGACGCAGATACTACTGCCTACGGTATCGGCGGAGAATTTTACTTTGGCGGTGTTGACGACAGCAGCGGCCCACTGGCCGAAGCACCGTTTGTCGATCGTGCCAGCAGTATTTTCGCGTCTTATTCAAACACTGAAATTGATTTCGACTTTGGCGATACCGATACCGATAGCTACACACTCGGTGGCCGCTACGTCGATAAAGCCAGCGGCTGGTTGGTGGGCGGCAGCTACTCCAACACCGATAACGATGACACTGATACCGACACCCTGAGCTTTGAAGTGGGTAAGTACGTAGCTGACTACACCACGGTGACTTTCCAGTACAGCCTCTCCGACTCAGATGACAACGATACCGATGCGTACGGTGTTGAAGTAGAACACTTGGCAGAGCTAGGCGGCGAAAGCTTTTTAGCGATTGACGGCTTTATTGGTACTACCCAACCCGACGAGGGCGACGACGTTTTCACATTGGCAGGTGGTGTTACCTACTATGTGAATACCACATTAGGTTTTGGCACCAGCTATCAGTTGGACGACGCTGACGATTCCGAGATCACCACCGTTGCATTTTTTGCAACTTGGTTCCCTGCACCGAATGTTGAGCTAGTGGCCAGCTATTCATATGCA
>CAYFFE010000014.1:0-45123 GCA_964342265.1 uncultured Cellvibrionaceae bacterium | reverse complement strand
CTGGCCCAAAGGGCGAGAGTCGTCGACTCGAGTATTAACTCAGGGATGAGTTAATGAGAGTTTCCTTTATTCAGTTTTTTTTTGTCGGTATCTAACGTGGAGCTTTGGGCGTCGGCGTACAGAATTTTGTTATTTCTTTTTAAGATCAGCACTACATTTAACAGACGGTTGAATATATACGATATTTCGAACAAATAACCATTGATGTGAAGCTTTTTCGCAAACAAAATACCCTCGAGCTTCGAGGTGTTCACTTGCTACATAGTGAACAACATGAGGTAGTGATAATAGAAATACTATACTCGCAACAGCTAACCTAGAGAAAATTTTCGATACTCTCTTCGTTAACGGTTTTGCCAACCATTGCTCCCAGATGACGATAAAAGCAAGATCGAGCATGCCAATACCAACACCAAGCATATAGTAAGAACCCTTATCAATTAATACCACATCTTCGGCACTGCCTATAATTAGCATATAGATTCTATAAATGAACCATAACAATGCTGAAAGGCCACCTAAGAGAAATAGTATCGGAGTTACGATTTGATTCAGCAGAGCAGGTTTTTCTTGACCCTCCAATTATCGAAGCCTCGGTGTAGATGGTAAGTACTCTCTAATTCTCCCTTGAACCCAGCCTATTGCCACGGCTCTTGCAAATGAAACTGCTTGATCAATAACTTCAGTGACCGCTCGGCCAACAGAATTCGAGGCTTTCTTTTTCTGCTCTGCAAGATAACTTTCTGCGCTATCACCTAGCTCATCCAATCCAGCTATCACACGGTTAGTTATACCTAAGCTGTTATCAGCGTATTCTAGAAGCATTGATACGCCAACACCTACAACAACGACTGCTAGAATGGGACCAATGGCGACAGTCGTAAGACCCGCTATCGCTGTTGCTGCTACTATTGATGCACCAGTTGTAATACCGACTTTAACTACATCTGTTGCAAGAGCCCCGACTAATTGCGACAGTGTTGCTTGGTCCGTTAAAAAGTAATCGGCTACCCTGTAAACAGAGAGCAATACAACCGAGACAATACCGCCTATTTTTGCTGAACTCACTGCACCTGCTCTACCTAGCCCCATAGTGATCACTTTAGGGTTCTTTATTCCATATTTTGTTCCAGTGAGTATCGTCCTTAGCCCCGCATGCCCTTTAAGAATAATATGCGGCTTACCTCCATAATTTTTAATGTATGCCCTTGCTCCTACTCCTCCTAAATCACCAATTAGCTTAGCCATGGTTACCGCGTCGTCTGCAGAAGCATAGTAGCTCGCACCGACACCAACTTTACCTTTTACTTTCTGCCAAGCAGCCTGGACGGTCGGCTTATTTCCTTTAGGTGAAGACTTGATAATGGCATCCATTTCTTCAAACGAGATCACATATACTTCGTGCCTGTTTGATCGAATTTTTTGTTCTAGTTCTTTCTTTTCCTTTTCTGTAAGCATATTGCTCTACTCCTTTGTTTGAAATCGTGATGAGAAATAACAGTGCTTCAATACTTGGTCTCGATCGAATCTCGGCATTGTTATACCGTCCTCAGAAGCTGTTCCTGTTGCATTGTCGCCATGTATTCTGAATAGAGTATTTCCGGGTGCACTATGGCCAATCGGATCGAGATTCATTACAACTGAACCTAGGATGGTGTGCTTATAGGCAGCGCCCATTTTATACTTACATCTTGGAATTGGGCCCGAATAGGCTGCATTTTCTTTTGTGGAATCATTTTTCGTGGCTGCTTTTCCCGCATATCCGGTTGCTAAAACTTTTCCATTGATGCTCATTTCTCTTGAGTTTGGCCGGAGCGCAGCGCTTTTTTAGATGAATTTATAGTAAATGGTCAAAGATACCTTTTTTAAAAGCAGATTTAACATAATATCTTGTTTTTTCATATATACCCATTTGCACATCATCGAACTTTTCCCCATGCTCTTCGCTGTAATTCGGATGATCTTCGTCATAATACGGGTATTTTAATTTCGCATTATTTTTTTCAATTACCGCAAGATCAATTAACGCTTCTGTTTCTTCATTGCTGAGAAAAATTGGAGGCTTTACGCTTTTGTTTGGAAATGCTGTTTATAAAATAACATAATTTTTTTTAGCAACAATTTCTGCTATTTCCTCCACCGGCTCTGGTGGCATGAGAACTTCTCTCTTAATCATGCGTTTGCCACCTTAGATAATGCACCAGGGTATTTTTCGACAATATTGCCGCTCCGATTAATTTTTACGTCGCATGAAACCATAAGCGCCGCTAATTCTGTTAGCAATGCAGTAAGCTGTATAACTGACATTCTCTCAGACACATTAATAAAGGGTTATCATAACCCTTGACGTTAAATACTAAACCTTTCGGGATTTTACTATTCTTCGGTATCATCCAAACCTAGCCTTCAAGGGATTTATTAGCTAAGGTTTGCACGCTGTCAGAAAATGAAAGTCCTTTAGTTGGAGTTGGAGTTGGAGTTGGAGTTGGAGTTGGATACGCTATTTCTAACCCTGTGGCGGAATCAATACGAACATCTATATCTTTACGTCTTGGACCATCAGCTCTAACAATTTTAGGTGCTTTAGTATTTCCGCCCCCGCGAAATATTCCATGAAGATTATTATATGTTTTCCAAATTTCATCTGGACCTAAAGAAGTAAACTTTCCTTTTTCAAGCTTAATATTCATTTCTATAATCTTTACAGTATTAAAATACCACTTGTTTAGACTTGCGGTTGTCTAACAATACTCCTTCGTTGATTACCCAACTCTTCGATGAGTTCATCAAAGTTTTTGTTACTCCACGTTGAGTCTGGCCCAGTTGGAGGCGTCCATTCGATTGTTCGCACCGATTTTTTTGTAGATTTTGTACAAATGACTCTTTACGGTGTTTTCGCTTAAGCCCAGGTCTTCGCTGATGGTGGCGTTGCTGGCGCCGTGTTTCATGAGTCGCAGAATTTCGTTCTCGCGACGGGTGAGGTTGGTGTTGGTGTACAGCGGATGAGTTGCCCGGCAGCTTTCCAAGTGACCGGCGAGTAATCGTCGCGGCAGCCACATTTCGCCGGTTAGCATTCGGCGAATTCCCTGCAGGATGATGGATTCTCGCGAACCCTCATAAAAAATACCGTTGATTTTCGGCCATTCAATTAAGCGCTCAAACGGCGGCGTGTGGGGCATGTGCATTAAGCCGATGGCGTTGCAGTGCTTGATGTGCTTTTGCAGCCACTGGGTAACGTTTTTAGCCGTTAGGCCACGACAATCGATCAGCGCCAATTCCATTCTGCTATCGATGGTTTCGCCGGTGTGATACTGCTGGCACTGGCAGTTTAAGTCTTTGCTGATTAGGTTTTGCAGCATTTGGCCGGCAAAGCCCGACTTTGACGAGATCAGCGAGATTGGTTGGGGTTGTTGGTCTTCGCAATCCATCGCTGTGTTGTCTTCCGATTCGGGCAGTGGTGAGTATTCGGGTTCTAAGCTCGGGGGCATTGTTTGAATTTCCCTATTCGATTATGCATCGGTTTGATTTAGCGCGTTAACGTAATGAGTACATCGCTATTCGACAGGTGCATCGCATCGAATCTTTTCCGTTTGTGCCCGATGGCGTGGTTTTCTCTCACGATAATGCACTATTTTTATATATCTTTTTGATGGGTATTTGCTATGCCTTTAGTGTGCTTCTAAGGGTGCTTGTATCAGATTTTGGGTTGCATGTTCGCTGGAATTACCGAGGGAGTGAAACTGCCAAGCGTCACCCAATTGCACCAAAGCGGCACCAATGGTAGCGGTAAATACACTTTTGTTAATTTGTATTAATGGATTTAGGCGACAGTTTCTGAGGAGTGTGACGTGAGTAACAAGCTTGGCTTGTGTTGGTTCTCACTCTTATCCTGTGAGTTTTACAGGGCTGTTTACAACTAGACGGCGTTCATTTTAGTAGGCTGTCTAAAATTAATGTTAGTTCCAGCAAGTTCATAATGTCATAATTTGATAGCATAATTGACTGTTTCCCTGTGGTTTGGGTATACAATCCTCGGCCTCACTGATGTGCAGTTAACTACAGAATTAAATCGAAATAACGCAAGCTAAAACATGAACATGGGTAAGAACAAACAATGAAAGTAACGGTTTTTGGTACCGGGTATGTCGGATTGGTTACGGGCGCTTGCCTGGCAGAGGTAGGGCACAACGTAATGTGCGTGGATGTGGATGCCGCTAAAATCGAAGGGTTAAAGCAGGGCATTATTCCCATTTACGAGCCGGGCTTGGAAGAGGTGGTTAAGCGCAACTTTGAGTCCGGGCAGTTGAGTTTTACGACGGATGCCAAAGCTGCAGTGGATCACGGCAACATCATCTTTATTGCCGTGGGCACGCCGCCCGATGAAAACGGCTCTGCGGATTTGCAATATGTATTGGCCGTGGCCAAAACTGTCGCCGAACACATGCAGCGCGAAACCATTATTGTAACCAAATCCACCGTGCCGGTGGGTACTTCCGATAAAGTCAAAGAAACCGTGGCCGAGCATTTAAAGGGTCGCAACAGTCAGCTCAGTTACCATGTAGCCTCCAATCCGGAATTTTTGAAAGAGGGCGCGGCTGTGGAAGATTTTATGCGTCCAGACCGCATTATTGTGGGCACCGAGTCGGATACGGTGGCCACCGCCATGCGCGAGCTCTACGCGCCGTTCAATCGCAATCACGATCGCGTGATGTTTATGGATGTACGCTCGGCCGAGCTTACCAAATACGCTGCTAACGCTATGCTGGCCACCAAAATCAGCTTTATTAACGAAGTGGCCAATATTGCCGAGTATGTAGGGGCAGACATTGAACGCGTGCGCACCGGCATCGGCTCGGATCCTCGTATTGGCTACCACTTTATCTACCCGGGTTGCGGCTACGGCGGTTCATGTTTTCCTAAAGATGTTAAGGCACTGGTGGCCACGGCGAATCAGGTGGGCTATCAAGCGCGTTTGCTGGAAGCGGTGGAAGATGTCAATGAGCGCCAAAAAAGCCGTTTATTCGACAAGTTATCCAACGCGTTTAACGGCGATTTGGCGGGCAAAACCTTCGCCCTGTGGGGCTTGGCATTTAAGCCTAAAACCGACGACATGCGCGAGGCCTCCAGTCGTGTGTTGATGGAGTCGCTCTGGCAAGCGGGTGCATCCGTGAAGGCGTTCGACCCAGAAGCCATGCAAGAAGTGCAGCGCATCTACGGCCACCGCGACGATTTGCAGTTGATGGGCACCAAAGAGGCCTGTTTGTACGAAGCCGATGCGCTGATCATTTGCACCGAGTGGAAAACCTTTTGGGCCCCGGATTTTGATCTCATTAAAACCAGCTTAAAAACTCCGCTGATTGTTGATGGTCGCAATATTTATAATCCTCACCAGCTTAAGGAATTGGGTATTCAGTACATTGGTATTGGTCGCGCCAATTAATCGTGGGTTTACGTTGAGTTTGGGCGCGTGTCGCACTATTTTTCGACAATTTCGCTTAAATTCTTTTCGCAGACTTAGGGCCTAAGAAGTGTAAACAGGCCCTGGTTTGTGACTTGCGGGGCGATTAGAATAGCGCCAAATTTCTACCAGAGCAGTTTTTCCTGTGCACACAAATAGCAAGCTCGAACGCCGAGCCATCTCCTCCCTGGCGTCCCTCTATGTATTCCGTATGTTGGGATTGTTTATGGTTCTGCCGGTACTCGTGGTTATCGGCAAGGATTACCCAGGGGCCACGCCAGTATTACTGGGGGTGGCGCTAGGTGTGTACGGTCTTACTCAGGCCGCCCTGCAATTGCCTCTGGGCCTGCTCTCCGATTACATTGGCCGCAAGCCGGTGATCATCGCCGGCTTGGTTGTTTTTGGCGTCGGCAGCGTTACGGCTGCCATGGCCGAAAGCATTGAGTGGCTTATTGCCGGGCGTGCTTTGCAAGGCGCAGGTGCCATCGCCGCGGCCATTATGGCGCTACTCACCGATTTAACCGCTGAACAAAACCGCACCAAGGCCATGGCGTCGGTGGGCGCTTCTATTGGTGTGGCGTTTGCCTTATCGCTGGTGTTGGGACCTTTAATTGCTGCCGGCTGGGGCTTGTCGGGTATTTTTTGGGTAACAGCGGGGCTTTCGGGCTTTGGTATTCTGGTTACGCTTTTTTTAGTGCCCAACCCCGATAAACAAACCCTGGCTGCCAGCGAGGGCTCGCTGTCGTCCCGACTCAATTCAGTGATTACCAATACTCAGTTACTGCGCCTGGACGCCGGTGTATTTATTTTGCATATGCTCATGACGGCGCTGTTTGTGGCTGCGCCGGTGTTGTTCGTTGAGCAAATCGACCTGCCTGTGGAAAAGCACTGGCAACTTTATCTGCCGATTATGGTTGTTGCGTTTGTGGCCATGGTGCCGTTTATTATCATCGCTGAGAAGCGACGCAAAATGCGGCCAGTCTTTTTGATGGCGGTGGCCACGCTGGCGGTTAGCCTGTTGCTAATGGCCAGTGTCCCTGCCAATTTGTTCCTCATGGCTTTGTTGCTGCTGGTGTTTTTCTGGGGCTTTAATCTGTTAGAGGCGACACTGCCATCGCTAATGAGTAAGCTGGCACCGGCGGGCACTAAGGGGGCGGCGTCGGGTATCTATTCGACTTGCCAGTTTTTAGGGGCGTTTGCCGGCGGTGTGATTGGCGGTTTGGTTTTGGATAATCTAGGCTCAGCTTGGATTTTTGCCTTGGGTGGGTTGGCTTCGCTGTTGTGGCTAGCGTTCAGTTGGTCGATGGTGGTCCCCAAGCCCACCAGTAATGTGTTGGTCACGCTCAATGGCCAATCGTTTGAGCAGATCGTTAACCAGCTGCGCGATCTTGATGGCGTGGTCGAAGTCACCTATTTGCAAGAGCACAGCGCCGCCTCATTACGAGTCGACAGCGATCAGTTCCAGCGCACTCAGTTGCAAGAGCTTGGCTTGAGCTGAGTTATTGGGTTAGAGTGTCAGGTTTTTGGGAATTACCGGCCAACTGGCGACAGAGGCTCACATTTTTGGGCTGAGCAATGGCCCGATTCCCACTATAATTGACACCATTTACGGTAGATAGCTCAGGAGAATCCCATGGCGCGTGGCATCAATAAAGTGATTTTGGTTGGCAATTGTGGGCAGGACCCAGAGACTCGTTACATGCCCAGCGGCGGTGCCGTAACCAATATCAGCATTGCCACCAGCGAAACCTGGAAAGACAAGCAAACGGGTCAGCCCCAAGAGCGTACCGAGTGGCATCGCGTGGTGTTTTTTAATCGCCTGGCCGAGATTGCCGGTGAGTACCTGCGCAAAGGCTCTCAGGTGTACGTCGAGGGATCGTTAAGAACGCGCAAATGGCAGGACCAGGGCGGCCAGGATCGCTATACCACAGAGATTGTCGCCAACGAAATGCAAATGCTCGGCGGTCGTACTGAAGCCGCTGCCCAGCAGTCACGTCCTACCCCGCCTCCTCAGCAACAGCCGCAAAACAATAATTACGGTGGTGGTAATCCGTCACCTCAACAAGCCCCCTCCACACCGTCCACGCCTCAGCAGCAACCCTCAGGGTTTGACTCTTTCGACGACGATATTCCGTTCTAAGCCGCTCCAAGCTTGCCTTAAAGGCTGGCCGTGGTTTAATTTTGCGGGTCTTATGGTTAATTGGCCTCTGTATAAATCAGAGGCACTAAAAGCTTTCTATATTAACTAAAAAGCCGTTTCAGCGTGATGGTTGGGCTGTCGGTATCCGGTTAGGAATCTCAGTTTGTCGTACAAAGTGTTGATCACAGACCAAAGCGGCGCTTTGGCCTCTGCCATTGTTAACGGTTTGGATCAAACCATGTTCTTAGAGGCCATTGCTCCGGTTGCCTCGGGGTTTGATTGGCTCGATCCCCAACAGGTGCGCGATTACCTCGACGAGCAGCAGCCCAATCTTATTGTGAATACCTTAGGCTGGAGTGATGACGGCAAACTAACCACCGAGTCGAATTTGCTATCGCCGTTGGCCGTGTTGATTGAGCAGTGCACACATCGCGACTTGGTATTGTTACAGCTATCCAGCTATCGCGTCTTTGATGGCACGAAATCGGGCTTCGTCGAATCCGATGAGGTTGTGCCTCGCGACGAGTGTGGTCGACTGCATTGGTTGGCGGAACAGATGGCGGCCCAGTTACCGAGCCATTTGATTTTGCGATTGAGTTGGGTGGTGGGGGCCAGTGGCGAAAACTTACTCACACACCTGTTGGAACCCGTGGTCGCCGGAGAAACCGCGGCCATTGTTGGCGAGCGTCGCGGCTCGCCGGTGGGGCACACCGACATTGCGCGCGTTATCAACGCGCTGGCTAAGCAAATCGCCAGCGGCTCGGAAAACTGGGGCGTTTTTCACTACAGTGCGGGCGATGTGTGCACCGAAGAAGAATTCGCCGCCGAGCTGTGCCAGCGCCTTGCCGATAAAGGCTTTGATTTGGGCAAAGTGGAAGACATCAGCGGCGGTGCTGCCGATCCTATCAGTGCGGCGTTGGGCTATCGTCGCTTGATGGACAACTTTGGCATTCAACCACGAACCTGGCGACAAACTCTCACCGCTGAGCTAAATCGCTGGCTGGCCGACCATCCCAGTTTTGGCCAAGGGATTTAGCGTTCTCTTCCAGCGGTTTCATTTCTGGTTATTTCACGACGTAGGATCGGCCCTCCATACAGGCGCGAAAAGCCCGTTGGTAACTGGCCAAACGGTAGTGATAATGGCTTTCGTCCTGGCTGCGTTGTCGGGCTTCGGCGTGTGCGGCCTGTCTAGCTTGATTGGCTCCTTGATGTTCTTTCTCCGCGCCGACTAGGGTGCCAATTGAGGCACCGATTACCGCTCCTGGCAGCGCTGCCGAATCTTTGCCGTGGCCATCGATGAGCGAGCCCAGCGCCGCTCCGGCCAGTGTGCCGACCAATGTTCCCCGAGCCGTTTGGCCTTTCTCTGGGTTTTTAAAAATTTTCGGTTGATTGCTTGGTGGTGCCAACGTGTTGGGGTCTGTGCCGCTTTGGTCTACCGCCCAGAGATAACATTGATAACGATCAAATTCGATCGTCTCCTGAGATTGGCCGGCTGCGGGGTAGATAAACAGTGACTCATCGGCATTGGTCGAAAGGGCGGGTAAAAAGGCTGCCGCCAAAGCGACCACAGCTGTGCGTGTGTTAGCGAACCACATAGCCACGCCCCTCCAGACAAGCAGCTTGAGCGCGAAAATACGGGCTGCGCTGGGATGGATTCGAGTTGGACGTCGTTGGATCGTAGCCGGTTTGATCTTTGGCCCAGCGATGGCACTGGTAACGATCCAGTTGCAGTTGCTCTGAGCTCTGACCCTGGTTGGGATAAACCGCCCAGTCGCCGTTGTTGTAGTCGTTGTTGTGCGTCGAGTGGGTACTGCTTTCCGAGTGGCTCGAGCCGCTGGGTGCTGAGACCACCACATAACCGTCGTGATCTCTGCGGTAGTAAACGTTGTTCGCCAAGTAATAATTGGTTGAGCCGAAAGTTAAGGTCACGTAACTGGCCGGCAGATCGTGAATTCGTGCACCAATAGGCGCGGTAATCGATATATAGCCACCCGAATATGGCTTGTAGAAAACTCCCGCCCAGTAGTAAAGGGGGGGTTTTTTGTAGTGCAATCGATACGCGCCGTGCGGCATATGCGATCGGTGTCCGTATCTGTGATGCAAGTAATTTTGATAGTAATGACGTCGTTTGGCGTTGTAGTAGTCGCTGTAGTGATGACGCCGATGATTTCGGTGGTGGCGCTTTTTGTCGTGATGATTGTTGTGACGATTCCCGTGGTGATTCTCTTGATGATTCTCTTGATGATTCTCTTGATGATTGTGGCGAGAATGGCGTTTACGGTCATCGTGCCGATCTCGGTGGTTCTGCTGATGATGATCGCGCCGGTGTTTATCGCCCTGGTGATCGACCTGCTCATGGGGCGAGAGTTTAATGAGCTTGGGGGAATGATCTTCGGCCAGCGCATGTGGGGCCGCGACAAAAACAGTCGCAAGCAAGCAAAGTGTGCGAATAGACCTCAGCGGGTGATAATCAGCCATGGCTACTTCTCCAATTGGGTGACAGGTTAAGGGCAATGTAAACCGCTAAACCTGAATCGGAGCTGATTGGCTGGAGATGATTTTGGCATTTCGGGCTTGGTGTTTATTCCAAGCCCGAACTTACAGAAGGCGTGTTACTTGTAGCGCTGGAAAATTAAGCTGGCGTTAGTGCCGCCAAAGCCAAAGCTGTTGGACATAACGCGATCGAGCTTTATGTTGTCGATGCGCTCGCGAGCAATGGGTAGGTCGGCCGCGCCCTCGTCGAGTTCGTCAATGTTGGCCGAGGCAGCAATAAAGTCGTTTTGCATCATCAACAGGCTGTAGATGGATTCCTGCACGCCGGTAGCACCCAGGGAGTGCCCGGTGAGGGATTTCGTCGAGCTGATGTGAGGGCAATTGCTTGGAAAGACCTCGCGCACTGCTCCCAATTCCTGAATGTCGCCTACGGGTGTGGACGTGCCGTGGGAGTTGATGTAGTCGATATCGCCTTCAACGGTGGCCATGGCTTGTCGCATACAGCGAGCAGCGCCTTCGCCCGATGGTGCTACCATGTCGTAGCCGTCGGAGGTTGCACCGTAGCCCACCAATTCGCCGTAAATTTTGGCACCGCGTGCCTTGGCGTGCTCCAACTCCTCAAGCACCAAACAGCCACCGCCACCGGCAATGATAAATCCATCGCGCTTGGCGTCGTAGGCGCGTGACGCTTTTTCGGGATTGTCGTTGTAGCCTGTAGACAGCGCGCCCATGGCATCGAACATGCACGACATCGTCCAGTGCTCTTCTTCACCGCCGCCAGCAAAAACAACGTCTTGTTTGCCCAATTGAATCAGTTCGGCAGCGTTGCCAATGCAGTGAGCACTGGTGGCACAGGCGGATGAAATGGAGTAGTTGACGCCGAGGATTTTAAACGGTGTAGCCAAGCACGCAGAGGTGGTGCTGCCCATAGTTTGAGTGACCCGATAGGGGCCCACACGTTTTACACCGCGACTTCTTAGAATGTCGGCGGTTTCGACTTGATCTTTTGAGGACGCGCCACCGGAGCCCATAATAATGCCTGTGCGCTCATTGGAAACCTGGCTGTCTTCCAAGTTGGCGTCGGCAATGGCGTCGCGCATCGACAAATAAGCATAGGCTGCAGCGCTGCCCATAAAACGCAAGGTCTTGCGATCGATAAGTTCTTTTAAATCGAGATCAATGCTGCCGGAGATATGGCTGCGAAAACCGAGTTCTTTGTATTCTTCATTAAAACGAATTCCAGACCGGCTTTCTCGCAAAGATTGCAGCACTGTGTCTAAATCGTTACCAATACAGGAAACAATGCCCATACCGGTAACTACAACGCGTCTCATAAGCATCCCCGTCAGTCACCTATTGCAAGTGACGTTATATGAATGTCTGTAAACATTAGCCCCGTATTATGTCACAAGCAACCGATTGGCTAAATTGCTGCGGTTCTAAAACTTGCTCGCGTCTGTAAATAGACCAACGCGCAAGTCATGGGCCGAATAGATAGGCTTGCCATCAACTGCCACACTGCCATTGGCAATGCCCATAACTAACTGGCGCTCGATGACTCTCTTAAAGTGTATATGATAGGTAACTTTTTGGGCGGAGGGTAGAATTTGTCCAGTGAACTTAACCTCACCGGCACCCAGCGCACGCCCTTTACCGGGGTTGCCACGCCAGCCCAAATAAAAACCCACCAATTGCCACATGGCATCCAGACCCAAGCAACCGGGCATGACCGGATCACCTGGGAAGTGGCATTCAAAAAACCACAAATCTGGACGAATATCCAACTCAGCAATAATTTCGCCTTTGCCGAACTCACCGCCCTCGTCGCTAATATGGCTGATCCGATCGATCATCAACATGTTGGGAACAGGCAATTGGGCCCTGCCGGGACCAAACAGTCGGCCATGGCCGCATTCTATAAGTTCTTCGAGGCTGTATGAGCTTTTCGGGACAAAGGGTTCCATGTACTGACTCTAATCTAGGAATTTGCACGTCGCGCTCCAGCATAAGCGCAAAGGCTATAGCTGTACACGAAGGTGGCACATTCTAATGAAAGCAATGGGCTTGTCCAGCGAATAATCTCCCAGGTTGATCGAGTAAACAGTAAATTTGATATACCTAAAGGCAATATCGCGCGAGATGTTTTCGCCGGCGTCCAATTTTATGGCAGAGAACGCAGATTCCAAATTTCTGTGGTATCTTGAAACGCGGAGGCCTTGATAGCCTGTTTTTACTTCACTGATAGATCTATCAAAAAGGATTGTAAAATGATTAAGAAGTGCCTATTCCCCGTGGCTGGTTATGGAACTCGATTTCTGCCTGCAACCAAGTCTATGCCCAAGGAAATGCTGCCTGTTGTTAATAAGCCGCTGGTGCAATACGGGGTGGAAGAGTCCATTGAGGCAGGATTAACAGAAATTGGTTTGGTAACCGGTCGTGGTAAGCGCGCCATTGCCGATCACTTTGATGTGAGTTATGAACTCGAGCATCAAATTGCCGGTACCAGCAAGGAGCAATTTCTATCCAGTATTCGCGAAGTAATGAACCAAGCCACCTTCTCGATGACTCGCCAGCAGGAAATGCGCGGTTTGGGCGACGCCATTCTTAACGGTCGTCGCTTGATTGGCGATGAGCCTTTTGGTGTGGTTTTATCCGATGACTTGTGTCTGGCCGATGGCGAAGGCGTGTTGGCGCAAATGGTACAGCTCTACAAGCAATTCCGCTGCAGCATTGTTGCGATTCAAGAAGTACCGGAAGACCAAATTCATAAATTTGGTGTCATCGCCGGTGAGAAACTCAAAGAAGGCATCTTCCAAGTTACCGACATGGTGGAAAAACCTGCCGCCGAAGACGCTCCCAGTAACTTGGCGATTATCGGCCGCTATATTTTAACGCCGGATATTTTCGAAATCATCGAAAACACCGAGCCCGGTAAAAATGGCGAAGTGCAATTAACCGATGCACTGCTTACCCAAGCCAAAAGTGGCTGTGTATTGGCTTATAAATTCAAAGGCACGCGCTTCGATTGTGGTAGCGTCGACGGCTTTGTTGAAGCCACCAACTATGTTTACAACAATATCTACAAAAAAGAGAATTAATGAGCTCAGCGATAACTTGCTTTAAGGCATACGACATTCGGGGTCGTGTGCCTGAGCAGCTTAATCGAGATGTGGCCTACCGGATTGGGCGAGCCTTCGCCCAATACCTCGATGCAAAAACCGTGGTGGTGGGCCACGATATCCGATTGTCCAGCCCCGAACTCACCCAAGCGCTAGCCGATGGCATTACCGATGCCGGTACCGATGTACTTGATATTGGCCAATGCGGCACTGAAGAAATCTATTTCGCCACCTTTAACAACGCCGTTGATGGCGGTATCTGCGTCACCGCCAGCCACAATCCCATGGATTACAACGGCATGAAGCTGGTGCGTCAGGGCTCGCGTCCTATTAGCGGCGATACCGGTCTGTTTGACATTCAAGCGCTGGCGGAATCCGGCGAATTTAAACCGATTGCTACAAAAGGGCAGATAACACCGTTTAACAATCGCCCCGACTACGTTGAACATTTGTTGACGTACGTGGATGTTGCCTCGCTAAAACCGTTGCAAGTGGTGGTGAATGCCGGCAATGGCGGAGCGGGCGAAGTCATTGATGCGCTTGAGCCCTATTTGCCTCTGGAATTCATCAAAATTCATCATCAAGCCGATGGCCATTTCCCCAACGGTATCCCCAACCCGCTGTTGCCGGAAAATCGCTCCTCCACCATCGATGCCGTTCAGAGCCATCGTGCGGATATGGGCATTGCCTGGGATGGTGATTTCGATCGCTGTTTCTTTTTTGATGAAAACGGTCGCTTCATTGAAGGTTATTATCTGGTGGGCCTGCTCGCCGAGGCTTTTTTACGGAAAATCCCCGGTGCCCGTATCGTTCACGATCCGCGCTTAACCTGGAACACTCGCAAAACGGTGCAAGAGGCCGGCGGGGTTGCCGTGCAAAGTAAAACCGGGCACGCATTTATTAAAGAGCGCATGCGCGAGGAGGATGCCGTCTACGGCGGCGAAATGAGCGCGCATCATTACTTTCGCGATTTCGCTTACTGCGATAGCGGTATGATTCCCTGGTTGTTGGTGGCGGAATTGCTGTCGAGCACGGGCAAGACTCTGTCGCAATTGGTGGACGATTGTATGGCTGCCTTCCCTTGCAGCGGTGAAATCAATCGCACGGTTGACGATGCCAAGCAGGTCTTGGCGACCATTGAGCAGCGCTACAGCGAAGCGGCGCAAGTGGTAGATCATACCGATGGTTTATCGATGGAGTTTGACGACTGGCGCTTTAATCTGCGTATGTCCAACACTGAGCCCGTTATTCGCTTGAACGTGGAATCCCGTGGTGACGAGTCGTTAATGAGATCGAAAACAGAAGAGCTGCTGGCGTTGATCTAGGCTTTCTGGTCGCTGGAGAAGTTATGCCATTTTGGAACTTTGGTGGTTACACCGACCTGAACAAGCGCAGCTTCGATGAACCCTGCAGTCGCTGCGGTACGATTATCGCCTATTCGAAAGGGATAGGCGATTGCCCTCGCTGCTCTGGATTGAGCGCAGAGCAGCAGATTGAGTTACATAAGCAGCAGGCGCAAGAATACCAATCACGCAAGCGGATGGGCTATGGGTTTGCGGCGGCCTCTTTGCTGATGGTTGCTCTACTGATTTGGATGATCTTCGGGTAAGTTCTAAAAGTGCTGTCAACGCTCAGTATTAATTGCCTGCGACTGTTTCGGCTTGCAACTTGTTGTCAGCGCCCATTCGGCTAAAGCGAATCAAGCAAACACTGCCCACCGCGCCACAGCAACCTAAAATCAGCGGTGCCCACCATTGGCCAATCACAAGGGCCGATACCGTAAGCGTAATCCAGAGAACGATTAATGCGCGATTGCGCACGGCGGGTGTAATGCCTTCGCCGGCTTCCCAGCGGCTGATGATGGGGCCCAGAGTGGCATTGTTAAGTAGCCAAGTGTGAAAACGCTTACTGGAGCGGGCAAAGCACCAGCTCGCCAGTAAAACCAAGGGCGTGGTGGGTAGCAGGGGCAAAAAGATGCCCAAAACGCCCAGAGCCAGGGCCAACCAACCCACCGTAAACAACGCAATCTTTTTGGGCATAACGACAAAACTCTGCGAGTTAAACCAGGAACTTGCCAATAATTATTACAGATTCGTAACCTTAGTGCTGAAAAAGGTTTAATAATCCACGCGATTAACGAATTTTATCGGCATCAATCCTTTAATTTTAACCGCTCGATCAACGCCTGAGTTGATCCATCCCAATCGCTGGCGGTCTTGTCGCCGGTGAGCGCCGGATAAATGGCCGAGCCCAGTTGCTTGCCGAGCTCCACACCCCATTGATCGAATGGGTTGAGATTCCACAGCACGCCTAAGCAAAACACCTTGTGCTCGTACAGAGCAATCAACGCACCTAATGATTCCGGATTCAGCGAGTCCAACAGCAAAGTATTGCTGGGGCGATTACCGGGTATCACTTTGTGCGGTGCCAGTTGTTCGGCTTGCTCTGGGGTTTTGCCGCTGTCGAGGAGCTCCTGCTTGGCTTGTGCTAGGCTTTTGCCCGCCAGTAAGGCTTGGCTTTGACCGATGCAGTTGGCTAACAAATAGTGGTGATGGCTTTCCAGTGAGCTCATCGGCTTGGCGCTGGCGATAAAGTCCACGGCCACTTTGCGTGTGCCCTGATGCAGAAGCTGATGAAAGGAATGCTGGCCGTTGGTGCCTTCGGTGCCCCACAAAATCAAGCCGCTGTTACCGGATAGGGGCTGCCCATTTCTATCGACCCATTTGCCCAGGCTTTCCATATCCAGTTGTTGCAAATACGCCGGCAGTCTCGACAACCGCTGCGCGTAGGGCAGTATGGCCTGGCTTTCGTAGCCCCAAAACTCGGAATACCAAAACGTCATCAATGCCAACAGTGCCGGCATGTTTTGATCGATGGGGGCTGAGTGAAAGTGCGAATCCATCGTTTCTGCGCCGGCCAACAGCTTGTTGAAGTTGTCCATGCCCAGAGCGATGGCAATGGGTAAGCCGATGGCCGACCAAAGAGAGTAGCGACCGCCGACCCAATCCCACATGGGGAAAATATTGTCTCGGTCGATACCAAACGATTCTGCCGCGGCCACATTGCTGCTCACCGCCACAAAATGGCGTGCCAGAAGTTCGCTGGGGCAGTCGTTATCGAGCATCCAGCGGCGCGCGGCTTCGGCGTTTTCGCGGGTTTCGAGTGTGCTAAACGATTTAGAAGCGACGATAAACAGGGTGGTTTCGGGATCGAGAGCTTTGCTTTGATCGGCAAAATCGGCACCGTCGATATTGGCCACAAAGTGCACGCGGGGACGGTTTTGTTGATACTCCGTCAGGGCGCTGACCACCATACGCGGGCCTAAATCGGAGCCGCCAATACCAATGTTAACCACATCGGTAATGATTTGATCGGTAAAGCCTCGCCATTGGCCGGTGCTCAGGCGCTCGACAAATTGGCTCATCTTGGCGCGCGTTTCGGCGATGACCGAGGTTTTGTCGGTCGGGCTTAACGACGGCGTGCGCAGCGCGGTGTGCAGTGCCGGGCGATCTTCGGTGTTATTGACGTGCTCGCCGGCAAACAGCGCTTGGATTGCCGTTTTTAGGCCGGCCTGATCGGCAAATTGGGCGAGTAATTGTAAGGTTTGGCTATCCAAATGGTTTTTGGAAAAATCCAAAAACAGGGGGCCGACGGTGAGTGAAAAAGTTTTTGCGCGGTGGGGGTCTTGTTCAAACAGTGTGTTCAGTGAGTGCTGCCAGTCGTGTGCGTGCTGAGATAACAACGGCCAACTTGGGTAGGGGTAACGTTCCTTGTTTGCATTCATAAATGACTGATCCCTGTGGTTGCGTGAAACTACACGATGCTAACGGTCCCTCTCGACGGCAAATTTCGCGAGGTCCGCCATGGCTTGGGTGTATTGATTATCCGGCAGTTTGTCCAATTGTGCCAGAGCGAGGTCGGCTTGGGTTTGGGCAAGTTGATGGGTGTATTCCAGGCCGCCGCTGGCTTTCACCACCGCCACGATGTCGCTAAGGTTGTCGGTGCTGCCCTGGCGGATGGCGGTTTCAATCAATCGCCGATCGGCATCGGCAGTATTGGCCATGGCGTGGATTAGCGGCAGAGTCGGTTTGCCCTCGGCCAGGTCGTCGCCCACGTTTTTACCCAGCGCTTGACTGTCGCCCTGATAATCCAGCGCATCGTCGATCAATTGAAACGCCAAGCCCAGATGTTTGCCGTAGTCACCCATGTGTTGTTGAGTGCTCTGATCGGCACCCGCCAGCACACAGCCGGTGGTGCAGGCCGCCTCGAATAATGCGGCAGTTTTTTTATAGATGACGTCCAGATAGTTGGCTTCGGTAACGCTGGGGTCCTTCACGTTCACCAGTTGTTGCACTTCCCCTTCGGAAATTACGTTAGTGGTGTTCGATAAAATGGCCATAATGTCCATGTTGCCAATGGCCACCATCATTTGAAACGCTCGGCTGTACAGAAAATCGCCCACCAGCACACTGGGAGCGTTGCCCCAGTTAGCATTGGCTGTGGGTCTGCCCCGGCGCAATTGCGACATATCCACAACGTCGTCGTGCAATAGGGTGGCGGTGTGAATGAATTCGATGATTGCCGCCAAATCCAAATGGCGTTTACCCGTGTAATCGAGCGCGCGGGCAGTCAACATTACCAACAGCGGGCGCAGGCGTTTGCCGCCGGCGTTGATCAGGTGGTGGCCGATGTTTTCTACTAAACCAACATCGGAGTGCAGCTGTGTCAGGATCAGTTGATTAGTAGCTTCAAACTCATCGCTGACAATTTCGTGAAAAGAAAGCATGGAATCACTATTGCCCATATTGCCATTGGTAAAATGTATGCGCATCCTAGGTGGGGCCGGGTGCTCCGTCAAGAAAGTCTAAATATACCGCATTTTGGCGTGATCAGAATGACACATCCCCAAATTGACCGTGCTTTTCCACCGAATTAACGACGCGCGCTGTAATCAACGCAAGCGCAAACCCGGCGAGTCTTGACCAGTACTTGACCGGTAAAAGATTACAGTCAGGCCCTGTTTTAAGGAAAATTTAACCGAGGCTCCCACCAGTCGGCCAACAATTTGCTTAACAATCTTCTTGTGATGCGCTGGCTTCTGCCGTACAATCCCCGCCCCTGATTTACACATACGCTGCAAGCTTTGTGGTAAGGCGGTGTTTTCGTTGATATACGTTAACCGCTCTACTTGAAAACGGCTGGGGCCGTTGCTTCGTAGCGTCCAATTAACCCTATGGTTGGAGCACATATGTACGCAGTAATTGCCAGCGGTGGTAAGCAACACCGCGTTGTAGAAGGCGAAGTTCTTCGCTTGGAAAAAATTGAAGTCGGCACTGGCGAATCCGTCGATTTCGACAAAGTTTTGTTAGTTGCCAATGGCGACGACGTAAAAATTGGTGAGCCTTTGGTTGAAGGTGCCAAGGTCACTGCGGAAGTGGTTAGCCACGGTCGTGCGGAAAAGGTAAAAATCATCAAGTTCCGTCGCAGAAAGCACCACATGAAGCGCCAAGGTCACCGTCAGTGGTACACCGAGGTGAAAATCACTGGTATCCAAGGTTAATAAAGGGGTAGATACTCATGGCTCACAAAAAAGCAGGTGGTAGTACGCGTAACGGACGCGACTCGGAAAGTAAACGCTTGGGTGTTAAGCGCTCTGGTGGTCAAGAAGTTTTGGCAGGCAACATTCTCGTGCGTCAACGTGGTACTAAATTCCACCCAGGCGTTAACGTTGGTATTGGCAAAGATCACACTTTGTTCGCCAAAGCCGACGGTGTTGTTAAGTTCGAAATTAAAGGCCCCAACAGCCGTAAATACGTCAGCATCGAAACCGTTCAGTAATAGACTCGGTGATTGGCCCCGGTGGGGCGCTGGCCAAAAAACCCCATCCCCGGTGATGGGGTTTTTTTGTATTTGTACTGTGGTTTGTGCAAGTCATTCGCCCTTCCCTGATAGTTGCTCCTCACACTGTTGATTTAATCCCACTCGCTGGGAGGTTACCGTGAAATTTGTAGATGAAGCCCCAATATTTGTACACGCAGGCGACGGCGGCAACGGTTGTCTGAGTTTTCGTCGCGAAAAATTTATCGCCAAAGGCGGTCCGGATGGCGGCGATGGCGGCGATGGCGGCAGTGTGTATCTGGAAGCGGACGTTAACCTCAATACGCTCATCGACTACCGCTATCAAAAAAAACATCGGGCCGAAAACGGCGCGTCGGGTGCTGCAAAAGATTGTCGTGGTGCAAAAGGCGCGGATCTGGTATTAAAAGTACCCGTGGGCACTTCGGTGCTGGATGTGGATACCGAAGAGCAATTGGGTGATTTAACAGAACACGGTCAACGACTGAAGGTCGCTCAAGGGGGCTTTCATGGACTGGGCAACACCCGATTTAAATCCAGCGTTAACCGCGCGCCTCGGCAAACCACACCGGGCAGTGCCGGTGAGGAAAGAAACCTCAAGCTGGAGCTAAAGCTCTTGGCCGACGTGGGCCTGCTGGGTTTACCCAATGCAGGCAAAT
This sequence comes from uncultured Cellvibrionaceae bacterium, assembly GCA_964342265.1. Lineage (GTDB taxonomy): Bacteria > Pseudomonadota > Gammaproteobacteria > Pseudomonadales > Cellvibrionaceae > Halioxenophilus. Next base: position 25,398 of record CAYFFE010000014.1, on the reverse strand, counting down.
CCACGTTTATTCGCGCAGTTTCGGCGGCCAAGCCCAAAGTGGCCAACTATCCGTTTACCACCCTGGTACCCAATTTGGGGGTGGTTAAAGTGCAGGCGCACCGCAGTTTTGTGATTGCCGATATTCCCGGTTTAATTGCCGGGGCCTCGGAGGGAGCGGGATTAGGGATTCGATTTCTTAAACACTTAACCCGTTGTCGTGTATTGTTGCACTTGGTGGATGCCTGTCCGTTTGATGGCAGTGATCCCATCGACAATATTCGAACTATCCAGCAGGAGTTGGAGCAGTTCAGCCCCACGTTGGCGTCGCGCGGCCAATGGTTGGTGCTCAATAAAACCGATTTGTTGACCGACCAACAACTAGCCGAGCTGCAAGCACGTATAAGCGAGGAGCTCAATTGGCAGGGGCCTTATTATTCGGTGGCTGCGATCAATCGAACCGGCACCGAGGAAATCTGCCAGCAGTTGTTGGAATCCCTGGAGACCGCCTGGCAGTCGGAGCGGGACGATCCAGAGGCAAAACAGCGCGAAGATCAGCTTCAGTTGCAAATGCAAACGGAAGCCCGACAAAAAATCGAGGCCTTGCGTGCAAAACGCAAAGCCAACAAACACGCCGATGACGATTTGGGTGATGATGAAGATTGGGATGACGACGACGTGGAAGTCGTCTACGTGCCCTAAATCGCCGGCTTTACCAAATTCAATGAGGTAAAAAACCGTATGAATGTGCGCGCTAGTCTCAAAGACAAACAGCGTTGGATTATCAAAATTGGCAGTGCGTTATTAACCGACAACGGTCGCACTCTCCACAGTGAAGCCATCAAGGTCTGGGTGCGCCAGATTGCCGAGCTCACCAAAGCCGGCAAAGAAGTCATTTTGGTGTCTTCTGGCGGCGTTGCCGTCGGCATGACACGCCTGGGATTGCCCCAGCGTCCCACATCAATCCACGATTTACAGGCGGCTGCGGCGGTCGGTCAAATGGGGTTGATCCAAACCTACCAAGAACAATTTAACGAATTTGGCCTGCACACCGCTCAAATTCTACTGGTGCACGATGATTTATCGGACCGCCAGCGCTACATCAACGCCCGCTCCACACTGAATACGCTGTTGGAATTAGGCGTAGTGCCTGTGGTGAATGAAAACGACACCGTAGTCACCGACGAAATTCGCTTTGGCGACAACGACAGTCTAGCGGCGTTGGTGGCCAATATTGTTGATGCCGATGTACTGGTTATTCTCACCGACCAAGACGGCATGTACACCGCCGATCCGCGCAAAGATAAAAACGCCACGTTGATTTCCGAAACCCAAGCCGGTGACCCCGAGTTGGAGAAAATGGCCGGCGGTGGCGGCGCATTGGGTCGTGGGGGTATGTTAACCAAAGTACGTGCAGCGACGTTGGCGTCGCGTTCGGGCACGCACACCGTGGTGGTGGGTGGTCGTATCGATTCCATTTTGCACCGCATTGTTGCCGGCGAAGATTTGGGCACCCTATTTGTGGCCGACCAGCAACCGCAGCAAGCTAGAAAACAGTGGTTGGCGGGACATTTGCAAACACTCGGCAGTGTCACGCTCGATGCCGGTGCGGTACACATGGTTCAAGAAAACGGCAAAAGCCTACTTGCCGCCGGTGTGGTGGCGGTTTCTGGCGAGTTTGTGCGCGGCGATATGGTGCTGTGTTTGGATGAGAGCGGCAAAGAAATTGGTCGTGGGCTGGTCAATTACAGTGCTCGCGAAGTCAGCCAAATCATGGGTGAGGGCACTGAAGATTTTGAAGAGATCTTGGGTTACAAAGACGAAGATGAATTAATCCATCGAGACAACTTAGTGGTTCATTAGTCGAGTCGTTGATTGGCCAAAGTCGTTCACTAACGATTGGTCCAGCCGCTGACAATTGGGTTTGCGGCCGACTTATGATGAAAGCCTGTTCTCGGATTAGCCGCTTGAGCCTTAGAACAGTAAAAAAACCGCAAGGGCACAGCGCTTGGCGTAGGAAAAACACATCCATTAATATCGGCAACATACCCCGATTGCATTCCCAGAGAGACCATTCGTGAGCTTGTTTAAACAACACATTACGCAGTTGGCGGCGTACAAGCCGCCCCTGGAAGGCCGAGACCCGGCGCGTTACACCTTGCTGGATTTTAACGAGCGCACAATTCCCGTTGGCCCGCACATAAAGCAGGCACTGATTGACTACATCAACAGCGATCGTCTGCAAATGTACCCTTCTTATGGTGGCATCTGCGCTTCGTTGGCTGAGTATTGCTTAGTGGCGGAAGATCAGGTGATGATCACCAATGGTTCTGATCACGGCATCGAGCTGATTATTCGTGCTCTGGGTGGCCCAGGCGATGAAGCCATAATTCCCGGCCCCAGTTTTGCGATTTATTCCCAGGTCGCACAGGTGGAAGGATTGACGATTGTCGCGCCCAACTACCGCAAAAATCAGGGTTATCCGCTGCAAGACGTGCTCGCAGCCGTAACTGATAAAACCAAACTCATTATTGCGGCCAACCCCAACAATCCGTGCGGTACGCCCATCAGCAACGAGCAGATTGCAGCGTTGGCCGAAGCCGCGCCCAACGCCGGCATTTTGGTGGACGAATGTTACTTCGAGTACTCGCAAATGACCGCCGCGCCCTTGTTGGCGCGCTACCCCAATGTGCTAATTACGCGCACCTTTTCTAAAACCTGGGGCATTCCTTCGTTGCGGTTTGGCTACATTTTGTCCAATGCAAACAATATAACCGCTCTGCTGGCCATGCGTGGCCCTTACGATATCAATCAATTGGCGGTGGTGGCTGCCGAGGCGGCGCTCAAGCATCCGCAATACACGCGCGACTATGTGCGCGAAATTATGAGCGAGAGCAAACCGACACTAGAGGCTTTTTTACAAGAACACCAAATCGATTACTGGCCGAGTGCGGCCAATTATGTGTTGGTTTTCCCAGAAAACGCCGACTTAGTGCATCAGCAACTTTTAGAAGCCGGTATATTGGTGCGCCCGCGCCAGGACAGCGAGGGGCGCAAAGGCTTGCGTGTGACGGTGGGTACCTCCGAGCAAACTCAGCAATTATTAACAACCCTGACAGAGATTTATCAAAACCGATAAAGCTTGTTGGCAACAACCTTTACGCCTGAGTGATACCGGGTTTACCCGGCGCAAAGGAACTGGAAAACGGCGCATGTACATTTTTTCTGTTACCGCAAAATCCAAAAACGACATAGAAGGCTTTGCCCAAGGTGCCGAAGCACCGTTTATTGTCTATATCGATTTTAAGGATTTAATCGGTGCTGAGCAGTTAGCTCGATTGTTTGTAATGAAAGAAGGGTTTTACGACGTAGTTATCGAAAAGCGCAAACAATTGAGCGAAGGCAAAGTTATGCAGCTCAAACGCAAAGACCCGCAAATTAAAGAAGCCATCAAAACCGGTTACGCCATTCAATTGTTTGATGAGCACTAGACCGCGTAACACTAATGATTGGAAGAACTGACGCCCGCGAAACGTTTTAAAATGGTTTTAACATCGCCGTAATAACTGCCACCAAATAAATACAAATGGTTGAGCAGATGGTACAAATTATAGATGGCCGCTCGTTCCCGCCACTCAGCACTCATTGAGCTGTTCGCTTGATACGCTTGATAAAACGTTTTATCAAACCCGCCAAATAACGTTGTCATCGCCAACTCCGCTTCAGCCCAGCCAAAATAGCAGGCCGGGTCGATTAGTGTGGGTTTGGCGTGATTGCCAAACAATACATTGCCTTGCCACAAATCGCCGTGAATTAAACCGGCGGGTTGATGGGGAATTAACGAGGGCAGGGCTTGGCACAGTGCTTCTATGCTCTGTACTTCCAAGGCACTGAGCAATCCCGCTTGGCGATTTAATTTTGCTTGGTGCAACAAACGGCACTCGGCAAAAAACACCCAGCCATCGTCGTAAAAGCCGTTGGGTTGCTCCGTGGCGCCGCAGTAGTTGTCCTGATCAAAACCAAACGCCGGCACAGGCTGTTGATGCAACATCGCCAAGCCTTCGCCCAGCGCCCGCCAAGACTCTGGGGTAGCCGATTGTGGCTCGACCCAATCGGTGACAAACCATTGACTGGATTGCGCGATGGGTGTGGCGATAGCCAGGGCCTCGTAACCCGTCGCCTGATTAAACTGGCCAAGGGTGGTTAAACCCATGCACTCGGCTTCGCAACGCAGCGAGGCGTGTGCGCCCTGAAACGACTTTACAAATAGTTTGTGCCCCGACTCACAGCTCACACGCAGGCAACGCTGGCCGCCACCGGCACTGACCGGCTGGCTGTTCGAGACTTCACCAAAGTGGTTTTTTATCCAATCCAGCCAGGTTTCCGTCGTCGTCATTGCGTGCACCTGTTGATTGAGGTTGCAAAAATTTAGCACCAAGCGATGACAGTTAAACAATGCTCGATGTTGCCGATAACGTTGGAGAGGCTCATTTTGGCTTTATCGATCAATCAGCGGCCCCCAATTCAGTCCGTCTCGCTGATCAATAATGGCCACTATAGCGGCTGAGACTTCGCTCGCCCAGTTGATCCTATGAATTGGCGCGGTATTGGCAATTCTCGGTCATTATTAGCGAGTTCTACTAAGCTTAATCAATATTGATGTGTACATCCTGCAAGCCCTCTGAGTGTTCGAGCCGTTGGTCCAGCTCGGCGCACAAGGGCTTTTTTGAGTTACCTGCAACGATGCGAGGCATTGACTATGCGCAGAATGGGGCCCGTTACACAAAAGGAAGTAACGGTGGCAAAGCAAGACCAACTGGTTACCTCCACTACGCCAAAAGGTGTAATTACTTTTTGCAACGACACTTTTTGCCGTATTGCGGGTTATGAGCACGATCAACTGATCGGCAAAGCCCACAATATCGTCCGCCACCCGGATATGCCCCAAGCGGCTTTTGCCAAAATGTGGGAGGACTTAAAAGCCGGTAAGCATTGGATGGGATTGGTTAAAAACCGTTGCAGCAACGGCGATCACTATTGGGTGGATGCCTATGTCACACCCATTAAAAGCGGTAGCGAAATTACCGGCTACGAGTCGGTGCGAGTGGCCCCCGAGCGCGAACAGATTAAACGAGCCGAAAACGCCTACGCCCGTATTAATCAAGGCAAGCCGGCGGTCGCCTTGTGGCAGCGGGTTTGGTCGAAATTTCGCAGTTTGATTGTCTGTTGGGCGATGGTTGTGTTAACCGCAGTAGCGGCCTTGGCGGTGCTCGGGCAATTGTCGGTACCGGCAGCGGGTTTGGCGTTGCTGGTGGCTGCGTTGCTGTCGAGCGCTACCTGGGCGGTTTGCAATCACGGCAATCACACGGCGTTACACCAGGCCCGAAAAATAATTCACGATCCGCTGGCGGCGTACTTGTACACCGGGCGCGCTGACGATTTGGGTGAGGTTTTGTTTGCTCAATACGCGCTGCAAGCCCGTTTGCGCACCGCTATGGGACGATTTAACGAATCCTCCAAAGGTCTGGTTAACAAATCCTCCTGTGCGCGTTCGAAAGTCAGCGATGCTTTAAAGGGCATCAGTGACCAGCAGCGCGAATCCACTCAAGTGGCCGAATCTATGGATCAAATGGTGCAAGCGGTGCAAGAGGTGGCTACGGGCGTTACACAAACCAGCGACGCCACCGTCGAGGCGCTGGAACAGGTCAAATCCGGTGAGTCGGTCATTGCGGCGGCGAATCGAGAAATTACCGAACTGAGCACCACCGTTGAGGCCCTGGCCGGCGTGTTAACGAATTTGTCGGGCGGCAGCGAAAAAATCGCCAGCGTTATCGATGTGATTCGCGGCATTGCTGATCAAACCAATTTATTGGCACTAAATGCTGCCATCGAAGCGGCTAGAGCTGGCGAGCAGGGACGTGGTTTTTCGGTAGTGGCCGATGAGGTTCGTTCCCTGGCACAGCGCACACAGGAATCCACGCAGGACATTCAAAAAATCATCGAGGAGTTGTCAACCGCCACAGCCCAGGCGGTGGACAATATGCACTCTTGCCGAGAAAGCAGCCAGCGCAGTGTGACGCGTATCGATGAAGTGAACCAAGCGCTAACGGCAATCACTCAGTCGGTTTCGAGCATTGAGCGCATGTCGCAGCAAATTGCGGCGGCGGCCGAAGAGCAGTCCAGCGTGGCCGTTGAGGTGAACAAAAACACCCAAAATATCTCGCAAATTGGCAAAGATGCCGAAAGCAAAACCAACGAAGCGGCAGAATTGAGCAGCGATATGTTTGAAATGGCAGAAGACCAACTGCGTTTGATTGAGCGATTCGAATAAATCGGTGGAATAAATCTAAAAAAAGCGCGAGCAGGGATATTTAAGCGTTATATAACCGATCCCCCTGATTGAGGCATTTTCCATTCCTAATCGGTTTTGATGTTCGGGCATATGAACCGGTATAGTCTAACTATATTTTTATAACAACGATAATTGTTTATAACCTGTGATTTGATTAACACTCCCCCCAAGCGGTTTTGAACTAGAGTGTCTTTCAGCTTCTGGGATTCGTTGTTCCAGTCTCTCAGTGTACGGTTTATTAATTTTTCGGAGCGGGAAATGCGTTCAAGCTTGATGTTGCTGTTAGTTGTTAGTCTTTTACAGGCTTGCGCCGTTAATGTAGGCATCGATGCCTATTCCGAGCAATTAGCCGACGAGCCAGTGCATCGCGCTCACAGCAAGGTCGCCATTTACATTCCCGACGAAATCAACGAAGAGTCCTACGGCCAACTTGGCTTGGTGATTGTTGGGCCCTACGTGGATTGGAAATTAACCGTTGGCCAGGCCATGGCCGATTCCTCGAAAAGCTTTTTTGAAAATTACTTCTCCAACGTAGAGGTGCGCTCCGGTAACTATGTGCGCGGTGAATGCGGCGACTGTGCACTGGCGGTGCGACCAAAGCTAGAGAGCATCTCGCTCAATAAAGTTACCATGCAGAGCACCGTTAAGCTGGCCTTCGATATTTACGACAGCGAAGGGGCTAAGGTGCTGCACTTGCCCATTAAGGGTAAATCGAAATTTTTAACGCTTGAGCGTGTGGGCGTGGGTATTGCCTCGGCGACTTTGCCAGTGCCTGGTATCAGCAGTTTGGCGGGTACTCGGGTGGTTTCCAATTCGGTGGAAGATGCATTCGAAGATGCCTTCTGGCGGTTGCATTTAAAAATGAAAGATCACACCGAAACCGGTGCGCTGGCGCGCAACTGGCTGCCCAAGGATCTGCGCAAAAAAGACCAATACGGTCGTTATGAATTTGCCGCCGAGCGCGCCATTATTGAGGCGGGTTGTGAATTTCCTCAAGATGGTTTGCGCCTCGTGGAAAAAGGCATAGAAGAACTCTACGAAGCCTATTGCTGGCGTCAGGAGCCTTTTATGGTGAGCTGCAACGGCTCCAGTTGTAATCTTATTTACCCAGAGCCCGAGACCGAAGCGTCGGGCTTTGCCTTGGAATAGGTTGTCGTCGGCGAGCTTTCAATTTCTGGCGAGTTTTAAACGTCAGGCAAGCTCAAACGCATTTCTTCAAACGCATTAAAAAACTCAGGCAAGCTTAAAATACGGTTAACCTTAAACAAGCGCTAGTTAATGCCACACAGGAAAGAACATGGACGGGTACTTTCTTATCGCCGGCATACTTGCCGTCTTCGTCGGTTTGGTGCACTCAGTTCTCGGTGAGGTATTAATTTTTCGCCATCTTCGTCAATCCCATTGGATACCCACCCAATCTCCCCCGCCTCTTACTGAGCGCCATATCCGAATTATCTGGGCAACGTGGCACCTGGCCAGCGTTTTCGGTTTTGTACTCGCCGCCGTGCTTTTTGCATTAGCCAGTCCATCGCTTGATTTTAAATCGGTGACGGTGCATTCAATTGCAGTGGGATTTTTACTGGCTTCGTTGCTGGTGCTCGTGGCAACGAAAGGTAAGCATCCTGGTTGGATAGGTTTGTTGTTGGTGTCGGTGTGTCTTTGGCTGGCGGAAGTATTTTAATTTGGGCGTTTAACGCCTGTAGCACCTGCGAACACATAAGGCGCCGCCGCAGTTTGTGTCTGGTGCCTACAATTGTTAGGCAAAATTATGATCCTTTAGCCAGGATCTAATTGCATTAAAACCAGCACCAAGTATTACGAATAACAAGACGAACAGGCTTGGACCTCGTGATATGACAGCTAACTCCGGAATGCCGGGCGCAAACCATGCCTTTACCCTCTGCCCCGCCTTATAATTAAGTGCTATTGGCAGTTTAAAACCGGAAAAGCTTGAAGAATGGCGCTTACCATTTACCTCATAGCTATATCTAATCTTACTCCACGACATTGACGATCCGTTGAACAATAAATGGTTCCTATTTGTACCGCCGTATCCGTTTTGTCTAGTCTGAAAATTACTTATAGATTCAATTTTTGCGTCCACTTCTGTGTACAAAAATGTTGAAGCTCCTGCCGCAAACAATAACGCCGATAGTACATACAACGTTACTTCCATTATTCGTAAGCACTTCACTGTTCTGGCCTAACGTTTGAGGTTACTGAGCCAACAACCAATTTATCTAAGGGCAAGCTCAGTGGCGTTTACCACTGCGACGTTTGGCTTTCACTTCGGCTTGCTGCTGTTTTAAGGCTTGTTTTTCGGCTTGTTGTCTCGCCACTTCTTCCAATTCTCGCTCAATCATCGCCGGTGTTTCCAAGCTTACCAAGCCCAGGTTAGCAGTACGATAATCGTGAATCAGCAGCTCGGAAGCCTTATGCAAATTAACCCGGCCACCACTGCCTTTGGCACCACGGCGTCGACCAATGGCTTCTAACAGCGCTATTTGACCCTGAAAATCCAGGTCGCGATCGATGTCGTGTAATTGGTAGCGCTTTTTTAGCGTTTCGGGGTAATACTCGGCGAGGTATTGAACGGCGTAGAGTGCGATGTCTTCGTAGTCGATGGCGGTATCGCGAATCGCGCCGCTGATCGCCAACCGATAACCGCTGTTGGCGTTTTCAAATTTGGGCCAGAGAATACCAGGCGTATCGTTGAGCACAATATCATCGCTTAAGTGGATTTGTTGTTGCGCCTTGGTCACGGCAGGCTCGTTACCCACTTTGGCAGCATTGCGGCCGCTTAAATAATTGATGAGCGTGGATTTGCCTACGTTGGGAATACCGCAAATAAGCGCCTGGATTTTTCGGGTTTCTCGGATTTTGGCCGATACCTGTTTGCGAATTAAATCCGGTAATTTTTTTATCTGGGCTCGGTCTTTGGTGGAAATGGCCAGCGACGGCATGGCTCGATGTTCCTGCCAATGGCTTTGCCATTGCTGGGTGATGTCGGGATCGGCTAAATCGCTTTTGCTCAATAATTTTAGGCAGGGTTTGTCGTCTCTAAACTCCTGAATCACCGGATTTTCGCTGCTGTGGGGCAGGCGGGCATCCACTATCTCAATAATGACATCGATTTTAGGCAGCACTTCCAGCATTTGCTTGCGTGCTTTGTGCATATGGCCTGGATACCAATTGATTGCCATGATTTTTGTTCCTATCGGCTTTCTGGCGTGCAGTTTACCACGGCCCTGGCTCTACAGCTTGGTCCACTGGGGCCGTCAATCGATAGAGCCATAGTGAAAGCCAAAAATTGCCTTATTTGGTTACAGTATTTAAGAAATAGCTAAACTAATAAAAACTTTTAGACTCTGATCTAGGCGTATTCATTAAGGTTTGGAAGTGTGACGTTGAACGGAGTGTTGACTTGATAACTTGTTATTCGCAATGGGCACGTTTGCCGTGGTTGTCGGTTGGTTTGTTTGTGGCGGGTTGTGCAATATTTTGGTGGGCTCCCTACGACAGCGAACGTTTTGAGTGGCTGATACTCAAGCGCTCGATGGATTCCTCGTGGTGGTCGTTGTTGAGTGCTCATTTTGTTCACACGGATTTAAACCACTTGGTCTGGAACATGGCCACGTTGCTAATTTTGGGCTCAATATTGGAAAGCTATCACCGACTGCTGTTGCTTGTGTCTTTATTACTGGGCATTGTGTTAATCGATGGCTGGTTTTTCTTTCAAACCATGTTTAATCAATACGCCGGTTTATCTGGCGCATTAAACGCACTGTTAGTTTGCGCGCTCTACGCTATGCGCGATGGACGCCACTGGTTTAAGGGCAACGAAATACTCTGGCTGGTGTTTGTATTGGCGCTCATTAAAAATGTTTATGAGCTTTACATCGGCGATGCTTTATTCAGTAATATTCGCTGGAGTACAACGCCTAGTTTTCACCTGGTGGGGATGGTTGCGGGTGGGTTAGCTATAGCTGGGGTTCGTTGGTTAATACCTCTTAGAGAGCGCTTTTAGTCGTTATTGGTTGGTGTTATTTATCCAAAGGAAGCTCTGATTAACTCATCCCTGGGTTAATACTTGAGTCTACAACTCTCGCCCTTTAGGCCTGCGGAGCCGTTCGCCTCGCTGCGAATCGCCGTAAGGTAATTGACAATGTCATTGGATAAGCCACGTCCTTGTGGCTTACTCTTCGAGCTGCCAAGCATTCTAAAAGTGCTCCCGGCACTTTTATCCAATTACCTCCCAAAATCAATAGCTTACGCTTATCGATTTTGCCTGAGCGTTATCGCCAGGGATGGAGTGTATGTAGGCTATGCAGGAGCGATAGCCTATCCCTGTGCAGGCGAAACCTCTGAGTAAATCGGAGGCTTCGGGGGAGCGGTTATCTGCAAAGACGTTAACGGAACAGAAAGTGTGTTAATCGATACATAAAAAAACGGCCACTCAAAAGTGGCCGTTAGTGGGTGATTTAGAAAGAGTTTCGCGTTTTACGCTTGTTTGTTTCTCTTTCTAAGGCTCAGAGCCAGTAAACCCAGCAGCAGAAGCATTAGAGGGCCATTCGAACCGCCCCCCGATTCTTCCCCAGAATCGACCCCGGAGTTAGAGCCGTTGCTGGTTTGAGCGTTGTTGTTAGAGCCATTACTTGTTGGGCCGTTTGAGGTGTCCTCTACCTCGGCCTCGGACTCCCCCGAGGTCGTGCCCTCTTCAATCGCCGGCTCTTCTGGCGTATCCGTGACTTCTTCCTGTGTAGGTTCTTCCGCATCACTCGGATTATCAGTTACTTCGTTTTCCGTTGTGCCGTCTTGTACAGGGTCGGTGGTGCTGTCATCGGTTGGAGTCTGATTACCTGTGTCTGTCTCATCAACAGGCTCCTGAGGCGACTGAATGATACCTAATACAATGGGTTCGTCGTCTTCCGGCGCACTACGAGTGTCGATTTGCTTCAAGTATTCGATCAAGTTGGCTTTATCGCTAGCAGAGGCAACCAAGAATGATCGGTGACCTCGGGCAAACTGAGCGTTCAATGCACTACTAACTGTTACCTCATCAATGACCACGCTATCACCATCTGCAGAGTCGATTGAAATGGACACTGCGTTGCTGCCAGCGGACAATTCAACAGATAGTACTGTCTCGAGGAACGCCACGTGTTCAGTTTCGACCATTGGAAGGATTTCTAGGGGTCGAGAGTAAACGGTACCATTTACCGAGACATTCAATTGAGTTGGCGCACTGACAGAGCCGTAGCGAACGCGTATGGATCCAGAGTGAGCTTGGCTATCGGCGCTTACTGTAATGGTGCCGCCTTCGGGCAGCAGAACACCCGCGCCGTCACGCATATAGGAGAAGTCCGGTGTTATTACCGACGCTCCGCCTTCTAGCGTAGCAGCCTCAGCCTGGTAAACATCCCCACCGAGGATAGAAAATACATCTTCTAGTGTATTAGCACTGCCATCGTGCAAGTACGGTGCTGTCTCAAACACACCGAGCAACGACGGTGTTTTAATACCGGGTAACTCTTGTCCCAGGCGCTGGCCAGAGTGACTGCGTAATGTTCCCACATTATGGATTACGCCATCGGTAAAGGCTTTACCGCGGTGACACTCTTGGCATCCTAAATCCTGAAACACTTGTTGTCCAAGTAGTCCTTCGGTGGTTAGCTCGCCAATGTTGTCGCGATGAGGGCTGCGGCTCAACGATTCCTTACCAAGGCTGGAAACGTAGTCTGATAGAGCGTCTAGGTTTTCACTCAAGCCGCTTTTCAAGGGGCCTTGAGGAGACATAGTTGCCTCAAACTGCTCATCGGTCATCAGCCCGCGACCGCGGAAATTAAGGCGAATGTCGTTTTCGAAGTCGTGAACTTCATCAAAGTTACCCGACCAGTGCATATCGCCAAAGCGAGCCCCCATACGGCCAACTAGGGAAATGTTATTTCGCAGGCCTTCGCCACGACCGGTGAAGTCATAGACGCGGTGATCACTTTCGCCGTTCAAGTGGCAAGTTGCGCAGCTTAGGTAACCTTCGGCACTCATTCTACCCAGGAAAGCTTCCTCTTCTTCTAAACCCAGAGCGGCGTTATAGAAAATCTGCTTACCGAGCAATTCGGAAGCGGACAATTTTTCGGAAGTTACCGTAGGCGTCGTTTCGGTGGGTGGGTTCACCAAACTGCCCGCCAAGAATGGCTCCAAATCGATACTGGATACACTGCGCCCGGTAAAGTTTTTCACAAACAATTGTTGCGATTCGCCATCAAGTAACAACTCCTGAGGTGCGAGGCCAGTTGGGAAATTACTTACCGGATTACCTAGGCCGCCGTTGGTGGCGTTGCGATTTAGTACCGCGACTTTATTGTTGCCCTGCAGAGTTACAAACGCATATAGCCCATCGTCGGATAGAGTAATTGAAGACGGCGAGTCTGCGTTGTCAAAGTCGATACGGGAAGACACGATTTCGCTGCTAGAGGCCAGATCAATCATGGCGGCAAAGGTGCGCACGGTGTTGTCGTCATCGATATCATCGTTGCCGTTAACTAAGCCGCGACCGTTGTTGTCTTTTTTACCGACTACGTAAGCAAAGCGGTTATCGCCGTCGAGAACAATGCCAGACAAATGGTTAGGCACACCGCGACCGTTATCGATGTTGTCGGGTATTAGACTCTGATCCAAACGAATCGTCGAAGAAGACATGCTGGTAGTGTTGATATCGTAGACTTCACCCCAGTTTTGAGGAGAGATAAACCGAGTTACCAGCAGGCGGCTTCCATCTTCGGTGAGTGCCATAGCCTTGGGAGTGTTGAGGTTGTTTATTACTCCGGTAATATCGCGAGTATCAACATCAATTTGCACTACTTGGCCCGAACGATAAAGGCCAACGTAGGCTGTTGAGCCGGACTCGTTCATCACAATGCCCCAAGGACCAGAACCGTACTGCAATCGAACTCTGTCCTGAATGGCACCGCTGCTGTCGATTAGTGCGATGGAATCTTCTTCCTCTAAAGTTACCCAGGCCAAGCCGTTTTGATCAATGGCTACAGATTGAGGGCTTGCGCCAATTTCATATTCACCTATCAGACTGTGGTCGGAGGTAGAGACTTTGCTGATGGTGTCGTTATCAGGGTTGACTACCCAAATAACATCGCCTGCTGTAGACAAAGCCATTTGGCGACTTCTCAGCTTAGACCCCTCGCTGGAATAACCCGACACGACAGAAACTGACTGGACTGTCGTAGTGCTTTCACCGCTGGTATTTCTTACTTGTACACTAACGTTGTAATTGCCGGCCAACTCGTATTGATAAGTTATAGAGCTTGAGGAACTCCAGGTACTATATTCTGCGCCATCAGAGCGGCGGAAACGATATTCGAGCGTTTCTCCATTCGGGTCAGTAGCTTGAGCCGAAACCGTTACATCGGCTCCCACGGCAATATCAGTTGTAGGAGAGAGAGAAACAGTGCCAATGACCGGAGGCTCCGGAGTGTATGTACCTACCGTGGTAAATCTAAACGTGTAGGGTTCCATTTGGTTGTGAACGGCATCTTCAATGCCTTCGAGATGAACTTCGTAGGTGGTGTTGGGTTTGAATGGCTCATCTGAAGCAACCGTTAACTGGCCGGTATGGGACAGTACATAATCAATCGCAATTTCCTCTCCACCGACTTCTGTTACAGTAATCGTCTGACCAGGCAGAATAGTGGTTGCATGAAGGGTTTCGGGGATTAATAGAGTAATAGGTGCGGTTAGAGGGTAATCAGTTTGCCCATCTGCAGGTAGATGATAAGAAACATACGGAGGTCGAGTGTCAGGGGCATCTTGGTGAGCGAAGATTCCCAACCCTCCAGGACGAATGCCATCACCCTCTAAAATGTAGTTGTGGCCGCCACCTGTTAAGAGCAGGTTGCCAATGGGGCGACTGTACTGACTGACTTCAATTTCAGCGGCTAACTTGTCTACATAGCCTGAAACTTCGCAGGTTTCGACATTAATTTTTAACTGTTCTGCAAAGACGTACTCATCCTGAAAACCCACATACATAGGGGACACCGAAGGATTATACGGAATGCCTCGACTGTCATCTCTGAAGAATACTTCGCAGTGTAATCGCAGATTGGACGGGTCAGAAAAATCGACTATTTGAACACCAGGGTTCTCTCCGCGACGGGCAAACGTCATGTAGTGGCCAGTAATTTCATACCAATAACCACCTAAGCCGTATTCAAGCGGGCGTGAGCCAACAATGCCACCACTGCCGTAAATTGGCCGTTCTAACGTGGGGTGCTCAGAAGGGAGTTTTAACACATCCAACAATTGGGGGTTGGTTGGGTCGCTAATATCGTAGGCTGCCACACCGGTTCTGGTTTGATCAGATCCGTACAGCAATATATTGCCGATAATGGTTGGAAAGCCAATGACACCGGTTAAGCCAAGATGATCCCACTCGGCTTGCAATTCGTCGCGATACCAGAGCTTAGAAGTTGTTTCTAAGGGGTTGTAGCTCCAATAAGTGGTGGCATTCCAGGGGTAAGATACGGACGATTTGCCGTAGTCTTCGCGCGAACGAATGTATGAAAATGGGACGTGAGATAGCGATCCGTCCTCTTCCAACCTAATGGCGGAATTGGGGTTGCCGCCTAAATAAAGCTCGTTGTACTTTTTAAATGCACCGTGAGCTAATACAGGATGTGTTGTTCTTCCGAAGGTAGCTACTGTGACGGGATTTTCGGGATCGGAGATATCGATCGCTCTCATCTCGAAATCTGAGCCGTCCGGAGCAGAAGGAATCTCGGGGATGGCAATAATGTAATCGCCGAGCACCTCAATGGTGGTCAAGCGACCAAGCTCTGGGTGCGATTTACTAATAAACTCATTAGCCTGTCTTGGCTCGTTGGGGAATCCTTCCGAGAAAGCTGGCGGGCAGCTAAGTAATGCAAGCGTTAGCGCAGTCAGACGATATTTCATAGTTCACTCGGATAAATAAAATGTTTGGGTTTATGGAATTGCTCGTCTCGCCCTAAACAGGGTGCTTGGTGAGCAATTTGTTTAAAATTATATCACTGTAAAAAATTACCGGTTCTCTACGATCCAATGGCTTTTCAATTCTGTTAACTATTCCTACTATTACGGCGTTCTCGATAAAACCTAACGTAATTTGATGGCACTTTGTTGCACTTATCGAGTACAGTTGGGTACATGTTTGAATGTAAAGAGCCTGCTAATGACGAATCAAACTAGGGAGATACGTGCCGAACAGTTTCGGGCAAGGGTAAAGGCAGACTTATCCACACTTGGTTTTAGCCGTGCTCAAAGAAAAAAGACCCACGTGGCAACCAGTACGTATTAATCAATGTCCCTGTTAGATATAACTCCTTGGCTCTACTAACTGACCTTTTGGGTTAACCCCAATATTGAATTGCTCAAACAAGCCGTTAGTTAACAAATTGAAAATAATCTAGCCGAAACGCGTGTTTCGAAAATCGCCTAATGTAAATACAGAACATGGACGTGAACAGATAAGTGTCGACCCGGTAACCAATTGCACTAAGCAAATTGCAGCCGTGATTCAGCTAAATTTGCTACGGATCTATTCACGTAAAAAATTAACCATACCCTTGTAAAATACATAACGAAAGTTCAAATTGCTGCAAACTGGTCCTAATTTATCAACAAAGTTTTCGATTCGTTACATTTCTGCACAATAGGTTTACATGATTAAAAAATTGATCGCAGAAGGTAATAAGAACTTCCTAATACGTTAAGTTTTCTCCACAATTTTGCGAATTAAACAGTGTTACATCCTAAATACCTACAACGAGTTAGATTTATGTTGCGTCTATTTTTTGTACTTTTTACCGCAGTAGTTGCTGCGGTTGGGCCGGCTACCAGCAGTGCTGAGACTCCCAAAAATATCATTTTGGTAATCAGCGATGGCATGGGGCCGGCGTTTACCACGGCTTATCGGTACTTTGCCGACGACCCAGCTACCCGTGATTTAATCGAGCCCACGGTGTTTGATGAAATGCTGGTAGGCGGTGCCAGTACTCATCCGGCCAAGGTTTCAGGTGTGGTTACCGATTCTGCCGCCTCTGCCACGGCCATGTCGGCTGGCATTAAAACCTACAATGGCGCCATTGCCGTGGATGAGAACAAACAGCCTGTGCAAACAGTGCTGGAGCAGGCCAAGTTGCAGGGCATGAAAACTGGCGTGGCCGTGACTTCGCAAATCGTCCACGCTACACCGGCGGCGTTTATTGCCCACAACGAATCGCGCAAAAACTACGATCAACTGGCCGATAGCTATTTTGATGATCGCTTAGAGGGCCAGTTTAAAGCCGACGTCATGCTCGGTGGCGGCTGGAAGTATTTTATCCGCCCCGATCGCAACCTGGTTGAAGCGTTTACCGATGCCGGTTACGAATATGTGGACCAGTGGGCCAATTTGGCGCACACCACCAGCGAAAAACCGCTACTAGGGTTGTTTGCCGATGTGGGCCTGCCCTGGGCGCTGGATTTTACCGAGCAGCACCGACTGTTGGCGCTAACCGAAACCGCAGTTCGCCATTTGGAAAACGACAAAGGCTTCTTTCTAATGGTGGAAGCCAGCCAAGTGGATTGGGCGGGCCACGCTAATGATATTGCTGCGGCCATGGCCGAAATGGCCGACTTAGACGAAACGCTGCAGTGGCTAAAAAGTTACGCAGACGTGAATGGCGATACCTTGTTGGTGGTTACCGCCGATCACAGTACCGGCGGCCTTACCCTAAGCCGAGATGGCGACTATCGCTGGCAACCCGATATTCTGCACGGCTTAGAGCAATCCCCACAAGCCCTGTCGCAGCTGGCCTTTAAAGACAAAGATAAGCACCGAGCCGAGATAATCGAGCAGGCATTGGGTTTAACGCTAACCGAAGCCCAGGCCAAGCAGGTTAAGAGCGCCGAGGATGAAAAGGCTCTATTGACGTTGATTAAACACATTATTGATTTGCACACAGGCACCGGCTGGACAACAGGCGGCCACACTGCCATCGATGTGCCGGTAATGGCGTGGGGGCCGGGCAAAGAGCGCTTCGAGGGCCATCAGGACAACACAGAAATCGGCATTAAGATCCGCGCCTTACTCAACGCTCACCCAACCGCAAACGATTAGCGATAAACAGCTAATCACAGCGCTTGAGTTAAAAACGCCCTAAACCGGGCGTTTTTTATTTTATGCGGGGTCTTTAAACTTCGGCTCGCGCTTTTCCATACGGGCCATCACTGCTTCGATTTGATTGGGGGTTTTCATCAGTGATGCCATGCCTTCCGATTCGGTTTTAAAGTGTTCGTCGGCTTCTGGCCACAAGTCGTTGATCATCGCCTTGGCCACTCGAATGGCGTTGGGGTTCATCTGGCTAATGTTTTTAGCGTATTCGCGGGCGGCTGTGAGTGGATCATCCGACAAACGTGTGATTAGCCCTAAGTCGAGTGCCTCTTCTGCGCCCAGCTTGCGCCCGGTGTAAACCAAATCTCGCAATACGTCGTCGCGTAACAGATGCGGGCCAATCACCGAAAACGCCATGTCGGGAATCAAACCCCATTGCATTTCCATCACGCTGTATTGGGATTCTGGATGGGCAATTCTCACATCGGCCCCTAGGGCAATTTGCAAGCCGCCGCCCAAACAGTAACCGTTAATGGCTGCCACCACGGGCACGGGCAGTTCCCGCCAACCCCAGACTGCTTGCTGGTATCGGTTGCACATACCATGGCTGCGATCAATTAAGTCCAACGAGGCATTGGGGTCGGTGAACATGCTCATATCCAGCCCCGAGCAAAACGAGTTACCGGTGCCATAGACCACCACCGCTCGCACATCGGTGCGATCTTTTAACGCTGCGCTGACTTGGCAGAGGGCGTCGAAGCTGGCGTTATCCAAAGCGTTCATTTTATCGGGGCGGGTAAAGCTGACTTCGGCAATGCCCTGTTCGATGCTGAGCAGGGCGCGGTCTAGGAAGTTTTCTTGGGTCACGGTGGGGTCCTATTTTTTTGTTAAACCTGATGGGTAAAAGTCATCCGTTGGCCAGTGTGCGGCGTAAGAGAGGGTCATGCAATTACTAAACAGCCACTTTAAATTGATCAATGCTATCTGGTTCCAGCTGGTGTGGTTTGCCGCGGTTTTGTTTCAAAACTGGGCCGTGCCTGCGCTGGTAGCTTCGTTGTTGTTGCATTGGTACCTATCTCCCAAGCGGCGCGATGATGTCATCTTGATTGCGCTTATTGCGCCCATCGGAATGGCGGCGGATATCCTGATTCAAGCCAGTGGCTTAATTGTCTTTAAAGATGGACCCTTTCCGCTGTGGTTGTTGATGCTGTGGGCACACTTCGCGGTGGTTCTTAATCACGGTTTTGCCTGGCTTGGTCGCATCAATCCGTGGCTTGTGGGTGCCATGGGGGCATTTTCTGGTGCCTCATCCTATTTTGCCGGTGCCAAGTTCGGCGCGGCCACTCTTATCGAGCCCGTCTACGTAGTTGCTGCCCATGCGCTTATGTGGGCGACCTTGTTGCCGCTGTTTTTGCAGATTCGCAAGCGGGTTATACGCGAGCGATTGCCGGCGCTGTTTTTTCAGGGTTTATAACTGCCAATCAAAAGCCTTAACTGTTACTTCATTACGGCTCACTTATTAAGTACTGCGTAATCCGGTAGAATCCACGATTTTGCTGGATCGACTCTATGCCTCTCGAGATTATCATTGCGCTGCTGCTGTTAGGATTATTTGTTGGCCTTATGGCCGGCATGTTGGGCATCGGCGGCGGTGGTATTTTAGTGCCCATTCTAAGCGCGCTGTTTTTACACCTAGGCTACCCGCCCGAAGACATTGTGCACATGGCCTTGGGTACGTCCATGGCCACCATCGTTACCACCTCAGTGGCCAGTGCCCGTGCTCATCATCGCAAGGGCTCGGTGGCCTGGCATAGCTGGCGAGCCATGACGCCCGGTGTACTCGCCGGTACCTTTTTAGCCACTTTTTTAGTCGCCCAACTCAACGCCACTTTTTTGGCCGCTTTTTTTGCAGCCTTTATGGCATTCGTCGCCTGGCAAATGTGGCGACCTCTGCGCTTAGCAAGTGATCACCAACCCAAAAAAGTGGAATTAGTTGCCGCCGGTGGCGTTATCGGCGGTGTGTCTGCTCTGGTGTCGATTGGTGGTGGCTCGCTTACCGTTCCCTACCTGAGTTGGCGTAATCACCCATTAACTCAGGCGGTGGGTACCTCTGCGGCATTGGGTTTGCCCATCGCGGTTACGGGCACCATCGGCTATTTGATTAACGGTTGGTCTCACTCGCAGTTCAACGCCGGTATTGTGGGTTATGTTTATTTGCCAGCGGTGGTTTTGTTGTCGGTGGCCAGTTTTATCTCGGCACCGCTGGGCGTGCGGGTCGCACACCGATTGCCGGTGCCGGTGTTGAAAAAAATCTTCGCGCTGCTTTTAGTAACCATCAGCGTGCGCATGTTTTGGCAGGTGTGGTCGGCGGTATAGCTCGGCCGGTTTATTGGATGTGCAAATAGCGTTTAAGTCGGCCAGTAAAAAAATAAAACGGCCCGGTGTCGATAAGCGCGGCAGTCATTTTAAATAAATAACTGCTACCCATCAGTAACAGCAATTGCGTGGTGGAAATAGTCCCGGCCAAATAGGCCGCCCCAAACACCACGCCGATGACCACAATCGAATCCACCATTTGGCTTAACAAAGTGCTGAAATTATTGCGCAGCCAAAGGTGCTTGCCGTTGGTTACTCGCTTCCAAAAATGGAACAAGCGAATATCGATGTATTGCGCGGCGATGTAGGCCAGCATGCTGGCAAAAATGGCCCCGGTGGTGAGTGAATAAATAAAATCGAACAATTCCACCTGGCCGCTCAACTGCTGTCCGCCGGGCAGTCCCACACTGCCGGCCAATTCGATTTTTTGCCAATCCGGCATGGAATTTTCTGGCACTGCGGCGGCGTGTTGCGCGGCAAAAATCACCGCAAAAATAAACAGATTGAGCCCGAGCCCCAGGGTCACCAAAAAATTTGCCCGCTTGCGACCGTATAACTCGCAAATTAAATCGGTGCACAAAAATGTTAAGGGGTAGGGCAGCACCCCCACGGTTAATGCCAGTGGCCCCAGTTGAATAAACCGCGAACTGCCAATGATGTTGAGCATGGTCATCGAGCAGATAAACACTCCGGCCAAAATCAAAAACACCCGCTCTCGACGTTCCTGCAATTGTGAATCGGTGATGGCCAGAGCCTGGGCGGATTCGGTCATGGCAGAGCCTCGTGTAAACAGTAAAAGTGCCAGAAGGTATTGGCAGAATAAATAAAAGGTATCGGCGCAACAGATGTTTTGGCGGCGATCAAAACGGTTGCTCAACAAGTACCAAAATTCGTGAATCAGAACAAGTTTTTAAGTGTGATCAAGCGCTTGAACTTTTCCGCTCGATCCCCATCTTATCGACGACTTTGAGCCCCGCAAATGGGGCTCGGGTAACCACGCGATGGCCTTAGGTGATTGAATGGTCGATCCGGGATCGGTGTGGGGTGAATGCTTGGCGGCATTTATTAACAGCATTCACAGGAAACCCGTTTAAAAGCCGGTTTCGGTGGAAATCAGCCCTAGGCTAACGTTCAGACAAAACTATACAAATATCTGTTCGAATTGCTAAAGGAGGCAGGAATGCTGGAGGTTAACCGGTTGAGTCGCAATTACGGCCGCCACAAGGCTGTAGACGATGTGACTTTTGCGGTGGCTAAAGGAGAAATCGTTGGGCTTTTGGGCCACAACGGTGCAGGCAAGACCACCATAATGAAAATGATCAGTGGCTATTTGGAGCCAGACGCCGGCAGCGTTAGTGTCGATGGTTTAAATATCGATACTCATGCCAAAACCATTCAACAGGGACTGGGTTATCTGCCCGAAAACCTTCCCGTATACCCCGAACTCAGCGTTGCCGATTACCTGGATTATTGCGCCGATTTAAAAGGTTTAACCGGCGACGATAAAATTGCGGAAATCAAACGCGCGCTCAAAGCCACGGACATCACCTCCAAGCTTTCCAGCCCCATTAATACCCTCTCGCGCGGTTACAAACAGCGCGTGGGGGTGGCACAGGCCATTCTCGGTCGACCCAAATTACTCGTTTTGGACGAGCCTACCAACGGTCTCGATCCCGAACAAACCCAACACATGCGCGAATTAATCCGCGACATCGCCAAAGACGCCACGGTAATTCTCTCCACCCACATCATGCAGGAAGTCTCCGCGCTGTGTTCGCGAGTGCTGATTTTGCGCACCGGGCAATTGGTGGTGGATGAGACCCTAGCCAGTTTAAAAAACAGCCGCCGGTTGGTGCTCAACACCGATATGGCCGAGCACGACAGCGATATTCTGCGCAGTTTGGCGGGCATTGATCGACTTGAGTGCATCGTTGACGATGCCGACATTGCCGGTACGGCGTACCGATTATTTGTTAACGAGCAACATGATATTGCCGAGACCACCGCCGATTTGGCCAAAACCTTAATTAACCACAATCATCAAATTTATCGACTCACGCCCGAGCAGCAGGATCTCGAAACACTGTTTCGCTCCGTCACAGAAGGTCAAAACACCCTGGCCGGCGCTGCAGCCAACAAGGAGGTGAGCCATGCCGCTTAATTCGTCCAGCAGTGTTTGTCGCATTGCCCGCAAAGAAATTACGCTGTTTTTTGCCTCGCCCATTGCCTATTTATTTTTGGCCACCTTTGCGGCGGTAACGCTGTTTGTATTCTTTTGGGGCGAAGCTTTTTTTGCGCGCAATATTGCCGATGTTCGCCCGTTATTTGAGTGGATGCCGGTGTTGTTAATCTTTTTATCGGCCACGCTCACCATGCGTTTGTGGAGTGAAGAGCGCCGCACCGGTACGTTGGAATCCGTACTCACGCAGCCGGTGCCCTTGTGGCATTTTGTGGTGGGTAAATTTTTAGGGTGCTTGGTGCTGTTGGCCATCGCTCTGGCGATTACTTTGCCCTTGCCCATCAGCGTTGCCTTTATCGGCGATTTGGATTGGGGGCCGGTATTTGCCGGTTATCTGGCTACGTTGTTAATGGGCGCGGCCTATTTGAGCATGGGCTTGTTTGTTTCTGCTCGGGCAGAAAATCAAATCGTTAGCCTGATCAGTGCCACCGCTTTGTGCGGTGCCTTTTACTTGGTGGGCAGTGACGCCATCACGAATTTTTTTGGCAACCAAGTAGGCGAGTGGATGCGTTTGCTGGGCACTGGCAGCCGCTTTGAGTCCATCACTCGTGGCGTAATTGATGCGCGCGATTTGGCTTATTACATCAGTTTGGTGCTGATATTTTTAAGCCTCAATGCATTTGTGTTGGAAAAAGAGCGCTGGGTGTATGGCGGTCGCCGGCCGCAACATCGCCGCTGGCGTATGATCACGGGCCTGTTGGTGGTTAACGCGTTAGTGCTGAATGTGTGGCTCAATCAAATACAAAGTGCCCGCGTGGATATTACCGAAGGGCGTTTGTATTCCATTTCCGATGCCACGCGCAATTATCTCAATCAATTGCAGGAACCGTTGCTGATTCGCGGTTATTTCAGCAGTAAAACCCATCCCTTGCTGGCGCCACTGGTGCCCCAATTGCGCGATTTAATCGAGGAATACCAGGTCACCGGAGGCAACAAGATTCGAGTGGAGATTGTCGATCCCGCCGCCGATCCTGAGGTGGAAACCGAAGCCAACCAAAAATACGGCATTCAACCGGTGCCGTTTCAGGTAGCCGATCGCTATCAGGCGTCGATTGTGAGCTCCTATTTTAATGTGCTGGTGCAATACGGCGAGGAATTCCAGGTATTGGGCTTTCGCGATTTAATCGAAGTTAAAGCCCAAAACGAATCCGATTTGGACGTGCGCCTGCGCAACCCCGAGCACGACCTTACCCGCGCCATTAAAAAAGTCCTGGCCAGTTATCAATCCGGCGGCAACTTATTTGCTAGTGTGCCCGGTGATTTAACCTTTACCGGGTATGTCTCTGGCGACGATTTACTGCCCGATCAACTGGCGCAATTTAAACTCGATGTGCAAGCCGTGGTGGACGAACAGCGTCTGGCTTCCAACGGCAGTTTAACGGTTAATTTTATTGAGCCCGAAGCCAACGGCGGCGCAGTGGCCCAACAAATTAATCAGGACTTTGGTTTTCTGCCCATGGCCACTAGCTTGGTGAGCAACGATTCCTTCTACTTTTACATGACGCTGGCCAAGGACGACCAGGTGGTGCAAATCCCCATGGACGACCTCAGCCAGGACAGCTTTACGCGCAATTTCGAGGCGGCATTAAAACGCTTTGCCAAGGGCTTTACCAAAACCGTGGCATTAGTGGCACCGCAAGCGACGCCGCCACAGCAACATTTTGCCCGTCCCACGGGGCCGAGCTTCAATAATTTGCAAACCTTTTTGAGTGCTGAACTCAATGTCATTCAAGAAGACATCAGCGATGGCTCGGTTACCGGCGAAGCCGACATTCTCTTGTTGGTTGCCCCAGAAGAGTTGGATGAAACACAGCTGTTTGCGGTGGATCAGTTCCTGATGCAGGGCGGTACCGTCATTGCCGCCACGTCGCCGTTTAGCGCCTCGCTGAGCAACGGTTTGTCGGTATCACTGCACGACAGTGGCCTGGAAGACTGGCTGGCTCACCACGGTATTACCATCGAGCAAAGCATGGTGTTGGATCGCCAGAACACGGCTTTCCCACTGCCGGTGACGCGCAACGTGGGTGGCTTCCAGCTTCAGGATTTCCGCATGGTGGACTACCCCTATTTTGTTAATGTTCGCAGCGATGGCTTAAACGAGGAGCAAATCATCACCTCCGAACTGCCACAAATGACCTTAGCTTGGGCGTCACCGATTCAAGTCGATCGCGATGCCAGTGATCGAAAAATCACCGAGTTGGTGTCGTCTTCGCAACGTGCCTGGACCTCCAAGCGCACCGACGTAATGCCCGGCTGGACCGAGCAGGGCATCACCAGCTTCCCCGAAGAGGGCGAGTTGGGTTCGCGCTTGCTGGCGGTGCTGAGCGAGGGGCGTTTTGATTCCTACTTTGCCGATAAGCCATCGCCCCTATTGGCCGAGGAAGATGCCAGTGAGCCGGTCGCAGAAGACGAAGAGTTGGCCGAGCAAGATTTTGCCGTGGCCGGTGTGATTAAACGCTCGCCCAATTCCGCCCGGTTGTTTGTGGTGTCGTCCAACGATTTGTGGCGCGATCAGGTACTGCAACTGGCGGCCGGTTTGGATCAAAACCAATATCTCAACAGCCTGCAATTTGCCGCCAATGCCATCGATTGGTCGCTGGAAGACGCAGGCCTGCTCAGCATTCGCTCACGCGGCCACTTCAATCGCACACTGCCACCCATGCAGGAGGCCCAACAAGCTTACTGGGAGTACGGCAACTACGGTTTAGCGGCCCTGGCGCTGCTGTTGGTGGCGGCCGTTGAGCGCTTGCAACGGCGCCGAAAAATGACTCGCTACCAGCAATTGCTGGCAGCTTAATTGAGAGCGAGGTGAATATGACAAACACAATGAAATGGCTGGGTGGGGCGCTGATTGTGCAGCTGCTTTTGGTCGCCGTTACACTGACGAGCCACGCCGGATTTGAGAGGCAGGTGCCGCAGGGCGCGCTGCTGTCGTTCGACAAGAACACCATCGACACCATTAAAATCAGCGACAGTTTAGAGACACTGGAATTGGTGAAAAACGACGCGGGCATCTGGACCGTGCCAGCACTGGAATCCTTGCCCGCCGATCCCAACCTGGTATTGGAAGCGGTGGGTAGGTTGCAAGATCTGAACAAAAGCTGGCCGTTGACGACTACCTCGTCGGCTCACGATCGCTTCGCGGTGGCCAATGATGCCTTTGAGCGCAAGGTGGAATTGCTCGTGGGCGAAAAGCGCCAAGCCGGTTTGGTGCTGGGGGATTCGCCCGGTTTTCGCAAAGTTCACGTACGCGTACTGGACGAAGACCCGGTCTACTCGCTGGAGCTAAACAGCTTTGATTTTCCCG
>CAYFFE010000013.1:0-45626 GCA_964342265.1 uncultured Cellvibrionaceae bacterium | reverse complement strand
CTATCTCCTCGTTAGGGTCAATAATAAGCAGTTACACAGTTTTAGCTACAGTCTCTATCATGGCTTTTATTTAAGCCAGTGTCATTTAAATGACTATTGTTGTTAATGACGTCGTCGTTTTCAAGAAATTACTTGGTCGCTTCTGAGTTGGTGATTTTTGTCCACATAAATACGTGCGATTGTTATTTCGAACTATTGCTTCGATAAAATGCCTTTGAAGCCAACAGTGGCTGTTGTCGGTTTATACTAATTTTTTGTTTTCCGATACCCGACAAAAGTTATAACGATTTGCATGCCTGTTTGTGCGAAGGTCCCTAATATTTAGTAATCAGGTAAGTTTTTACCAATTGCTAGTTTTTACACGCTATCAAACCAAATAAGCCCTCCCGGTCAGTTGTTGCCAAGCAGTCCCTGCTCAATTCAAGTAGCCTCTGTTCAATTATCGTTCCCATATCTCCATTTGCTCGATTTCCCGGTCTTTTCATTTCTCGGTCTCGTCAATCCCGGTTTCTTTTAATTCTCGGCTACTTTCAATTCTCAGTCACTTCAACCCCCTCGTTCAATGTTATCTTCCTGTAACAAATGTGCGCCAACGTTACGCAAATTGTGCTTATTCACCCGATTTTGGTTTGATCTGGATAGCAGCAGGCTCACTCAATCGCGGTATAGTGCAGCTTCTCTAGGTACTTGATTTCTCCCGGCAATAACCGGATGATTTCGAGACGTTGTTGATTACAATCGGCGTGTAGATAGATTTTATGGCATCAGTGCATACCTCATATCATTCCATTACCGAAATCGTGGGCGATCTGGTGAAGGTGTCAGTGCCAGTGCCGGCTGCGGGGCAAGCGCCGGTGGTGCGTTTAAACGATCTGGCTGTGCTTAGCGCTCCCGGTATCGATTCGCGCTTGGCCCAGGTTACCGAAATTCGTGGCACCCATGTGGGAATGCAGGTTTTCGATTCCACCAAAGGCCTGCCCACCAATGCCAGCGTCACGTTTTTAAACCATCCTATGCAGGTTACGGCCAGTAGCAATATTTTGGGCCGGGTGTTTAACGGCAAAGGCGAGGCAATCGATCAGGGCCCGAAGCTAGATTTCGATCGTCAGATCGCCATCGCCGGCCCAAGTGTTAATCCCATGCGGCGTGTGCTGGCTTCTAAAATGATTCGCACCGATGTACCCATGATCGATGTGTTTAATTGCTTAGTTGAGAGCCAAAAAATCCCTATTTTTTCTGTATCTGGCGAGCCTTATAACGCTTTCTTAGCGCGTATTGGCATTCAGGCCGATGCCGATTTGGTGGTGTTTGGTGGTATGGGACTGGTGTTTGATGACTTCCATTATTTTCAAACCACCTTCGAAGACGCCGGTCTCAGTGCTCGCACGGTAATGTTTGTTAATCAGGCATCCGATTCCATCGTTGAGCGACTTTTAGTACCCGATTTGGCGCTGGCGGTGGCCGAGCACTTTGCCGTGGAAGAAGGCAAGCGGGTGCTGGTGTTGTTAACCGATATGACCGCTTACGCTGATGCGTTAAAAGAAGTGGGCGTGGCCAACGAGCGGGTACCGTCCAATCGCGGTTACATGGGCGATTTGTATTCGCAACTGGCGCGTCGGTACGAAAAAGCCTGCGATTACGCCAAAGGTGGCTCGGTAACCGTGTTGTCGGTCACCACCATGCCGGGCAATGATGTAACTCATCCGGTTCCGGATAACACCGGTTACATTACCGAGGGACAATTTTATTTGCACAATGGCGTACTCGATCCGTTTGGCTCGCTATCGCGCTTAAAACAATTGGTGATCGGCAAGCAAACCCGCGAAGACCACAGCCAAATTATGAATACCATGATCCGCTTTTACTCCGGGGCAGTGGAGTCCGAGCAAAAACAGGCTATGGCATTTGATTTAAGTGAATACGATCATCAGTTATTGCGATTTGGTGAATTATTTCGAGCGCGTTTTATGCGCTTGGATGTTTCTCTTCCGTTGGAGTCGGCGCTGGATTTATGTTGGCAAACCTTGGCCGAATGTTTTAGTGAAGAGCAACTCTTAATGAAGCAAGAGCTGGTTAAAAAATATTTTCATTCCGCTCAAAATAAAACGAAAGATGCCGAACCGCTTTCTTAGTTTAGGGTAAACGATTCCTGTGGCACGTCTACTTTTATCGAAAGCAACGCTATCCAAGCAGCGGCAGCAGTTGCAATCCTATCAACGTTTTTTACCTTCGCTGGATATGAAGCGCCAACAATTGCGTTTGGCGTTAAAAAATACCGAAAAAACAGGGCAAGCACTGCAGCATCAACTTGACCAACTTAAACAAGTTACTGCCGACGAGTTACCAATGATCGCCAACGAGCGTGTTAACTTACAGCAATTATTGTCCATCGAATCGATTAACGTTAATGAAATCAATGTTGCCGGTTGCCGAATTCCCGAGTTTCAATCTCTACAACTCGCTTTAGCGCCACTACCACCGTTGGCCAAGCCGCATTGGGTTGCGCCTGTACAAAACCGATTGGCACAAGCTCTGGAAATCGAGGTTAAATTAACGATAAACGCCCAACAACAAGCGTTGTTAAGTAAAGCGCTTACCAAAATTACGCAACGGGTTAATTTATTCGATAAAGTTCTTATTCCACAAACTCAAGCCAATATTAAACGCATTCAAATTTATTTGGGCGATCGGGCGCGAGAAGCGGTTGTTACATCTAAAATTGCCAAGCGGCGACGTCAATCCGATGTATGAATTAGGTAAATAAAATGGCCATCGCACGCTTACATAAAGTCACCATTGCTGGCGCAAGCTCGGAAAAACACCGGGTGGTTTCTGAGTTACAAGCGTTTGGTCGATGCCACGTTATCGACTCCGGAAAAGCTGGCCAACGTGGTTGGTTAGTAAAAGATCAGCGAGCGTTAGAGGCGTTAAAGTTTTTATCGAACAGTAAGTATAAACGTCGGGCGTTGAGCAAAAGTAAAAACTTCTATTTTACCGCGGTGGTGGACGAAAGCCTTGCTATTAAGCAATCTTTGCGCGATACCCAAGATCAACTGGACGCCGTTAATGAGCGAATTACCCGTATAACCCCTTGGGGCGATTTTACTTTTCCGCCGGAGAGCTACGTCGATCATTTCCGTTTTTGGTTTTATCTTTTGCCCGTATCACGGCGCAATGCCTTGCAAAATGTGGCGTTGCCTTGGCAGATTGTCGGGCGTTCTAGTACACAGTTGTATGTGGTTATCATCAGCGATGACGAACCTCCTGTAGATATTTTACCGGTAGCGCGTGAGCATTTGGGCTCTAAGTCGTTACAACAGTTATTGGATGAGCAGGAGCAACTGGAAACCCAGCGCGATGAATTATTCGCACAGCGCGAAGCATTAACGCGGTTTTTGTATTTAATTCGCCAACACATGGTGCAAGCCAATAACACTGCTCATTTTAAATTTGTGTTAGAACAATTAAGTCATCAAGGGGATTTCTTTACATTGCAAGCTTGGCTGCCAAGCTCGGAGTTATCGGCGCTCGAGCACTTATCCAAACAAGCCGGCTTTGCGTTCGTGGCCGAAAAACCTCAAGTAGAAGATAATCCGCCAACCCTATTAAACCCCAAAAAGGGCTTTGATTCGGGCGCTGATCTGGCGGCGATTTATCAAACGCCCGGTTATCGCGGTTGGGATCCATCCGCGCACTTGTATTTATCCTTCGCCGTATTTTTTGCCATGATTTTATCCGATGCAGGTTACGGCGTATTGCTCGGACTTGGATTGGTATTGTTTTGGGGGCACTTAGGTCACTCGCACACCGGGAGAGCATTGCGTGTATTAATGCGCTTTATGGTACTCGTTTGCATTATTTGGGGGGCTTTGGTGGGTAGCTATTTTGGCTACAGTCCGCCAGAGCATTCATGGTTGCACACACTGCATATTATTCAGTTATCCAACTACGATTTAATGATGAAATTATCAGTGGGTGTGGGTGTGGTTCACATTGTATTGGGGAATTTAACCGCTGCCTGGAATCGCCGCGTTTTTATTAAAGTAGTTCTCGCAAAATTGGGCTGGGTGATAATGTCCGCTAGCGGTTATTGTTTATGGTTGTTTAGTGAAGCCAGTGCCGAGTTGGCTGTGGTCAGGGATTTGTCATTGGTTGGCATTATTGGCGGAGTATTATTGGTGGTGGGCAGTGGTGGCAATAAACCAGTGGTGGGATTTAAATCCCTTTTGCTCAATATCGTGGCCGGACTGCTGGCGATTACCAACGTTACTAAATTGTTTGGCGATGTTTTAAGCTACATGCGCTTGTTTGCGCTCGGCCTTGCCAGTGCGTCGTTGGCGATTACCTTTAACCAATTGGCTGCGCCGGGACTGGAAAGCGGTGGTTTAGGCTACTTAACCGGAGCGTTAATTTTTATTGTCGGGCATGCTGTTAATTTGGCGCTGGGCTTAATGGGCGGTGTTGTGCATGGCCTGCGTTTGAATTTTATTGAGTTTTATAATTGGGGAGAGCCAGGAGAAGGTTATGTATTTTCTCCTTTTCGGTTAATGGAGGCAACGTATGAATGAAATCTTAGTGGGTTTGGCCTGGGTTGGTGTCTTCGCGCCGGTCGCTCTAGGGGCAATTGGCAGTGTGTTGGGCTGTGCTTTGGCAGGGCAGGCCGCCATTGGCGCTTTAATGGAAACAGACAGTGGCTATGGTCGGTTTATTGGTTTGTCGGTATTGCCGTCCACCTTTGTGATTTACGGTATTGTGTTGATGTTTGCACTGCAAGCACAGGTGAACGTTGAAGCCAGTATTGGTTTATTAGCCATTGGCTTGCTATCCGGTATTGCGCTGTTATACACCGCTTTGTGGCAGGGACGTTTGTGCGTTGCCGCAATTAACGCCGTAAAAGAAAAGCCCGAAATCTTTGGCTTATCCATTACACCCATTGCCATCGTTGAAGGTTTTGGGGTATTTGTGTTTATTTTCGCACTGGTCTTATCGGGTTCGTTGGTGGTTGGAGGCTAGGTTGTGAAAAAAAATCCGGAAAAAATTGCCTCTGGCATCGATGAGCTAGTCGAAAAACTCAAGCGCGAGGGTGTGGAGGCAGCACAGGAGCAATCTCGACAGATTATCCACGAGGCCGAAACTGAAGCCAATCGTATCCTAACCGAAGCCAAAACTCGGGCCGCACAAGAGTTGGACGCAGCCAAAAAACAACTGACCTTAGAAAAACAAGCGGCTAAGGATGCCTTAAAAATTGCTTACCGAGATTTAGTTTTGGAGCTAAAAGGGCACTTATTAAGTCGCTTTAGCGAAGATGTTGAGCGCTTGGTGGGAGCAACCACGCAAAATCCCGATGTCATTAAAAAACTAGTGCTCGCTGCCGCTGGCAGGATTGTGGATGATGCCGATATTAAACCTGAAAGCTCAGTGGAAGTAGTGCTACCGCCGCAAGCGTTGGAGCTTGAGGATATTACTCGCGACCCACAAAACGCTGGTAAGGGGCCAATTGCCGATTTTGTGTTTTCTCTGGAAGGAGAAATTTTACGTGAAGGCGTTACCTTCAGTGTTGGTGAAGACGATCAAAACGGTATAAAAATTAAATTATTGGAAGAACGGATCGAGGTGGACGTTACCGACAAAGCTATTGCCCAGTTGTTGTTAACATTTTTGAATCCGCGTTTTCGCGCAGTGTTAGATGGTATTATTCACTAACCATGTTCGCTGCCGATCAATACATTCAATTGCTTTCTAGCCTACCGCAATTTGCACCCTTATTCAGTGCAAAGCAAACACCTTTGTCACGACTAAAACTCGACCAGCGCCTAAAATTATTGAGTCCGCACGATCAGCAGAGGCTGGCCGAAATCGAGGCCGTTCTAGAGTGGGATAATATTAGTTTGCTGCAAGAATCGAACGCTTTAACCGCGCGGTTTCGGCAAGTGTTGGCCATTGAGGCGGGCAGTGATATTGAGTCAATTATTCGTTCCCGTTTGGATATGCGAACCTTAGTGGCAGCGTTAAATTTACGAGCCAATGGCAAACAACCCGAAGGCGATTGGACGGCAAGCGAATTAAAACGCTCGATTGAGCGCAATTGGCAGTCGCCTACGTTTAAATTGGAACATCACTACAGTTGGTTAAAACAAGCGGTACAATATTTTAATAGCGGGCAATATTTGTTACTCGAAAAATTATTGTTTAACGAAATTTGGAAATATTTACAATCCCACCCAAGTCGCCGGCAATACAGTTTTACCTCGGTGGTTATTTATGTGCTGCAGTGGGATGTGGCGTCTCGCTGGTTAAGCTACGATTCTCAGGCGGCGTTAGTACGTTTTAATTTACTCTTAGAGTCTGCCTTGCCGAGCAAAGAACAATTCAGTGAATTAACCGTTTATTCTTCTTAATCCCAGAGTTTTAAATTTAACATGACTGCAAATACTCCGCTGATTAGTGCCCGTGTGGTTGCCGTACAAGACGATCTGGTTGCCATCGAAAGCATTGAGTTGCCCGAACAGGGTTATCTACCCTTGGCAAAAAACGAAGTGGTGTACATTGTGCCCAGTCGTTTGGCGGCCAATGATCGTCAGGAATTATTAAAAGCCGAAATACTGCGTATTAATGGTCGTCGAGCCGATGCGCAAGTTTATGAAAGTACCAGCGGTGTAGGCGTGGGCGATGGCGTAACTCAAACGCAAGCCATGTTATCAGCCGAATTGGGGCCTGGATTATTGGGAATGGTTTACGACGGTTTGCAAAATCCGTTGGAAGAATTAGCCGTGCGTATGGGCACTTTTTTGCCGCGCGGTATGGACATTAGCGCGTTGGATGAAAGCCGCAAATGGTTGTTTAAACCATGCGTAAAAGCGGGCGATGAAGTGGTTTCCGGTGATGTTTTAGGCACAGTGGCGGAAGGCCGTTTCAATCATAAAATTATGGTGCCTTTTAATTATTCGGGAACCTGGCAAATCGATTGGGTGCAAGAGGGCAGCTTTACGGTGGCCGATCCAGTTTTGGAATTGGTTAACGATAAAAAACAACGACAATTGGTCACCATGCGTCAACGTTGGCCCATTCGCTTATCGTTAACGCGCGCGTTATCCAAAAAAGGTTTGGCTAAGCGCGCTTACCCTGATCAACCGTTGAGTACGACCATTCGCTTAATCGATACATTTTTTCCTATCGCCAAAGGTGGCACTGGCTGTATTCCGGGGCCGTTTGGAGCGGGTAAGACTGTATTGCAAGGTTTGATTTCGCGTTATTCCGATGTGGACATCGTTATTGTGGTGGCCTGTGGCGAGCGTGCCGGGGAGGTGGTGGAAACCATCAAGGAATTTCCATCGCTGTCGGACCCTAAATCTGGCGGCACGTTAATGGATCGCACCATTATTATTTGCAACACGTCATCCATGCCCGTTGCTGCACGGGAAGCGTCGATTTACACCGGTATTACCCTTGGCGAATACTACCAAGCCATGGGTTTTGATGTGTTGCTAATTGCCGATTCTACGTCGCGCTGGGCTCAAGCCATGCGCGAAACCTCGGGCCGATTAGAAGAAATTCCCGGTGAGGAGGCTTTTCCCGCTTATTTAGATTCCGCAATCAAAGGCGTGTATGAGCGGGCGGGCGTGTTGGAACGCCGAGGCGTTGCCAACGATAATGTTAAAGGTACGCTCACCATGATTGGAACTGTCTCGCCAGCGGGCGGTAATTTTGAAGAACCGGTAACTCAATCTACCCTGGGCACGGTAAAAGCGTTTTTGGGGTTGTCGGCCGAGCGCGCTTACCGACGTTTTTATCCGGCGGTGGACCCGTTGTTATCCTGGTCGCGCTATTTACAGCAATTAAAACCCTGGTTTAAAGAGCACGTTGATACGCAATGGACTGATCGTGTGGAGCGCCTCAAGCAACTGTTAGAAAAAGGCGATGAAGTCGAACACATGATGCAAGTAACCGGCGAAGAGGGCGTAACCAACAGCGATTTTATTGTTTATTTACAGGCCCAACTGGTGGATCGAGTTTATCTTCAACAAGATGCTTTCGATAAAGTGGACGTATCCACGCCGATGTCGCGACAGCAAAGCTTGTTAAAACTGATTGAAGCGGTACTCGCATTTACACCGAGTGCCACCGACAAAGCTGAATTAAGAGCGTTTTATACTAAGCTTACGGGTCTTATTAAAAATTTAAATTACAGCGCGATAAATAGCCGGGAATACACACAATATTGGTCGGACATTAATCATGCGATTGGTAGCGAACTGGATGTTACTCAATCGTAATCAAAAGCCGATAGAATTGCGCTCTAATGTTTTCTAAAATGAATGCTCAAACAATATTTTGAAGTTAAGTAACTCTGTTTTCCCAAGAAAACTGAGTGGATTCGAACTTAGTAAATTTGGATAGACGTTATGCACATTTTAATTGGATTAATCACCGCTATCGGCGGACTAATTTGGGCACTTTACCGCCTACAAAACGCCGGGGTTGATTTAAATTCGTTCAATCCGTTTTACTGGTTACGATTGCGCGCTTGGCGCAAGAAAATGGGCAGTAAGCCACTGCATTCGCTGGACAATTCCATGGAGGCAGCCGCTGTGTTGGTTGTGGGAATGGCTGAGTTGAAGGGAACTGTTACGCAGCAGGCTAAGCAGCAAGTTATCGACTTATTTTGTGCAGAGTTTAATCTTGCTAAAAAATCGGCGCTGGAGTTATACGCGTCGTGCTCTCATTGGTTAAAAGAGACCGCTAATGTTCCCGAAGAAGTTAAAAATATTCTTGCTCCCAGTAAGTCTCAGTTTGAACAGCGCCATATTGAATCCCTGACAAATATGCTAGAAACCACGGCTCAAATAGATGGCGAAGTTACTGAACAACAACAAAAATTACTGCAAAATACTATTGCGGAGTTTTCAAAGGACGAGATACATCAGGGGAAATGGTAAAAACCTAATATTAGTTGGAATTTATTTTTTATATTATAAATTTTTTGATAATTAAATAGATTCCAACTTTTGTGAGTTAACACGACTGTGATTAGAGGTAGCTCAAGTTTTTGTAATATTTGTATACACGGTGGTTAACTTTTTGGTAAAAAGGCATAGTTCGATTGAAAGGAGCGTCGTGGCTATGCTACTCAAACTAAAATCCAGCGGTGCCCTTGTGGAGGCATGCAGTTTGCGGGAATTAACCGACCCGTGCAAAACCACAGTTACCATTAAGCATTTAAAAGGCTATCGTCATTCCAGTGCGAAAGTTATTGATAAATCAGAGTTAGTGTTTGTATCTGGCGAAGATCTACCAGGCTGTTGGATGCATGTCTTGACTGCCACCAAAAGTTATTCTAGCCCCGCTGCTCGCTTGGCTTAATGGATTTACGGAGCACCACTGTTTTAGCGCAACGAACAGCCTGAGTACCAGTGGCTTGTTTGAGTAACTTATCTCCACAGTCGATTCTTTATCCGCGCTTTCATTTAAATTCTATTCTTTAGCTTTCTGCTTTTATCGTCCCTAATTAGAAGAACCACTCAACTATCGCGACGCCAAATTATTGGAATATTATCCGCCTCGAATATTTTTGCTCGCCGATATAAGATAGGCGTTTTGAATTATTGGGGCATTGAGTGTGGCTAAAAACTCTTCCATTCAACTTAGCGACAGTTGGTTGCAGCGTTTGGAGTCGGAATTTCGCGCAGATTACATGGTTGCGTTGCGGGAATTTTTAAAAGCGGAAAAAGCTCAGGGTAAGGTCATTTTTCCACCTGGCAAAGCGATGTTTAACGCTCTTAATGCCACGCCGTTTGAGCAAGTGAAAGTAGTAATCTTAGGACAAGACCCCTACCACGGTCCGGGTCAGGCCCATGGATTGTGTTTTTCAGTACAGCGAGGTGTGGCCACACCGCCGTCATTGGTGAATATTTACAAAGCATTAAACGCAGATTTAGGATTGCCCATACCCAGTCATGGGCATTTGCAGGCCTGGGCCGAACAAGGTGTGTTGTTGCTCAATGCCACGTTGAGTGTGGAAGCGGGTAAAGCGGGCTCCCATCAAAATCGAGGTTGGGAGCAATTCACCGATCGGGTGATTGAGGCTTTGAATGAGCAGCGCCAACATTTGGTGTTTTTATTGTGGGGTGGTTACGCGCAAAAAAAAGGTCGCATTATCGATCGCGACAAACATTTGGTGCTGACTGCACCGCATCCTTCGCCGTTGTCGGCCCATCGCGGGTTTTTGGGCTGCCGGCATTTCTCTGCAACCAATGAGTATTTGTCTCGCAACGGCTACTCGCCCATCAACTGGCAGCTTCCCGAGTAGGTAAACGTTTGCTTTTATGGATTGGGTATTGGTCTGCCCGCGTGCAAAATCTATTTTAAAAGATTGGCGGCCATTTCCATCTCTTCGCTTAGGTCTTGCATTTCGGCGTTTTCGATGTCGGGTTCCAGCCCCAATCGTTGAAAGGCGGTTACTTGGCTGTAGTCGATTTTGCTGAGTTGATGGTCGGTGCCGGCGTAGGTTTGCAGCACTGCCACGGTAACAATATCCGAATAGTCGGCGGTATCTAGTTCTCGAGTAAAGTTGAGATGGTCCGCGGGCACGCGGCGGATTTCTTCGGGGAATTCCCAGGTGGTTAAAATTTTATTGCCAATAGCTGGGCCAAGTTTTTCCAATACGGTGTCTAGGGTAAAGGAATCTTTTAATAGTGCGTTGTGGTTTTCGGCGTAGGTGAGAATGGGCAGCGCGCCGATTTGATGAACCAATCCCGCCAACGTGGCCTGATCGGGCCGCAATCGTGTGTAATGCCGGCACAGTACGTGCGCGATACCGGCCACTTCTGCCGATCGATTCCAGGTTTGGCGCAGTCGCTTGTCGACCAAATCGGAAGTCGCTTGGAACATCTGCTCCATGGCCAATCCCGTGGCGATATTACAGGTGTATTCCATACCTAAGCGCGACAGGGCCATGTGCAGGCCTTCTATTTTTCGGCTGCCGCGCATTAAGGGACTGTTGGCGACTTTAATGACTCGCGCTGAAAGCGATGGATCATTGCCGATCACACCCGCCAGTTGTTCCATGGTGGCCTCGGGGTCCATGGCGACATCGCGTACACGCAATGCTACCTCCGGTAACGTGGGCAGTATTAACTCGTCGTTTTTAATGGCCAGTAGGATTTCGTTGCGAATGATGTCGAATATTTTTCCCATAGAAGTCTCTTAGCAGCGAGGTTTGCACCCCTTTCTAACTTTTAAATAATAATCTATTGAGTTTAGACCTCGCTCGTTGTGTTGGCCGCAGCCAACGACAAGAAGTTAATCCAATTGAGATCTTTGAGACTTCCGTCTCGAAGCCTCAGTGGGGCTTCGAGCAATTGGGGCTGATGGGCTGGGAGCGAGAAAAACCCTTCTGTTCTTTAGATAAAACTAGTACAGATTTTCACGAGTTCAACCGCTTGATGGATAAAGGTTGGCCGATTATTGGGTGTCTTTATCGTCGCTCAGTGAATAGGGTAGTTCCATAAACTGCAAAGGTTGGGTGGCTTGCTCATCTAAAAAGACTGAGTTGCTGTCGAACACTGCTTGGCTGAGACACACCAATATTTCAACGGTATTTTCATCAGCGTAAGCGGCGTCGACGATTTGCCCGGCATTGGTAACGCTCTCTCCAACGGCATACACCTGATCGCCCGGTTGAGGCAGTTCTGAGGTACCAACGGTTGCTCGGTAGGTGTGTTTTTTTTGTTTGCCCAAATAGTGCATTCTCGCCACCACTTCCTGGCCGGTGTAGCAGCCTTTAGTAAAACTAATGGCATCTAGCTGACGCAGATTGATGGTTTGTGGCACGAATTCTTCGCTGGTTTGCGGATAGACCGTGCTAATGCCCGCGCGAATATTCTGCAATTGCCAGTGCTGAGATGGCAGCACCGGGGCCAGTGCGTTGAGTTGCTGCCAAGTTGAGTCCATATGAGCTTCATCGAGCCAGCATTCAAAACGATCTGAACCAAGGCGAATAACCGTCGCCGCATTGGATACAGCCACAGACAAGGTTTTATCGGGCGGGGCACCGAACACCTGCTGAATAATCGGTTGGGCATCTTTGCCGCTCACGCCCACAATGGGGCTGGGTTCCAGCAGGCTTAATTGTGCTTTGGAGAAGACAATGTATTTGGCCAGCGACTGCCGGGCGATCTCCGCCATTGCTGATGGAATTCTCAAGGTAACGCGTTCGTCGTTGCTGCTGGTGGCCAGAAAATTAAAAATAACTCGACCTTTTGGGTTGCATTGCGCACCCCATTGGGCGGTTGTTGTCTCCAGCGCATTAATATCGCAGGTAACCTGACCTTGTAAAAATTTGCGAGCATCGGGCCCTTCGATTTGCAATAAACAAAAACTAGGTAGAGCGATAATCTCGGCTTGCCGCTCAAATTGGTTGGCGGATGTAAAGCTATCGATTGGGTTATCCGTAAGTGTTGCGCCACTATTTTGCAATATCTCCAACCAACGTGATTGGTTGCTCATAACAACTGACTCCTGGTATGGCTTAAGGTTTTTCAGCCCGGTTTGTTCGTTTTCAATGAAAGCAATGATGTACGTATTGCTCAGTCACTGCAATTGCTGTCGTTAATTTGAGTGATTGCAATTATTGTTCACACTCGATGTGGTGTAAAAATCCGTCGATGGCTAATGCAGCGTTTTTACTGCGTCTGGAGTACAATTGGCCGCGAATTCAGTGTTTAAGCGGTATAAAAACCTATGCAGAAGAATCGATTGTACTGGGCTGCCCGACGCGGCATGTTAGAGTTGGACTTGGTATTGCTGCCTTTTCTGGACAATCACTACGACAATTTATCGGAGGAATACCAACAATTGTTCGGCGATTTATTAGAGTGCGAAGATCAAGACATGTTTGCTTGGTTTATCGATAAGGTCGATCCCGCCGATCCCAATATTTTAAAAATCGTAAAAAAAATACGTGCCCACACCGGACTCCAAGACCGCGGTTAGCATTGCCTTGCAGCCGCCTAGGGTGTTGCTGGTACTCACCGTATTGGCAGCGGGCATGGCCGTCGTGTTGGTGGCTTTTTCCGGCCATTCACTGTGGGCAAAGTGGCTATTTTCGCTACTGGCTATGGCGGTGTGCAGCTACAGTGTCTTGGCCTGGCGGCGCCAGTATCGAGGCCAGTTAGTGTTCGATGGTTGCAACTGGTTTTGGCAGAGTCCCTCGCAACGGCATATTATCTATCCCGTCCAAGCATTTGTTCCTTTTACCCGCTGGTTACTACTTAAATTCGCCCATGAACAACAATGGCGACCGGGAATTACTCTATTACTAACACCGCGAGAGCTCAGCGCCGAGCAAGCTAGAGCCCTGCGGGTGTTGATTCGCACCGGATATTTTTAACAATTTGTGTGTAGTAGACTCTAGCTGCGCCCCACAATCACCTCTTGATCGGCAAAGTTAAGTGGCACCAGAATGGTATCGCGAGCAAAAGGTTTAAGATTGGGGAAATCCAACGAAAAATGCAGACCTCGGGACTCTTTTCTGGCCATGGCCGAACGAATAATCAGTTGCGCCACATCACACAGATTGCGCAGCTCGATTAAATCGTTGCCTACCTTGTAATTGCTGTAGTACTCGGCGATTTCTTTTTGCAGCAATTTGATGCGGTGGTTGGCGCGCTCCAGCCGTTTACCGGTTCTCACAATACCCACGTAATCCCACATAAAGCGTCGCAATTCGTCCCAGTTGTGGGAGATCACCACGTCCTCGTCGGAGTCGGTGACTCGGCTTTCGTCCCATTCTGGCTGGTATTCGGGTTGTTTTATATCGGCCAGCGACTGGCTGATGTGGCGCGCGGCGGCGGTGCCAAAAACAATGCACTCTAATAGCGAATTGCTGGCCATGCGATTGGCACCGTGCAGGCCGGTAAAGGTGACCTCACCAATGGCATAGAGATTGGTTAAGTCCGTGCGGCCATGAGTGTCGACCACCACGCCGCCACAGGTGTAATGGGCCGCCGGCACCACGGGAATGGGCTCTTTAGTAATGTCGATACCGTATTTCAAGCATTCGGCTCTAACGGTGGGGAAGTGGGCTTCGATAAAATCCGCCGATTTGTGCGAAATATCCAAATACACACAATCGCAACCCAATCGCTTCATTTCGTGGTCGATGGCTCTGGCGACTACATCGCGCGGTGCCAGTTCTGCCATTGGGTGAAATTGCTCCATAAAGCGCTGACCATTGGGCAGTGTTAAAATGGCGCCTTCCCCACGCAGTGCTTCGGTGAGCAAAAAGGTTTTGGCGCTGGGGTGGAACAAGCACGTCGGGTGAAATTGATTGAATTCCATGTTGGCCACTCGACACCCCGCACGCCAGGCCATGGCAATGCCGTCGCCGCTGCAACCATCTGGGTTGCTGGTGTACAAATACACCTTGCTGGCTCCGCCAGTGGCGAGAATTACAGTCTTGGCTTGGAATAAATTCACCTGATCGTTGTTGAGATCGTAAACGTAAGCCCCGGTGCATCGATACTTAGGCGACTCGGCATCGGCTTGGGTCACCAAATCGATGGCTACGTGGCCGGTGAAGATTTCAAGGTTTTTGCGCTGCTTTATTTGATCGATCAAGGTGCTGTGCACGGCTTTGCCGGTGGCGTCGGCGGAGTGGATAATGCGTCGGTGAGAGTGGCCGCCCTCTTTGGTTAAATGGTACTTGGCTTGATTGTTGTCTTCGCGCGAGAACTCCACACCCTGGTTGATAAGCCATTCGATGGCTGGCCGGCTGTTCTCAACCGTGAAGCGCACCACGTTCTCATGGCAGAGACCGCCGCCGGCTTTGAGGGTGTCGGAGACGTGACCTTCAATGGTGTCGTCGTTATCGAGCACGGCCGCTATGCCGCCCTGGGCCCACCAAGTGGAGCCATCATTGATTTCGCCCTTGCTGATAATGGCCACCGAGCATTGTGCTGGCAAATTAAGTGCGGCAGTCAGGCCGGCGGCACCGGAACCAATGATGAGAACATCATGGTAGTGGGTCTGAGTTTGAGTTTGGGGATGAGTCATTATTGCTCGCGGTGGGATGGGTTGTTACACAGTTGTGACAAAAGCAACAGTATAGCGACTTAGCGCGGCTTTCAACACACGCCGACTACCTAATGTGTTTATAAACCCATGAGCAGTGAGTCTTTTTGGAACTAAGCGAGCGTGATTCAGTCTCATCGCTCGTATTCCACAGGCGTGGGAATCCACTCTCATCGGCTTGTACTTGGGATTGCGCTAGGCGAATGTTTGCTGTTGTCGCAACCGTGCTGAGATCCGGGCTTGAGCTTAGTGAGAGCCGTCTATAAGATGCCTCGCAAGTTTCCGCCTTGGAAAGTTGGTCAGCGGTAACTCATTTTGAAAGCATTTAGTCGCTATTGAGCACTATTCGTGAGACATCACCCGGCCGCTGGTTAACCAATTGCCAAATCGGCAAGTTAAGGCAAGTTTGGAGTATTGAATGACGGGCAATGCCACGCCTAATTCCGATCAACAACTCGTAGAGCGAGTCCAAAAAGGCGATAAGCGCGCCTTTGATATGTTGGTGCTCAAGTACCAGCATAAAATTGTTGCTATCGTTAGTCGCTACGTAAAAGACAACGCAGAAGTTTACGATGTGGTGCAGGAGGCCTTTATCAAGGCCTATCGTGCGCTGGGTAATTTCCGCGGCGACAGCGCTTTTTACACCTGGCTGTACCGAATCGCCATCAATACCGCCAAAAACCACTTGGTGTCGCGCAGTCGACGCCCGCCGGCCTCGGATGTGGATGTGGACGAGGCGGATTACTACGACGGCAGCGAGCCGTTGCGAGATTTAGAATCCCCAGAAGGGGCCATGGCTCGTGACCAATTACAAGAAGTGGTCAACAACGCCATTGCTGCACTGCCGGAAGATTTGCGAACCGCGTTAACGCTGCGCGAAATGGAAGGCTTGAGTTACGAAGACATCGCCTCGGTGATGGACTGCCCGGTGGGCACCGTTCGCTCGCGAATTTTCCGCGCCCGAGAGGCCGTGGATAAAGCCATTCGACCTCTGATGGATTAACACAAATTTTCAATGTTTTTGTGAACCAATCCATAGTGACCTAGTCAATAGGTCTAGTTGTTCAGGTTCGGTTCATAGAGTTGCAAGTTTGGATTTTCTGCCCGCTTATGTATTGGCTTAATCACCTGTTTGGTGTTTCTTTAAGCCTTTTAACAGACGGACAGATCAAAATTGCAGATCGATGAATTGGCGAAATGGCAGAACTTTAGCTGTAATTCAATAATTCGCTGTAATTCGTTAAATTGCTTAATGAGTTGATCGTTAATCGGATGGTTAAACGATACACGGTAGACGATACACAAAGAGTAAATGAATTATCCGTTAAAGCGAGAGTCTCTGCATTAACTGTTCACCTTTCGTGTAATCACTGTTGCTTAATTTAGAGTGGATCTATGACAGAAAAAAACGGCAATACTCCTTATCAGGAGTCTCTGAAAGAGTCGCTATCGGCACTGATGGACAGTGAAGCCAGCGAGTTGGAGCTGCGTCGCGTACTGACCGAAACCGGTGAAAGTATCGAGCTTAGAAAAACTTGGTCTCGTTACCAGTTGGCCTCTCAATTGATTCGCGGAGAAAAGGTCAGCGCCTCTATCGATTTAAGTTCCAGTATTTCTGAGTTGATTGCCGATGAGCCCGACCACAAGGCGGGTCTACCGTCCACCCGTTCGGGTAAAGGCCTACTCGGCCAAGTGGGTCGAGTGGCGATTGCCGCGTCTGTGGCTGTGGTTGCAGTATTGGCGGTTAACCAATTTAACACCGTCGAAAATAATTCGGCCGCACCCGCTGTGGCGGAATCCGCGACACCGGCGCCTGCAGCGCAAACGCCTGCCACTCAGGACTTACCTATTGGCTACGGAACCACGGGTTTGAGCGCACGTACAGTAAGCTCCGACAGTTTCTCCATCGAACAACGTCGCCAAGCGCCTGTAGTGTTTGTGCCTAGAAGTGAAGTACAAGTTTCCGATCCAGCGGTTGAAGAGTTTTTACGATCTCTGTTAACCGAGCACGCCAATGTGGGCACCGGGGCTGAAGGGGCATTACCCTTTGAGCGCATCCCCCGCATTGAAGTGCAAGAGTAGTTTACAGTTTATTGATTCCTCCCAATATAGATTATTGGTTCATTGTTAAGGCTCTATACAGAGCCTTTTTTTTTGCCATTATCCTGAAGATTTTGAAATTGGATGGGGAAATTTATGGCTATGACGCAATCCAAATAACGGTTGCTTAGATTCACTCGACCCCAAGGTCATTGCAAAGTCGGCAGCAATGTTCGCAGGGCGACGAATCTATTCACAGCAATTAGAAATCAACACGGAAAACTTGTTGGTTTACTTTTTAAAAAGCAATATTTGGGACACGCTCGATCAATGAGTGGTTTCTACAATCGATTGACCGATAAACTTGAGAAGTTTTTATTTTGCCAACGTTATTAAAATTACACGCTTATTTTGTATTTGTGATGAATTTCCGAGTCGCCTATCGCGGGTTGCTTAGCCTAATGCTCATTGCGGGCATTCACACTCCCCTGATTGCACAGGAAAATTCCCCAGCCGAGGAAACCTCACCGGAAGTTTTGGCGTTGTTAGACTCTGTCGAGCACGCGCTGCATTCGGTAAGTTATCGGGGAATATACACTTACGAACACGCCGGTGTATTGGAATCGATTAAGGTGACACACACCATCGATGAATCCAAAGAGGCGGCCAAACTTGAGCATTTAACCGGCAGGCTCAGTAAGCCTATTGTATATCGATCGGATTTAGGCTCGTGCCAAAACGCTTTAAACCCGCATGCCGGTGTTTTCAGTCGCGACAACCTAACGGAGCATTATCATTTTCGGCCACTGGGCTTCGATCGCATTGCTGGCCGTCAGGTTGTTGTCTTAAATGCCGATCCCAAAGACGAATACCGCTTTCGTTATCAGGTAGCCATTGATCGGCAAACCGGATTGCCTCTGTTATTAAGTTTGGTGGATGGAGAAAACTTGTTGGAGCGATTCCAATTTATCGAATTTGATCCCATCACAGAGCTGCCAGTGCCAGAAGTGGCGGTCTCGGGTGAGGATTATCTGCTCGATGGCGGTTGCCGCGAACTGGCCAATTCATCGCGGTGGCGACTGGCGTGGTTGCCGAGCGGTTTTCGATTAGTCTCCGTCAAGCTCAATCAGTCGGCTGATATGCTCTCCTACAGCGATGGGATCAGTCGTTTTTCGATATTTGTGAGCGAAACCCCCAACGGCAACACGCTGGAAGGGGAGGCCCGTCGCGGCGGTACTTTCGTGTACCTGGATAAGGCTTCCGCCGGCTCGCGGATTTTCCAAGTGGCGGTTGTTGGCGAGGTTCCGGAAGCTACGCTTCGAAAGTTGGCGGCGTCTGTGCGACCTAAATAAGCGGCTGGGTATTGTTTTTGCTGGGCATTGGTTTGCTTGCAACAATCACAATGACATTGTCTTTAG
Source organism: uncultured Cellvibrionaceae bacterium (assembly GCA_964342265.1). Taxonomy (GTDB): domain Bacteria; phylum Pseudomonadota; class Gammaproteobacteria; order Pseudomonadales; family Cellvibrionaceae; genus Halioxenophilus. Next base: position 27,099 of record CAYFFE010000013.1, on the reverse strand, counting down.
GACGGGGCTCGATACAATAAACGTCTTGTGGCACTGCTTTTTGTGGTGGAGCCCCAATAATCGAGGTCCAGACGCGTGATTACAGAAACCGGCAGAATCGTTGCCATCGAAAACGACGGCTTATGGGTGCAAACCATTCGTCAATCGGCTTGCGCCCAATGCAGTGCGCAAAAAGGTTGCGGGCAAGCTGTATTAGCGCGCATGGGCCGCGAACCCGGTTATATTAAAGTCGGTTTGCAGGACTACCAGGCCAGTGATTTCCAACTGGATGAATTTGTTCAAATCGGAATTGGCGAAGATGTACTCGTTAAATCCACCCTTCTCATTTATATCATCCCTCTACTTACCCTGATGCTGGGCATCTTTTCTGGCTCTCAGATCGTACAAGCTGAGTGGGCAGCTGTACTGGGCGGTGTTTTGGGGCTTGGTTTGGGTTCGTTGATCGCTCAAGTTATTTTGTCCCGTAACAACGGCAACGCTCGTTTGCAACCTATATTGTTAGGAGCCGTTAGCCGACCAGTGGTTTGGCCTCAATAAACCAGCCGGCGGTTTAGCCAAAGCGACAGGGCAGGGTAGAACCAATTCCCGCTTGAGCGGTCGCATAGCTTAGTCTTATATGGCGGTAGTCTTGTTATAAGCGTTTTTGAGCCCATTTCTGTAACCGTTATTGAAAATGGATTCGTGGTTTAAGAATGCGCAAATAATAACCGCGATCAGTGTATTGATAGTTGGAGGATCGACTCTATGCCTTGGCGCATATTCCTTATTGCAATCGTGTTTGCTTTTAGCTCAGTGCCCGTTTCTCACGCCCAAAAGTTGCCCAATTTCGTCGAAATCGTTGAAGAGCAATCGCCGGCTGTGGTGAAAATTAACACCGTCAGTCGCAGCAAGCCCAGTGCTCGATCGTTGATACCTGAGCATCAACAAATTCCAGAGATTTTTCGGCATTTTCTCGACCCGCGCAATCTACCGGAACGGGAATCCAAGTCGTTGGGCTCGGGCTTTTTGGTCTCCGCCGATGGCTACTTGCTAACTAACAATCACGTCGTTGATGGTGCAGACGAAATAGTGGTGCGTTTGCAAGATCGCCGGGAATTTGATGCCGAGCTGATCGGTACTGATCGTCGCTCCGATTTGGCCTTATTAAAAATTGATGGCAAAAAATTACCCTATTTGAAGTTCGCCGATCCTGAGGATTTAAAAGTTGGTGAGTGGGTGTTGGCCATAGGCTCGCCATTTGGGCTAGAAACCACGGCCAGCGCCGGTATTGTTTCGGCCATAGGCCGCAGTATTCCCACCGAGAAAAACGAAAATTACGTGCCTTTTATTCAAACCGACGTAGCCATCAACCCGGGTAACTCTGGCGGGCCGTTATTTAATCTCGATGGTCGTGTGGTGGGCATCAACTCACAGATATACACTCGCAGTGGTGGCTCCATTGGCCTCTCTTTCGCTATTCCCGCGGGTGTGGCACTCAACGTTGTCGAACAATTAAAATCCAAAGGTCGAGTGGATCGCGGATGGTTGGGTGTTGTTATCCAGCAAGTGGATAAAGATTTGGCGGAGTCATTCGGTCTGCGTAAGCCCGAGGGAGCACTGGTTGCTCGGATTGAGCCGGGCAGTCCCGCCGACAAAGCTGGCGTTCGTGTGGGCGATATTATTGTGGAATTCGACGGCAAACGTATACCCGAGTCTTCCGATTTGCCCCATGTGGTGGGCGCTACGGTTCCAGGTTCGGAAGTGGATATGATTGTGGTTCGCGAAGGCGATAAAACCACGCTGGGCGTGACTGTTGCCACCTTGGACGGCGGTGCTCAGTCAACGCCTAAGTTGAGCCAATCCGATGAGCCGAGCGGCGGTCGTTTGGGGTTGTCGGTAGAGCCGTTGCCTGAAGAGTTATCCAAACGCTGGGATGTGGATGCGGGCGTATTGGTGGCCTCCGTGGCGGATGACGGTCCGGCCGAATCTGCCGGATTGCGAGCGGGCGATGTGATCACTCAGATTGGCTTTAATGCCATCAACAACTTGGATGACTACCAATCCGTTGTTGAGCAATTACCTTCCGACAGTCTTCTACCCATTCGTTTTGTACGCCAGGGGCAGCCGGTGTTTAGAACCATCGCTACGCCCAAATAAGCCATTTGCCGGTGGCTCATCCTACAGGATGGCTGCTGGCAACTAAATGCTGTAGACTGCGCGCGGCCTGTAGGCGACAGTTGAACCCTGTTGTTATACAACAAGATTACTACGAGCCGTGCAGCAACAGATAATTTACGGCAGCAATTGCGTCTCCTAAGTTTGCGAGCGAGTGCATACCGATCCAGCGGCGCGCTGTTCTATACTGATTGGTCTGGGATCATTTCCAGCAATGGGCGTAGTACAGTGTTGAATGGCTTCGGTCGCAAAAGCCCAGAATAGTTGTTTTTTCGCTTGGCGGACTCATATTGGAGATCCGCCAACACTTTATTAGCGGTAGTTTATAAAAACGTGTCAGATTTAAGCCATATTCATAATTTCTCCATTATTGCTCACATTGATCATGGTAAGTCCACCATTGCTGATCGATTTATACAGGTCTGTGGCGGTTTATCCGATCGTGAGATGGCCGCTCAGGTACTCGATTCTATGGATATTGAGCGTGAGCGAGGCATTACGATTAAGGCTCAGAGCGTAACGCTCAACTATGAGGCCAAAGACGGCCGCACTTATCAGTTAAACTTTATCGATACTCCCGGGCACGTGGATTTCTCCTACGAGGTGTCTCGCTCGCTGGCTGCTTGTGAAGGGGCGTTGCTGGTCGTAGATGCCGCTCAGGGCGTTGAGGCGCAATCCGTGGCCAACTGCTACACAGCCGTAGAGCAGGGCTTGGAAGTCATTCCTGTACTCAACAAAATGGATTTGCCTCAAGCTGAGCCAGAGCGTGTCGCCGAAGAAATCGAAAACGTGATTGGTATTGATGCCACCGACGCCGTGCCTTGTAGCGCTAAATCTGGCATGGGTATTACCGAAGTGTTAGAAGAGTTGGTGGCTAAAGTCCCGCCGCCCGAAGGTGACCATGATGCACCTTTGCAAGCACTGATTATTGATTCCTGGTTTGATAATTACCTGGGTGTGGTTTCGTTAGTGCGGGTCAAGCAGGGAACATTAAACGTCAAAGATAAAATTATCGCCAAGTCCATCGGCAAAGGCCATTTAGTGGATGGTGTGGGTATTTTTACTCCTAAACGAGTGCCGCAAAATCGATTGCGTGCCGGCGAGGTGGGTTACGTTGTCGCTGGCATCAAAGATATTCACGGAGCCCCGGTGGGCGATACGCTCACTCACGCCAGTACACAAGATGTGGATCCGCTGCCCGGATTTCAAAAAGTAAAGCCGCAGGTCTACGCGGGCATGTTCACTGTCTCCTCCGACGATTACGAAAATTTTCGCGACGCGCTATCCAAACTTACCCTCAACGACGCTTCTCTATTTTATGAGCCTGAGACGTCCGATGCTTTGGGCTTTGGTTTCCGCTGCGGTTTTCTGGGCATGTTGCACATGGAAATCATCCAGGAGCGCCTGGAGCGTGAATACGACCTGGATCTTATTTCCACCGCGCCCACGGTGGTCTTTGAAGTGGTTAAAAACGACGGCGAAGTGGTTTACGTGGATAACCCATCCAAATTGCCCGATAACGGCTACATTCAGGAAATGCGCGAGCCCATTTGCGAGGCCAATATTCTCGTTCCCCAGGAGCACTTGGGTAGCGTAATTACTCTGTGCGTTGAGAAACGCGGTATTCAAAAAGATTTACAGTACCTGGGCACACAGGTTTCGGTTACCTACGAATTGCCCATGAACGAAGTAGTCATGGATTTCTTTGATCGCTTAAAATCCGTAAGCCGTGGTTTTGCCTCGTTGGATTACAGTTTTTCCCATTTTCAGGCCGCTAAACTGGTACGCTTGGATGTATTAATTAATTCTGAGAAGGTCGACGCGTTAGCGATCATCGTGCACAAGGATACCGCGCCGTATAAAGGTCGCGCCCTGGTAGAGAAAATGAAAGAACTCATACCGCGCCAAATGTTCGACGTGGCGATTCAAGCGGCTATCGGTGGCCAGGTTGTGGCGCGCTCTACCGTAAAGGCATTAAGAAAGAATGTCACGGCCAAGTGTTATGGTGGTGATGTTACACGTAAGCGAAAACTCTTAGAAAAACAAAAAGCCGGTAAAAAACGTATGAAGCAGGTAGGTCGTGTGGAAATTCCACAGGATGCGTTTTTAGCCGTATTAAAAGTCGATTCCTAAACCATTAGCCAGAAAAAGTGAATATTTAATACCCATGGATATTAATTTTCCCCTCATTTTAGTTATTCTTGTTTTTGCCAGTGGGGTAGTCTGGCTCTACGATTTTGCTGTTTTATCGCGGCCACGCAAACAAGCCGTGGCGGCTGCAGAGCAACAGTTTAGTCCTGACGTGGATCGAGAAAACGACGCCGCTTACCTTCAGGCGATGGCAACTGCCGCCAGAGAGCCGGTGGTTGTTGAGTATGCTAAATCGTTTTTTCCAGTATTGTTGTTAGTGTTGGTGTTGCGCTCATTTTTATTTGAACCCTTCCAAATACCCTCAGAATCCATGGTGCCTACCTTGGAGGTAGGCGATTTTATTTTGGTGAATAAGTTTACCTACGGTATTCGCTTGCCGGTCATTCGTACCAAAGTGCTCAGTATCAACAGCCCGGAACGCGGCGATGTTATGGTATTTTTTCCGCCGCATAAAAAGCAGTATTTTATTAAACGGGTGATTGGTCTACCAGGTGATAAAATCGTGCTGGATAACAACATACTTTATATTAACGGTGAAGAGCAGCCCCAAGTCTTTACTGAACAGGTTATTCAAAATTATCGCCGCTACAATGTAATGGAAGAAGAGTTGGGCGGTGCTACCCATCAAATGCGCAAGCAAGTGTTACAGCCTGGATTGCGGATAAAGCGCCAGTCCTGGGTGGTGCCGGAAGGTCACTATTTTATGATGGGTGACAATCGTGATAACAGCGCCGACAGCCGCAAGTGGGGCTATGTGCCCGAAGAAAATATCGTTGGCAAAGCCGTGGCGACCTGGATGCACTGGGAAGGTTTCAGCCTGCCCAGTTTTAGTAATGTCGGGCCAATCCAATAATAGACACTTTTAACTTACTCAATCTCGACCACAACTTTCTCAATACCGTGCTCAGAGGTCACAGTCATGTCCAATACCGCATTTAGGATGTCAAATTCCAGTCTTCGCCGTCAGGCTGGTATGGGTATGTACAGTTGGTTAATTGTGATATTGATTATTGGGATTGTATTGTTTCAAGTTTTTAAATTAATACCCTCATATACTGAAAGTTATTACATCTCATCCAAGTTAAAAGAATTGGCCCGTCATCCGGGTGGCGTTGAGGAGCTTTCCAGCCGCGAAATTCGCAACCAGATGGTAAAATATTTCACTGTCAATAATGTGAGTAAAGCGGTGTCAGATAGCCTGGATATCACTCGAAAGGACTCCCGTGTAATTATTAATATGCAATACGAAAATCGTGTTCCACTGTTTTTAAATATCGATGTGGTAATGAAATTCCACCATCAACTCGATAGTCAGTTTCCTGGTGACTGCTGCACGCCCCGTGATCAATAAGGCCTTACTCGAACAACTACAAAATCGGCTGGGGTATACCTTTAGCGACCCCCATTTACTTCGCCGAGCACTAACCCACCGCAGTTTTGGTCAGTCCAATAACGAGCGTTTGGAGTTCCTCGGTGACTCCATTCTCGGTGCCGTTATTGGCCACTATTTGTATTGCACTTTTCCCGAAGCGCCCGAAGGTCAGCTAACCCGCCTGCGCGCTGCCTTGGTAAAGGGGGAAACCTTGGCACAGGTGGCGAGAGAGTTTAATTTCAGTGATTGTTTGGTGTTGGGCGAGGGCGAATTAAAATCCGGTGGCAGCAATCGCGATTCCATTTTAGCGGATTCTTTGGAATCGGTTATTGGTGCGATTTATCTCGAGAAAGGCTTTAATTTCTGCTCGGAATTAGTGCTCAAGTGGTTTCACTCCCGGCTTGCCGGTTTGGAAGTGGATAAACCGTTAAAAGACACAAAAACACAGCTACAAGAATATTTGCAAGGCCAGGGGAAACCACTGCCCCTTTACGCTATTGAGAAAGTAGAAGGCCAAGCCCACGAGCAAATGATTACGATCAGTTGTCAAATTAATCATCGCTGCCAACCCTTTATCGCCACTGCTCGCAGTCGTAAGCAAGCTGAAAAGCTAGCAGCGGGAGAGGCCATAAAATGGCTTCAGGAAAATCAGCTATGAATCGCCGATGCGGATACGTGGCCATAGTGGGTCGGCCCAACGTCGGTAAGTCTACCTTACTCAATCATTTGGTTGGTCAAAAACTCAGTATTACTTCCCGCAAACCGCAAACTACCCGTCATAATTTGTTGGGGATACACACCGATGGTGATGTTCAGGCGATATTCGTCGATACACCCGGATTGCATCTGGGGCAGGATAAAGCCCTAAATCGTTACATGAATCGATCGGCCACAATGGCCTTTAAAGATGTGGATTTGGTTTTATTTGTAGTCGATCGATTAAGCTGGACAGACGAAGACGAATGGATTGCTACTCGTTTAAAAAACTTAAGTTGTCCAGTTGTGTTAGTGGTTAACAAAATTGATCAAATGAATGATAAATCTGAGCTTTTGCCTCATCTCAATAATCTGAGTTCCACACTGGCCTGCCAAGAATTAATTCCTATATCGGCACTTAAAAACGACAATCTGGATCGGCTTTATTCAGTTATCGAGCAACATTTACCGGAAGGTGAATTCTTTTTCCCCGACGATCAAATTACCGATCGCAGCAGTCGTTTTTTAGCGGCAGAAATTGTTCGGGAAAAAATTACCCGCCAACTCGGTGACGAATTGCCGTATCAAATTACTGTTGAGGTGGAAGAGTTTTCATTCGATCAAGGGATTTTGCACATAAGTGCATTAATATTGGTTGAGCGCAAGGGGCAAAAGAAAATTCTTATCGGCAACAATGGCGAGCGTATCAAGCTTATTGGTCAGGAGGCTCGGGTTGATATGGAGACATTGTTCGATAATAAAGTCATGCTCAAGCTGTGGGTTAAAGTAAAATCAGGCTGGTCGGACGATGAACGGGCGTTGCGCAGTCTGGGCTACGACGATCTAAATTAACCGGTTTAGTGATGGGTACTAAGGACAAATTCCAACCGGCTTTTGTCTTGCACACTCGGCCTTATCGTGAGTCGAGCTTATTGGTGGATTTTTTTGTGGCTAATTATGGCCGTGTCTCGGTTGTGGCGCGCGGCGCGCAAAAATCTAAATCAACCCGCTCACTGTTTCAGCCGTTTTTGCCTGTGCAAATTACTTGGCTCGGCAAAAGTGATCTTAAAACCTTGGCTAAAATTGAAGGCAGCGGGCTAGCTATTCGCTTGTCGGGTTTACAGGTGTATCTGGGATTTTATTTAAATGAATTATTAGTTCGACTACTACAATACGGCGATACACAAGTAGACTTATTCTCTACTTATATTCAGTGCTTGCGCGGCTTATCCGAACACCCCGAGTCTCAGGAGTTATTTTTACGTCAGTTTGAAATCAACCTGTTAAAGTCTCTGGGTTACGATATTGATTTCAATTATTGTTCGACAACTCGTCAAGCCATTAATCCGGATGAACGTTATTTTTTTACGCCGTTACAAGGGTTTCAGCCGGTTGCCGGCGCGCTTTCGAAAAACAATATAGCGGAAAGTAATATAGCGGAAAGTAATGTAGCGGAAAGTAATATGGCGGAAAGTGTTATTGAGGGTCGGGAGATTATGGCGCTGCAAAATAAAAATTACAGCGCTCGATCTTTAAAACTGTTAAAACACATTTTGCGCTTACAGCTACAAGCCTTATTGGGTGATCGGCCGTTAAACAGCCGGTTACTTTATCAGCAAATGGTATCGGAGCAGATGCCCAAGAGGTAAATTTCTAGGTTATTTACATCTGGCTGTAAATACCTAAGCCCACAATACTTATTTTACTATCTGATTTAAATACTTTAACTGGCTTCGAACAGTGTTTCTAGATCGTATTCGGAATCCCAAAGAATTAATTCTTCTATTGCATCAATGACCGAGCTAAGTGCAGGGTAAATATTTTCATATTCTTTATTGAATAGCATTTTGTCCAATAGGCTAGATGCTTCGGCTAATTTGGGGGTTCCGGTGCATTTGGCTCCGCCGCGAATGCGATGAATAATATCTTCTAGTTTATCCAGGTCTTTACTCTGTACACACTGATCAATCGTTTCTAGATTTTCTGGTAGTCCACTGATCAGCATGGCCAACATGTCTTTGGCGAGATCGGGTTTGTTGCCGGCCAATTGTAAACATAAAGAAATATCCACCGGTTTACTGATTTTATCTGCAGAAATATTATTTGCTTCTTGAGCTTGAGTAGTGCTTCGCAATTGCAACACATTGGTGGCAATTTCATCGGAGGGGTTGCTGTTCGCGTCTACTTTTGGAGAAGGGATCAGTGATTCTTGAGTAAATGAATGCGACTGGCGTTGTAGGTTTGATTGTCGCTCAGTGTTGGGCGGTTGCTCGGTAGCTGTTTTTTCTTTTGACGACATTACTGTTTGATTGCACCAGCGTTGGATGACATGAGCAAGCTGTTCTTCGGTGATGGGTTTGCTCAGGTAATCGTCTAGGCCCGCGAGTAAGAGTTCCGATTTGCGATCATTGACCGCGTGTGCGGTTAACGCAACCACCGGTGTACGCACGCCTTTGGGCGCGCGTTTGCGAATCTCTTTGGTCGCTTCTATACCGTCCAATCCAGGCATTTGGATATCCATAAAAATTAAATCAAACGATTGCTTGTCGCATTCGGCGATAGCGTCTTCGCCACTGGCGGCGGTTACGGTTTCTGCGCCTAAATTGACCAGAAATTCGCGCACCAGCATAAGGTTGGCTGGGTTGTCATCCACTGCGAGAATTTTGGGCTTTGTGGTTGGTAAATCTTTATTTTGAGTTTTGGTGGGTTTGTAAAATTGTTTGTAAATATTTAAATGGGTACAAATGGATTTGTAAACTCGATCGCGAATGAGTGGTTTAGATGAGAACGCCACCGCTCGATTTAATTCTGCTTCAATTAATTCACGTTGCTTATTGGGTGTGGTGAGCAATAATGTTTTGCAGTGGTAATCGCTGTTTAACTGGTACGTAAGCTGGTCGAGAAAACTCGTGGCGGTGGTTTTGCTTTCAATAACCGGCACATCCATAATTAATAATTGCTGAAATTTACCGGATTGGGTGAGTTGCTGAATGGCGGGTAACACTCGCATGGGATCGTTTAATTCGGTAATGCTTAGTTTCCAGTTGGATGTCAATTGTCTAACTTGTTGCATTAATTGCGGGTTAGCACTGCACAGAGTTACCGATAACCCAGTGAGTGCTTTTTCCACGTACGGTTTGCTTTTTTGTCCCTGATCCAAAGGTACGGCAAACCACAAAACCTGTGTATCGTTTTGAGTCTCGATACCTAAAGTTCCGCCCAATGCTTTTATCAGGCCTTTGGATATAGCCAAACCTAAGCCATTGTCGCCATTGGCGCGAGTTGAGCCGGATTCGAGGTTAGAAAATTCTTTAATGGCCTCTTCGGTATCGAATTGAATTTCTTTATCAATGCCCGAAATCTCAAACCGATAAACCATCGACTTGGCCGATGTGGGTTTGATTACCCCACTCTGATCACGCTTAACTTGAATTAAAATATTATTTTCGACCGAAAATTTTATGGCGTTGTTAATCAGATTGGTGAGAATTTGTTTAATTCTTAACGGATCGCTGACCAGTTCCAACGGCAAGTCTGGCTCCACCATGGATATTAATTCGAGCTGATTTTGAAAAGCCGTGGGCGCTAAAATTTGCAGAGTTTCTTCCACCACCGTATCCAGTCGCATAGGAATATAATCAAGATTGACTGTGCCGGCTTCGATGTGGGATATATCGAGAATGTCGTTAATAATGGTTAGCAAACCCTGGGCCGAGGTTTCGATGGTGCGCAAAAACTCTTGCTGCGTCTCGCTGATATCGGCTTTTAGTAGTAATTGAGTAAACCCAATAATGCCATTTAGCGGCGTGCGGAATTCGTGACTGGCGTTTGCTAAAAACTCCGATTTAATTCGGCTGGCTTCCAGTGCGCGTTTTCTTGCCAAGTCCAATTCGATATTTTGTATTTCGATGGTTTCCATGGTCTCGCGCAATTCATCGATGTTGTGTTCGATGTTGCGTTTGAGTTCTGCTTGCGCTTGCTGAACCGAAGACGACAACGCGTTTAAATCCTCGGCCAACGGCGTAAATACACTTTTTTCGCTCACCTCAATAACATTGGAGTAATCGCCGCGGGAAATCGCGTGTACGCCCTGTTCTATGGCGTGGGTGTCGGGTCTTAGGCGAGAGATTTTATCTTGTAAAATTAATGCGACGATTGCTGGCATTACGAGGCAGATTACCAATATGCCGAGCAACATATCGAGATAGGCAAATTGGGCAGAAGTGGTGTCGAAGCCTAAATCCCCCCAGCCGATAATTTGGTTGTGATCTTTCGAAAAAACCGGGTGGACTATGCGCAAAATGTTGCTGTTAGCCACGCGATTGCGTTGTACCGATTGGGTAAACCAGTCGACTTGGGGCGTTTTGTTTAAAAATCGCTGGCCCAATTGACCGATGATCATTTGTTCGGCATTAACAATGCGCACCGAATCGACGTGTTTATGTTGGATTAAAGCATTCAGAGTCGCTTCAACATTTGAATTAGAGTCTGTAAGCAGAGGTGCGCTGAGTTCTGCGGCAATGGCAGTAAGGTTAGTGAAACGCTGCTCAGCTTGAATGCCCAGTTCTCTATAGTAAAAAAGGGCCAGTGCCAACGCTAAGATCAGCGCAGTGGTAAATATGGGAAGTAGCGTTAAACGCCGCAACAATTGCTGTAGTTGTTTAAAGTACATAATTTAATCTAAAAATTAGCTGCTTTTTACGTTCTGCGAGCGTCTTTAATTGGGCAACAACCTACCGAGGCATAAGCAAAAAATCTGGGCCGTTGGTGCTTTGTATCGGTTAATTCCGTTATTATTACGCCAATTGCGCTAGTGTGCACCCTGGATTCGATTTTTATAGAGTAGATTCATGGATTTTCCCACAATAGAAACCGTTGTTGGCAATACACCGCTGGTGCGTTTGCAGCGTTTGCCCGGCCAAACCAGCAACACCATTTTGGTTAAGCTCGAAGGCAATAACCCGGCGGGTTCGGTAAAAGATCGGCCTGCCTTATCGATGATTAGCCGCGCTTTGGAGCGCGGAGATATCAGCGTTAACGACACGCTCATTGAAGCAACCAGTGGCAACACGGGTATTGCGCTGGCCATGGCGGCTGCCATTAAAGGTATCAAAATTATTCTGATTATGCCGGATAATGCCACCCAAGAACGTAAAGATGCCATGACCGCGTATGGCGCGGAATTAATTTTGGTATCCAAAGAGGCGGGCATGGAAGGCGCACGGGATTTAGCCTTGGCTATGAAGGCCGAGGGCAAGGGCGTGGTGCTCGATCAATTCGCTAACCAGGATAATCCTCGCGCGCACTTCGAAACCACGGGCCCTGAGCTGTGGCAACAAACAGGGGGCCGTATAACCCATTTCGTCAGTTCCATGGGGACCACTGGTACCATCATGGGCACCTCCACCTACTTAAAACAACAAAATCCGAATATCGAAATCATTGGCCTACAGCCAGAAGATGGCGCGGCTATTCCCGGCATTCGTCGCTGGCCAGAGGCCTACTTGCCTAAAATTTTTGATGCATCGCGTGTCGATCGGGTGATCAATATGGGGCAAGCCGAAGCCGAAGAGACCATGCGCGCGCTGGCCAAAAGAGAGGGAATTTTTTGTGGTGTTTCCTCTGGCGGGGCAGTAGCCGGTGCCTTGCGCTTATCGCAGCAGGTTGAAAACGCCGTAATCGTCGCCATTATTTGCGATCGTGGCGATCGCTATTTGTCCTCCGGCGTGTTTAACGCCTAGCCTGAACCTTGCAGAGTGAGCTTGTTCTTTCGAGACGGTACTTCTGCAATCACGACCTCGAATCACCGAGTAGAGCGGCCCAAGGGCCGACTGCTTGAGTGAAAGGATTTTTCTGTTTGGCTAAAATCTTCCGCCCCAAGCCTCAACCTCTGCCGTCAGCACAAGAGCTAACCATCCGCGCTCTGAGCCCAGAAGGGCGCGGTATCGCTCAGCTAGGTAAGCAGACCGTGTTTTGCGAAAACGCATTGCCGGGGGAAACTGTGACCGCCAAGTTTGTAGCCAGAACGGGTCAACAATTGCAGGCGGTGGCGATCGATCATTTGCAGACTTCCGTCGACCGCGTTCAACCGGGCTGCAATTATGCGGGGCAATGCGGCGGTTGCGAATGGTTGCACATTCAGGCCAATCGACAAATAGAGTTGAAGCAGCAACTGCTGTTGGAAAACTTGTGGCGGCAAGCCAAGTTAGAACCCCGCGAATTGGCTCCAGCTATTGCGTCCTCGCCCTGGGAATATCGCAACCGGGCTCGCTTAGCTGTATGGCGCGGCGCAGATCGTCAATACACACTGGGTTTTCGCGCCCTATCGAGCAAGCAGGCGGTACCTGTTGAACAGTGCCTTGTTCTTGTGCCCGAATTAAGTGCGCTCATTCCGGAGTTGCGTCACTGGATGGTCAGTAATGGCGCATCGAGAGCGCTGGGGCATGTGGAGGTTTTAAGCGATGAGCAGCGCAAAGCGGTGTTGCTGCGGCTCAACCAGCCGCTCAGCGACAAGGCTCAGCAGGCGGTATTGACGTTAGCCAAAACATTGGAGTTCGATCTCTGGTTGCAACCGCAGGATGAACCATTGCAGTGCATCAGCAGCAGTGCACCGCCACTGTACAGTTACAGATTGCACGAATTTAACGTCACGATTGACTACAGTGTGACAGATTTTACTCAGGTAAATAGTCGTGTGAATGAACGCATGGTAGCCCAGGCCTGCGACTGGATTTGCCCGCAATCAAGCCCTAACAACTCTGCTCTGGGGCGTGTTTTGGATCTATTTTGCGGAGTGGGAAACTTCTCGTTACCTCTGGCGACAATGGCCAAACAAGTGGTAGGTGTGGAATTAAGTGCAAGTATGGTTGAGAGAGCAGCGATCAACGCGACACAAAATGGTATGGATAATGCCTTGTTTGTCGGCGCTGATTTGAACCAGGACCCAGGCAGCGCTGATTGGGCCCGCGAGTCCTTTGAGGCAGCACTATTGGATCCTCCTCGCTCTGGCGCAAAAGAGGCGGTGGGCTTTTTAGAGAAACTCGCCGTGCCGCGTTTGGTCTATGTGTCCTGTAACCCGGCCACGTTTACCCGCGATGCAAAAATGCTAGCGGCAGCGGGCTACTGTTTGGATCGCCTGGGGGTAATGGATATGTTTCCGCAAACCAAGCACACGGAATCGATGGCGCTTTTTACCCGATCGTAGCGGCTTGGCTTCGACTGGAAAAGCACTTTCACGGATCGATGTTATTCTTAAAAAATGACAAAAACGACGACACCCCTCGCAGGCAGGGCTTGAGATAACGCCATGGTTAAAGTTCGCGCAGACCTACCTGTCAGTGCCAGCGGTGAGATAGACATTCCCGCCTGGATCGATCACATCTCAGAACTCACCAACGTCGATGAAGGCGGTCGGTCGGCGCTATTAAAAGCTGTGCAAACCGTACAAAAAGCCGATCGCGACGCCCCTGCCGATCATCCCTGGAGTGCCGGCCAATCCTGCTTGAAATCGGGTGTAGAGATCGTCGAAATCCTCGCCGATTTGCGATTGGATGTGGAGTCGCTGGTGGCGGCCATGCTCTACCGAGCCGTACGCGAGCGCACTCTCGCCATCGATGGCTTAGAAGATGGCTTTGGCGAAGTGGTGGTTAAATTGATTCGAGGCGTATTGGGTATGGCGGCGATTACCGGCATGCGCAACGATACCGCCACCTCGGTGTTTGGCCGCGAATCCCAGGAGCAAACCGAAAAAGTCCGCAAAATGCTGGTGGCCATGGTCGACGATGTGCGCGTGGCCTTAATCAAGCTGGCCGAGCGTACTTATGCCATCCGCGCGTTAAAAAATGCCTCGGAAGAAAAGCGACTGCGCGTAGCTCGTGAAGTCTCCGAGGTCTACGCGCCGCTGGCTCATCGCCTGGGGATTGGCCACATTAAATGGGAGCTAGAAGACCTCGCGTTTCGCTACCTGCACCCAGAAGAATACAAGCGCATCGCTCGACTGTTGGACGAACGTCGTTTGGCTCGCCAGGAGTACATCAACAATGTGCTCGCGACATTAGAAGATCAATTAGCCGAGGCAAATATCAGTGCCAAGGTTATGGGGCGTGCCAAGCACATCTACAGCATTTGGCGCAAAATGCAACGCAAGGAAATCGGTTTTTCTCAGGTTTACGATATTCGCGCGGTGCGTATTTTGGTTCCGACCGTGCGCGACTGCTACGCGGCGTTGGGAATTGTGCACTCCCAGTGGCGCAATATTCCCAATGAGTTTGATGATTACATCGCCTCGCCCAAAGAGAACGGTTATCGATCGCTGCACACGGCAGTGATTGGGCCCGAACAAAAAATATTGGAAGTGCAAATTCGCACCGAAGCCATGCACGATGAGGCAGAGTTTGGCGTATGCGCGCACTGGCGCTACAAGGGCGCTGACGACGACGTCGAGGAAGACAGCTACGAGCAAAAAATCGCTTGGTTGCGGCAGGTGCTGGAGTGGCACGACGAAGTGGGCGGCGGCAACCCGCTGGAAGATCACCTCACCCACGGCATTGAGCAGGACCGTATTTACGTGTTCACACCCGACGGCCATATCGTCGATCTACCTCAGGGTGCTACACCGTTGGATTTTGCCTATCAAATTCACACCGACATTGGCCACTGTTGTCGTGGAGCCAAAGTTAATGGCCGCATCGTGCCGCTCAACCATCCCTTAAAAACCTCCGACCAGGTGGAAATTTTAAAAGGTAAACGCGAGGCGCCCAGCCGCGATTGGTTGTCGCCGGCGCTCGGGTATTTGCGCACTTCGCGCGCTCGGGCTAAGGTGCAGCAGTGGTTTAAGATGCAGGCTCGCGATCGCAATATCGCCGATGGGCGCGCCATGCTCGATCGCGAGTTTCGGCAAATGGCCTTGGCCGATTTGGATTTTGACAAGCTCGTTAGCGTGATGAATCTCAATAGCCTAGATGACCTCTACGCTGCGGTGGGAGCAAGCGATCTCGGGGTCAACCAGGTACTGAACGCAGCTCAACGCTTGATGGGCGCACCGCAGCCGCAACCGGTGCTGTCGATGACCTCTAAAGCGCAATCGGATGTGGGCGCAGATATTTACATTGACGGGGTGGGCAGCTTGCTCACCAACATTGCGCAATGTTGCCATCCACTGCCGGGCGATGCCATTTTGGGCTACATTACTCAGGGGCGAGGTGTATCGATCCATCGCCAGGATTGCCCAAACGTACTGCATCTTTACGAAGATGAGCCCGAACGGATTATTAAGGTTGATTGGGGCAAAGCACCGCAAAGTACCTACTCGGTGGATATTCTCGTTGAAGCCTTCGACCGACACGGATTATTGCGCGACATCACCACGTTACTGGATCGGGAGCGCATTAACATCAGCGCTTTGCAAACCCTGTCGGATAAGCGACTCAATACCGTGGACATGCAAATCACCATGGAAATTCGCGGCTTTGAAGAGCTTAGCCACATTTTGGCCAAGCTTAATCAATTGCCCAATATTGCCTCGGCTAGGCGCAAACAACAGGCTACGGAAACTCACTGAATTTGGGGGAAACTGTGTACACCATCGACGATTTACAAACGGTGATGGCACGACTGCGCGATCCCGAGGGCGGCTGTCCTTGGGATCTTGAGCAAAATTACCAAACCATAGCGCCGTCCACCATCGAGGAAGCCTACGAGGTGGCCGACACCATCGAAAGGCAAGACCTCGGTCATCTGCCAGAAGAGCTGGGCGACCTGTTGTTTCAAGTTATTTTCTACAGCCAGCTTGGTCGAGAAGAAGGGCGCTTTAGCTTTAACGAGGTGGTTGATCTAATCGTCACCAAGCTCTTGCGTCGTCATCCCCACGTATTTCCCGATGGTCGCCTCGACACCGAACCGGCAAACAGCACCTCAATCGACCAAGATCAAGTCAATGCCAACTGGGAAGCCATTAAAGCCGAAGAGCGCAAAAACAAGGGGCTCGCCAGCATGCTCGATGATGTGCCGGTTGGTCTACCCGCGCTGACCCGCGCGCAAAAATTGCAAAAACGCGTGGCTCGGGCCGGTTGGGACTGGCAGCACGTTGATCAATTAATCGACAAACTCGATGAAGAAGTCGCTGAATTTAAGGAAGCTGTAGCTAAAGCAAAAGCTGATCAAATCTCCCTTGCAGAAAGTACAGAAGTCGCGGATGAACTGGGTGACTTATTATTCATGGGCGTTAATATCGCCCGCTTTGTGCACCTGGATGCAGAGAGTTGCCTGCGTGCCAATAATCGTAAGTTTGAAGGCCGCATTCAGTACATTGAGCAACAACTTGCCGCGACGGGGCAGACCTTCTCAGATGTAGACGACGATGCCATCGAGGCCCTTTGGCAGGCGTCGAAGCAACGCGAAAATGGGCGTTGAATGGCAAATGAATGCCTCTTTATATGAGTTGGCACTCAAAAACTCCTTAGTTCACGAAACTTGAGATAAATTTTGCACGCGTGTATGGTACGCGCCTCTGGCGGTGGTCTGTCGCAAGTGGCTTACGTGCGTGGCTTATAAGTAAGCAAGAGTGGCTTATAAATGAGTGGCGAGAATAAGTCGAAATCAGGTTTAGCATTTAAATTAAATTAGGAGCTATTTGTATGCGGATCATTCTTCTGGGTGCGCCAGGCGCCGGAAAAGGCACTCAAGCCAAGTTGATCATGGATGAGTTTGCTATCCCCCAAATCTCCACTGGGGATATGCTGCGCGCTGCAGTCAAAAATGAAACGCCATTAGGCCTACAAGTCAAAGACATCATGGCAACCGGTGGATTGGTTTCCGACGAAATCATCATTGGCTTGGTGAAAGAGCGAATCACCGAAGACGACTGTGCCAACGGCTTCCTCTTCGATGGTTTTCCTCGCACCATTCCTCAAGCTCAAGCGTTGCTCGACGCGGGCATTGCAATCGATCACGTGATGGAAATCGCCGTTGCCGACGAAGAAATTGTTGCCCGTTTAAGTGGTCGTCGTGTGCACGAAGCTTCCGGTCGTATTTACCATGTTGAGCACAATCCGCCCAAACAAGAAGGTTTGGACGACGAGACCGGCGAACCGCTAATTCAGCGCGCCGACGACTCCGAAGAAACCGTGCGCAAGCGCCTTAAGGTTTACCACGAGCAAACCGAGCCATTGGTTGAATTTTACGGTCAGCTCGACAGCCAGGGCGATGCCCCCGCGCCTGTTTTCACCAAAATCCCCGGCGTGGGTGAAGTAGAAGACATCAAAGCTAAAGTATTTGCCGCTCTGAAGTAATCGGCAAAGCTTGCCTTCGTTTAGCGCATTGGCTAATTCTGATGGTTATAAGATTAAAAAGCGCCCGCCTGGGCGTTTTTTGTTGTTCCCGTGGATTGATTGTTGTCTTGGCTGTTTCGTGGTTAATGAGTGGTAACCGCATCGATGAACACTATTCTCGCACTTGAATCCTCCGCAGAGACCTGCAGCGTTGCTCTATTGGCCGGCGGCGATACCCTTCTCAAAATTCACGACCAAGCCCGGCAGCACGCGCAAGTTTTTCTACCGCTGGTGGATGCGGTTTTGTCCGAGGCCCAATTATCCCTTTCTCAAGTCGATGCCATTGCTTTCAGTCGGGGGCCGGGTTCGTTTACTGGTATTCGCATTTGTCTTGGCGTTGTGCAAGGTTTGGCATTGGGTGCCGAGCTGCCCGTAATCCCAGTATCAACTTTGCAAGCACTGGCCGTGGCGGGCGGACGCGAGGGCTTGGGCAAGCCGGGCGATCATCTGTTAACCGCTTTTGATGCCCGCATGCAGGAAGTGTATTGCGCCGAGTACTGCCTCACCGATTCAATCCCCCAGTTGATAACCGACGAAGCCGTGTTGCCGATTGCCAAGGCGCAAGATTGGCTCAATAGCCATCAAAATGCGATTGCAGTGGGTTCCGCTTGGTCGATTCCCGAACTGGCTGAAAGCGCTCGAGAGACTTGTTTTCCAGAACTGGTCATTTCGGCGTTGGACATCGTTAATAT
This sequence comes from uncultured Cellvibrionaceae bacterium, assembly GCA_964342265.1. GTDB lineage: Bacteria > Pseudomonadota > Gammaproteobacteria > Pseudomonadales > Cellvibrionaceae > Halioxenophilus. Next base: position 8,707 of record CAYFFE010000013.1, on the reverse strand, counting down.
TGCTCAAGTATTGTATGAACACGGCAAGGCGGTGGCCATTGATGATGCCGCCCCAGTTTACTTGCGCAATGAAGTGACCTGGAAAAAGCGCCAACCCATCCGCAAGGCGACATAGATCCGCCCGTGCTAAGCCAAAAAACTGAGTTAAATGGAATACCGTCGGTGCCGAGCACCGTTGCAGAGGACGCACGTTAATGGATTTGCTGCAAATTATTTTGCTGGCCTTAATTCAAGGGCTTACCGAGTTTCTTCCCATATCGAGTTCCGCCCATTTAATACTGCCCAAAGAACTGCTCGGCTGGCCCGACCAAGGCTTAGCCTTTGATGTGGCCGTGCATTTTGGCTCGCTGATCGCTGTGGTGAGCTATTTTCGCAAAGACATTGGCAAAATGATCACCGCCTGGTTTCAGCAGTTTGGCCAACGGGGCCCCTCGCAAGACAGCCATCTCGCTTGGATGGTGGTGGTGGCAACCATTCCCGCAGGTATTGCCGGTTTGCTGTTTAACGACTATATCGAAGCCAATTTTCGATCGGGACTGGTCATTGCCTGGACTACGTTAGTTTTCGGTCTTCTGTTGTGGATTGCCGATCGCAAAAAACAGCTGCACAAGAACATTTACCAAATTGGCATCATCACCGCCCTGGTTATTGGTGTCGCGCAAGCGGTAGCGCTTATTCCCGGGACCTCTCGATCGGGCATTACCATTACCGCGGCGCTATTGATTGGCTTAACCCGCTCAGATGCCGCTCGTTTTTCATTTTTTATGTCCATTCCCATTATCGTGCTGGGGGCGGGCTTTAAAACCATTGAGCTGCTGCAACAGCCTTCCATTGCCTGGCTCGATATTGCCCTGGGTACTGTGCTATCGGGCATAAGTGCCTACCTCTGCATTCACTTTTTCTTAGCATTTATCGAACGCTTGGGCATGTTGCCTTTTGTTATCTACCGATTGTTACTGGCCGGCTATCTGTTTTACGTTTTTGCTTAAAGGGCGAAAGTATTTTGTTAAATTTAAAATTTATTAGGTGTTAGCTCGATGGTCGCGTGGTGCTCGATAACCGAATGCTATATCTGGTAATTGACCCGTTAATTTCTTACGTTTTATTCTTAAAAGTTGACCTCGCTCACTGTTTGACCATCTATTGGTTCAATGCCAAGCTTCTATGAGTGGTTAGAATAGCCCGTCGTTATTTCGTATCTAGCCCGGAGGTTGTTTTAAATGCCAGTGGCCATTGAATTGTTGGGTCAGTTCCATCCTTTCTCGCAACTAGACGCTCAGTACCTAGAGCGCCTTTCCAGCAACGCTGAAATGAATAAAATTGCTAAGGGCAAATTGTTGTTTCAGCGCGGTAAACATTTAAGCAAGTTGTATTACCTTGTAGAAGGACAGGTCAATCTGGTGGATGCCAGCTTTCAGAGTGTGTCTCTGAATGCCGAAGATGACAGCAGCCAATACGCTTTAAACGAAATCAATCCCAGTAAAGCGTCTGCCGTAGCGGCCACCGAAGTTTCGGTATTGGTAATTGAGCGCAAACAGCTAGATTTAGTAATGGCCGCCAGTGAAGCGGGCCCCGACTTACCCATCGAGGATGAGCCGGCTGTTGGGGGTGATTTGGTGTCTTCGCAAATTAATTACCTCGATGCCTACGCCTATCCCCAGCAAATGGAAGTGGATAACGAACAGCAAGATTGGATGTCGCGCCTGTTGGATTCACCGCTGTTTCATTCCATTCCCGCCAACAATATCCAACTGTTGTTTTCCCGTTTTGAATCCGTACCGCTTAACGCGGGCGATAAAGTCATAGAAGAGGGGGAGCAGGGCGATTACTTCTACGTGTTAGCCAGTGGCGAGGCCTCTGTGATTCTACCGTCGGGGGCTCAGATTGATCTGGATGTGGGCGATTATTTTGGCGAGGAAGCCCTCGTGGGCGACACCACTCGCAATGCTACCGTGGTGATGGACAGCAACGGCGAAGTGATGCGCCTGAGCAAAGACGACTTTGTTGAGCTTTTGCAAGACCCGTTGTTCCGCTATGTGGAGCTGGAGCAACTCGACGACTTCGGCCCGCAAATCGAACTGTTGGATGTTCGCCTCCCGGTGGAGCACAAACACTTTTGTGTTCGCGGCAGTCGCAATATCGCACTGGGCAAATTGCGCGAGCGACTGCCTAGCTTGGACCCCGGCAGAACCTACGTAGTTACCGACGATGGCGGCAGCCGCAGTAAAGTGGCTGTGCAGTTGCTACTGCAAACCGGCCTTAGCGCCGCGCTGCTTAATCATTCCGATCGCGCCTACAACTAGCGTATAACGTTATCCTCGAAATTATTTTGCCAGAGCGCGGCGTTCATTGCGCCGCGCATTCGTGATAGCGTCTTAAAAACTGAATAGTTAAGGTTTTAGAGGCGTTCGCGAGAAGATGGTTATTGCCCAACTGAAGTGCGCAGTGTGATGCGGGTATTGTTGTTATCCGCCTATCATGCGGCCAGCCACGCTCGCTGGTGCAGCGGTTTGATGAATTATTTCAGCGACTGGCATTGGTCGCTGGAATCACTGCCCGCCCGATACTTTAACTGGCGCAGTCGGGGCAACAGCTTGAGCTGGGGGTTGGGGGATTATCCGCAATTGGACGACGATTACGATTTGATCGTTGCGACATCCATGGTGGATTTGAGTGCGCTCAAGGGGTTTCGACCTCACCTAGCTCGGGTTCCCACGGTGGTTTACTGCCACGAAAATCAGTTTGCCTATCCCAGCGTTAAACATCAGCAAGGGCTGCTGGAAATACAGCTCACCAATATCTACACCGCACTCGCTGCCGATCAAATTTTGTTTAACTCCGAATACAATCGTCGCAGTTTTATTGATGGTGCTGCGGCATTACTGGCCAAAATGCCCGATGCCGTACCGCCCAATCTAGTCCCGCAGTTGCGCAATCGCTCACACGTTGTGCCGGTTCCTTTGGAAGATACACTACTGGAGAGTAGCGACATCGAAAAACCATCAACACCGGCGATAATCGAGCTGGTGTGGAATCATCGCTGGGAGTGGGACAAGGGCCCAGATCGACTGCTTTTGTTAGCCCAGAATTTAACCGAAAAAGGGTTACTGGGCACACGCTTTAAGTGGCATGTGGTCGGCCAGCAGTTTCGATCCGAGCCAGAGAGCTTTTTGCAACTTAAACAATTGCTCCAATCACACAATGCTCTGGGGTATTGGGGCTTTTGCTCGTCTGTGGACGAATACCGCACGTTGCTGGCCAGAAGCCACGGAGTTATCTCCACTGCGTTGCACGATTTTCAAGGATTGGCGGTGCTGGAGGCGGCGCTACTCGGCTGTGTGCCTTTTGTGCCCAATCGACTCGCTTATCCCGAATGGTTTGCCTGTGATCATTTGTACCCGTCGTTTCCCGATCAACCAGAGCGAGAGGCCAGGGCAGCGGCTCAGGCGATTGTCGACTGGTTTGGCATCGATCGGTTTGGCTCAGCTGCAACTGAACCATTTGGAGCAACTGAAGCGCCAACATCAACCGCTCTATTGGCGCAGCTCGCCCGCGACACTCAGCGCTTGTTGTGGCAAACGCTGGGGCCTAAGTACCGCCGGGTGTTTGCGTTGGCGCTGGACGACCGTAAACGGTAAGCGGCTAAGGTTGAATCAAACTGAGTAAGAGTCGATCAATTCCTAAAATTGGAAAAAAGATTTCACTCCCGGCTGTGCCGATCCCCTCAACTCTGCGGTTAATAACTTGGGATAAACCCGCTATCATGCGCCTCTTGTGAACAATAACCTTGTTGAAACATCATCTGGCGGAATTATCCGATGGATGTGGATTACCGCCAATCAGGCCGCACTTTAGGGCACAGTGTTAACTATGAGCAAACCACGCATACTCACCGGAATAACCACCACGGGAACCCCGCACCTTGGCAACTACGTTGGTGCCATCCGCCCAGCTATTCGGGCGAGCCTTAACGATGAATTCGATTCGTTTTTCTTTTTGGCCGACTACCACGCGCTAATCAAATGCCACGATCCCAAACAGGTTCACGAATCCACCGCGCAAATTGCGGCGACTTGGTTGGCCTGCGGCCTGGATCCAGAGAAAGTGGTGTTTTATCGCCAGTCGGATGTGCCCGAAATCCCTGAGTTGTGTTGGTTGTTAACCTGTATGACTGGCAAAGGTTTGATGAATCGAGCGCATGCCTACAAAGCGGCGGTGGACGAAAATACGGCCGCCGGCGAAGACCCAGATTTTGGCGTTAACATGGGATTGTTCAGCTACCCCATTTTAATGGCGGCAGATATTTTAATGTTCAATGCCAACAAGGTGCCGGTGGGTAAGGATCAAATTCAACACGTGGAAATGGCCCGCGATATCGCGGGGCGATTTAATCACCACTACGGCGAAAAGTTTGTGCTGCCCGAGGCGCAGGTAGATGAGCATGTTGCAGTTTTGCAAGGGTTGGATGGCCGTAAAATGAGCAAAAGCTACGGCAATACCATTCCGTTGTTTCTCACCGCTAAGCAACTGCAAAAGCACATCAATAAAATCAAAACCAACCTGTTGGAACCGGGCGAGCCCAAAGATCCCGATGACTCAACGGTGTTTCAAATCTGGCAGGCGTTTGCCACTCGGTCGCAAACCGAATCCATGCGCCAGCAATTTGCCGAGGGCATTGCCTGGGGCGAAGCCAAAAAGCAATTGTTTGAGTTGGTGAACGAGCAACTCGCCGAGCCTCGCGAAAAATACGAAGAGTTAATGGCCAAGCCCAAAGAAGTCGAGGCAGTTTTACAAGCCGGAGCCGATAAAGCGCGTGGCTATTCTTCAAGGTTTATGACCAAGCTGCGTTCGGCGGTGGGTATTAAGCCTTTGGCCAAACTGTAATGACCGTGATCGGCCCAATGTTAGGCATAATCCCAACGTTGAAAAAAGCCCTGATTTAATCAGGGCCGATGTTAGTGAAATGATCCATACCTTGATTCGCAGCGGATATTCCCAGTGGCGTCGATGGTGTGATAGTGCAAAATGGTTTTGGAATCGATTGGGGGCGCGCTTGGCGACTTTTACCGAACAGGAATTTGAACTGGAGCACCTGACCTTGCGTGCTCGCGTTTGGGGGCAGGGACGTGCGCACAAAGTGATTGCTTTGCACGGTTGGCTCGACAACAGCGCCAGTTTTAACTGGTTAGCGCCATTGTTGGACGCCCATGTGGTGGCGTTGGATACCGCAGGGCACGGTTTGAGCGACTACCGCAACGTGTTGGCACCTTACAATATTTGGGAAGATGCCGCGGAAATCTTTGCGGTAGCCGATCAACTGGGTTGGGAGCAATTTACGCTGGTTGGCCACTCGCGCGGGGCCATGGTGTCGATGATTATGGCGGGATCCTGGCCCGAACGGATTACCGACCTAGTACTGCTCGACGGCATGTTTCCGGAGTTTACGCCGGAAGAAAAAGCGCCCGAACAGTTACAAAAAAGCATTCGCAGCTTGCTCAGCCCCCATCGCAAGCGAGCGACGGTTTATCAAACGTGGGATGCCGCCATTGCCGCGCGTATGAATTCCATGTGGGCCGTGGAGCGCAGCACCTCAGAGGCCTTGGCCGAGCGGGGCGTTAAAGCCGTCGAGGGCGGCTACATTTGGCAGGCCGATCCAAAACTGCAATTGCCCTCGGCCGTAAAGCTCACCAAAGGTTTTGTGCAGGCTTACCTGCGCGGCATTGAGGCCAACACCTTGCTGATCGTGGCAGAAGAGGGTATCGCTAAACAGTTTGAAAACTCACGGGAGCAACTGGAGTTCTTCCCGAAAATCGACGTCAAAACTTTGCCGGGCAAACACCACTTTCATATGGAAGGCCAGGCACCGGCCATTGCCGAGTTGATCAACGCCCAATTATCCGGCGGATAAACCACGGTTGCCGTCAAACGCACACAAAATAAAAGAGTAAGTTCGTGACCTCGAACCAACAGCGCACCCACAGCCCGTTTCTCTCTTACAAATTTCGCCGTTGCTGTTTGTTAACGGCGCTACTTGCCGGGCTGTTGTGGCCATTGGCGTCTGGCGTGCACGCGCTGGAGCTCACTCATTTTGCGCGTTCTCAATTGCTGGAAACACTCACCTCCGAGGAAGATTACACCCTGGCGCTGGGGCCGATGAAAAACGTTAACGGCCGTTGGCAGCCGGATTCGGAATTACTGGTTAGTGGCAATTGGCGTCGTCAATTGTTTGAGCTTCCCAAAAACCGCCCCTTGAAAGATGTGTTAACGAAATACCTGCAACAATTGCGTGCCTTGGGCGCCAGCCCGCTGTTTGTGTGCAGCGGCCACAACTGCGGTAGCAGTGGCAGTTGGGCTAATCTGCATTTTAACGAGCGGCGTTTGTACGGATTGGATCAATACCAGCATTATTTGGCGTATCAGATTAATGAGGGCGATCAATCGCAGATTGTTGTGGTGTACATGGCAACCCGTGGCAACCAGCGCAGTTATCTTTTGATTGATCAAATCCACGCAGAGCAGGCCATCAACCACAAAGTCTCCTCGCAAACAGTTTCAACGCTGTTGGAAGACGGCCAGCGTATTCCTCTGCCAATTGAATTTGTGGGCAGGCAGTGGCAGCTCGATACAGATCTTTTGGCCTTAATTGCGCGGGTGATGAAACTCTCTCCCACCATGAAACTGGTGGTCGTCGCCAGCGATCAGCGCAATAAATCCCTGGATACCAACCTCGAAAACTCCGAGGCCATTGCCCAGGCAGCGGTGGACCAACTGATTGCCAACAAAGTGGATGCCGATCGACTAAGAGCGGAGGGAATCGGCAACCTGGCGGCTACCGACGATCAAGCCGTGCGAGTTTGGGTGTTCCAGTACTAACGTTGTTTCTTGGTATTACTTGGTTTTTAACAGCGATAAAAACTCATAGCGGGTGGCTTGGTTATCTCTAAAGCTGCCCAGCATCGCTGAGGTTTTCATCACTGAGTTTTGCTTCTCCACGCCACGCATCATCATGCACATGTGTTTGGCTTCAATGACCACGCCCACGCCACTGGCACCCGTTACCGATTCAATGGTTTTGGCGATATCGGTGGTTAATTGCTCCTGAATTTGCAACCTGCGAGCAAACATATCCACAATGCGAGCAATTTTAGACAAACCCAGCACTTTACCCGTGGGAATATAAGCGACGTGGGCCTTGCCGATAAACGGCAGCATGTGGTGTTCGCACATGGAGTAAAGCTCCACATCCTGCACCACAATCATTTCGTTGGATTCTGAAGGAAACAACGCGTCGTTGATGACTTCATCCAAGGTTTGCTTGTAGCCGCGGGTGAGGTATTGGAAGGCCTTCTCTGCCCGCTCGGGCGTGTCTCGTAAGCCCGGTCGATTCAAGTCTTCGCCCATGGCCTCAATAATCGCAGCAAAATGTTCTTTCATAGAATGTATCCAAACTGGTTAACTATTGCCTACAGCCAGCAAAATTCGTACGCATGAAAAATCGTCCGCACAGAGCCCGCCTCGTATAATCCGGCCGTTTAAAAAAGGCCGCTTACCCTACGCCAACTGGCAAAGGCCGTAAAGTATTTTGACCGCCCTAGACAAGACCCTGGTTAATTACGCGTTAACCGTTAAAATAGCTCACCCTGTGCAACTTGATCGAAAATATATGACCACCGAACAATGGCGGCAAGACGCCCAATCCCTGCAAACTGCCCGAGATTTTGTGCGCTTCAGCGCGACACAGATGAATAAACACGGCGTGTATTTTGGTCACGGCACCGACAACGCCTGGGACGAAGCGCTGTTTATGGTGATGGAAACCCTACATTTACCTTGGGCATTGGTGGAGCAGGTGTTGCCCTGCCGCCTGACCGACAGCGAGCGCGATGCGCTCGTCGAATTACTGCAACAACGTATCGAGCAGCGCATGCCCGCCGCGTACCTTTTGGGGCGCGCTTGGTTTTGCGGATTACCGTTTGTGGTTAATGAACACGTGCTGGTGCCTCGATCGCCTATTGCCGAATTAATAGAGCAACAATTTGCTCCTTGGCTCGGGCAAACGCCGGAGAAAATATTGGATTTGTGTACGGGCAGCGGCTGCATCGGCATCGCTTGTGCGCTGGCTTTTCCCGAGGCGGTGGTCGACCTTAGCGATATTTCGCCCGAGGCTATCGATGTGGCTTGGCAAAATATCGATTTGCACGACTTAGAACATCGAGTGCAAGCTAAGGAGTCGGATTTATTCAGCGCTTTGGCCGGTGAGCAATACGATTTAATCGTTTGCAATCCACCTTATGTGGATGCCGAAGATATAGCGAGCATGCCCGATGAATACCACCACGAGCCGCAATTGGGATTGGCCTCGGGTGACGACGGTTTAAATTTTACTCGCCGCTTATTGGCCGAGGCGCCACAATATTTAACCGAAAACGGCTTATTGGTGTGCGAAGTGGGCAACAGTTGTGAAGCACTGGAAGCCGCTTTTCCCGATACGGCCTTCACTTGGGTAGAATTTGAGCGCGGCGGACACGGTGTGTTTGTCTTAACCGCTCGGGAATTAGCGGCGATTAACGCGGGAATGAATTGATCAGAGTTTTGTTAAACCGTTCAAAGCCCTTTAAATTATAGGAACCTCTGATTAACCCAGAGGTTCCTCCTGCACAAGGACAGGCTATCGCTCCTGCATAGCCTGCATACACGCCATCCCTGG
>CAYFFE010000012.1:0-47400 GCA_964342265.1 uncultured Cellvibrionaceae bacterium | reverse complement strand
ACCTGTGACCTACGGCTTGTAAGGCCGTCGCTCTCCCAACTGAGCTAACCACCCTCGCTCAGGAGCCGCGTATATTACTCATTAAAAACACTGAGTCAACAAAAAAATATATGAAAATCATTAAACTAGCTTGGCTTATACAAATCTAATGTTCAACTTCGCGTTTGCTAGCCTTCGAGTACAGGATTGCTATAATTCGGCTCCTTTTATCTGGCCGGCAGGGCGGGGTTTTCCGACTGTAGGGATAGAAACCAGCATACGAATCTCAGGAGATTGATTCATGAACGTTACCCAGTGTACGCCCTGGCCCAGTGGATTGTGGATACGGTGTTTGACCACGCTAGCGCTTGCGGTGCTGTTAACCGTTAGTGCCCAGGTATTTGCCGTTGTCGACATACGCGAATTTAAATCGCCCGAAGACGAAGCACGCTACCACCGTCTTATCGACGAGCTGCGGTGCCCAAAATGCCAGAACCAAAACCTCAGCGGTTCCGATTCGCAGATCGCCCAGGATTTGCGACGAGAGCTTTACCGAATGATCAACGACGGTGATTCTGACAAAGAAATCAAGGATTTTATGGTGGCTCGCTACGGCGAATACGTGTTGTATCGGCCGCGATTGAACGAGAATACCTACGCGCTATGGTTTGGCCCGGGTGTTTTATTGCTCATTGGCATAGTGGTGCTGGCTTTGGTGGTTCGCAAGCGGATGGCGACTCCAGCTAAAACCACAGAAGCGATGTCTGACGATGAGCTCAACAAGTTAAATACCATGCTAAACGATACTGACAAGGACGAGAAATAGACATGATTGATTTATGGATGGCCCTGGTTGGGCTGAGTGTGTTGGCATTGGTGTTTATCGCCTGGCCACTGTTTCGGCAGCGTTCACGCGATATCGATACCGAGTACAACCGCTCCGAAGCCAACGTGGAGCTTTATAAAAGTCATATGGCCGAGCTGGATGCCAGCTACGCTCAAGGTGACTTGGAAGAGCCGGTTTACGAGCAGCTAAAAGCCGAGTTGGGCCGTGCACTACTCGAAGATAACGAGTTTCAGCAGGGCATCAAGCAAAAAAATCTTACGTCCAAGCCGATTTTAGTGGCTTGTTTGGTCGCCATTCCGGCGGTGAGTTTGGCGTTTTACTATTGGCACGGTTTTCACAATGAATTAGAACTGCGTGATTTGGTACAGGCACAGTCCCGTGCGCTGAATGAATCCCGTGGTTCGGTTACCGGCGAAGCGATAGACGCCACTAAAAAGCTGGTTGATAAACTGGAAGTGATTGTTGCCAAAGACTCCGAAGATATTCAAAACCGCTACCTGTTAGCGCGTAATTTGAATCAATTGCAAGATTATCGCGGTGCGATGAAGGCCTATCAGGAAATCTTAAATGTGAGTCCGGAAGAGCCGCAAATCTTAGCTGAGTTTGCGCAAACGCTGCTAATGGCTTCTGGCAAGGAGATGTTGCCACAGGTTCAACAGTTGGCTGATCAGGCGCTTGCCCTGGAGCCCAACCATGCCTTGGGTTTGAGTGTGGCCGGCATCGCCGCTTATCATCAAGAAGATTACGCCAAAGCACGGGAAATGTGGCAACGCGCGGTGGTGCGGATGGGTCCCAACAATCCCGAAGCCCGGCCATTGCTGGCGGGTTTGGCCAATTTGGACGAAATCGCACCCGAGACGAGCGAGGCGTCTGCTGAGAGCGAAGTCCCTGAGCCCGCCGACTCCAAAGCGGTATCCATTAAAGTGGCTCTCGACGACAAAGTTAACGCCACGCCCGATCAAATTGTGTTTGTTTACGCTCGCGCCTGGCAGGGGCCAAAAATGCCGCTGGCCATTCAACGCTTAAGCGTTGCTGATTTGCCTGCTACGGTTACCTTGGATGAATCCATGGCGATGATCGAAAACATGACCATCGGTACCTTTGGCGAAGTGGAATTGGTGGCCAGAATCAGCGAAGATGGCGGCCCAATTGCAAAACCGGGCGACTGGCAAGCCAGTGTTGGTCCGGTTGCGCAAGATAAATTTGGCGAAATCTATGAATTAACCATCGACAGCCAAGTGCAGTAACTGTTTTTTGACAGTCGAACTATACTTGCAAGTATTTGCGACCAGCAGCGGGCTCTTCGCGGGGCTTACTGCTGGTTTTGCTATTAAGACTTCTCAATAATTACTCATAAACTTTGAATACCTTAATGCCGACCATTTTATTCCGTGGTTTTTTTTCAGGCGTTTGGGGATTCGCAGTAATTAAAGAAAGACCAGTATTCGGGCCAAACGCGCCCAACGTTAGAGTGAAACAAACCTTATATGCGGCTAAAGTGCATCAAGCTTGCGGGATTCAAATCTTTTGTGGATCCCACCACCGTTTATTTTCCTAGCAACCTTTGTGCGGTTGTTGGGCCCAATGGCTGTGGAAAATCCAACATCATCGACGCCGTGCGCTGGGTAATGGGCGAGTCTTCCGCCAAAAACCTGCGTGGCGAATCCATGACCGACGTAATTTTTAATGGCTCGGGCAGCCGCAAACCCATCGGCCAGGCCAGTATCGAACTGGTATTCGACAACAGCGACGGCACCATCGTTGGCGAATACGCCAGCTACAACGAAATATCTGTGCGCCGCAAAGTAACTCGCGACGGGCAAAACAATTACTACCTCAACGGCAACCGTTGTCGCCGGCGTGACATTACCGATTTGTTCCTGGGCACAGGCCTTGGACCGCGCAGTTACGCCATTATCGAACAGGGCATGATCTCTCGCCTGATCGAATCCAAGCCCGAAGAACTGCGCATTTACGTGGAAGAGGCGGCCGGTATTTCCAAATACAAAGAGCGCCGCAAAGACACCGAAAACCGCATGCGTCGCACCCAGGAAAATATGGAGCGCTTAACCGACATTCGTGATGAGCTAGAACGCCAGCTGTCCAGGTTGGAACGCCAAGCCCAAGCGGCGGAAAAATACACCGATTTTAAGCAGCAAGAACGGCAATTAAGAGCCCAATTGCAGGCGCTGCGCTACAAGGCGCTGGACGAAAAGGCCACCCTCAAAAGCGCCGAAATCACCGAGCTGGAATTAAACGTCGAAAGCTTAGTGACCGATCAAGTCGGCACCGATACTCAGTTGGAGCGATTGCGCATTCAACACACCGAAGCCGGTGAAGCGTTTAACGAAGTACAGGGCCGATTTTACGCGCTGGGTAACGACATCGCCCGCATCGAGCAAAACATCCACCACAGTGAAGAGCGCAAGCGTCAACTGCAAGTGGATTTGGAGCAAGCCGAGCGCGAGTACAAGGAATCCGAGGAGCATCTCAAGCTCGACAGCGAAAAAGCCGAGGGCTTATCGGCAGAGCTGATGGAAATCGAGCCTGAGCTGGAAATGCTCCAGGTGGCCGAAGAAGACTCCGCCGAATCCCTGCTCAATTCCGAAGAAAGCATGCGCGTATGGCAGACTCGCTGGGATGAATTCAACCAAACGGCGGCGCAACCACGGCAACTGGCCGAAGTTCAGCAATCGAAAATTCAACACATCGAGCAGGTGCAGTCGCGCTTAAACCAGCGTATCGAGCGCCTGCGCGAAGAGCAGGCCGGGTTGACGGCAGTCGAAGGCGAGGAAAACCTAGCCATGCTCACCGAAAAACTGGCCGAGCTGGAACTGATCGGCGAGCAGCTCAGCGAAGAGGGCGAGCAATACGGCGAGCAGTTAGTCGATAAACAAACCGCCGTAGAAGATCTGCGCAATCAGTTGGACGATGTGCGCGGTCGCCTGCAATCGCAAAAAGGCCGATTGGCTTCGCTTGAGGCACTGCAACAGTCGGCGTTAAGCGAGCAAAGCGACGAAGTGGAGACTTGGCTGGCCGATAATCAACTGGCCAACCTGCCCAAGCTGGCCGAGCAAATTCAGGTTAGCGATGGCTGGGATTTGGCGGTTGAGACCATTCTTGGTGCTGATTTGCAGGCCATTGCCACCGATCGCTTTGATGAATTGTCGGCCACGTTGCCGCAGCTTTCCCAGGGCAATGTTACGTTGCTCGACGACGGCTATCAGCAAGCTTACGAGGGCAGCAGCAATTCTTTAGCGCAATATGTCAGTGGCAACAGCACTGTTCAGGGGGTGTTGGCTCAGGTATTGGTGGCCGAGGACGTGGCTGAGGCGCTGCAAAAACGCGCTGATCTGAGTGGCTCACAATCGGTTATTACCCGCGAGGGCCTTTGGTTTGGTCCGGGCTGGGTGCGTGCGCGTAAAGAAACCAATGCCGCCGCCGGTGTGCTGGCCCGCCAGCAGGAAATCGAAACGCTCACAGCAGAGATCGACACCAATCAAGCCTTGGCCGAAGAGACTGCCGATCAGCTCGAAACCACTCTGGCTGAGCAGAAAAATCTGCAAACGCAACGCGACGAAACCCGTCGCAAGCTCGATCAACACAACCGCCAGTTTAGCGAAGTCAGTGCCGAGGCCAGTGCCCAGCGCGTGCAAATCGAGCAAACCTTGGAGCGACGCCAGCGCACTGAAAAAGAAATCAACGAAAATGTCGCCCAACAGGCCCAGGAAAGTAAAAATCTGGCCGAGGCCCGAGCTACGTTAGAAGACGCCATCGAGGCGATGGAAAACGATTCGGGCAAGCGCGACGAATTATTGGCCGAGCGCGATACCATCCGCCAAAGCTTAGAAAACGCCCGCATCAAAGCACGCGAAGACAAAGACCGCGCGCATCAATTGGCAATTCAGTGTCAGTCGCTGAAAACTCAGTTGGAATCGATTAAATCCTCATTGGCTCGCACTGAGCAGCAGCACAGTCGCGCCAAGGAGCGACGCGAGTCATTGATGGAGAATTTAGAGCAAAACCAGGACCCGGTCGAAGATCAAAAAACCGAACTGGACGGACTGCTGCAAAAACGCCTGTCGGTGGAAGCCGAGCTCACCGAAGCTCGCGCCGCCGTGCAATCGGTGGAGCACAGCCTACGTGAGCTGGAACAGGGACGCGGCAAAACCGAGCAGCAATTAACCGAAGTGCGCGCCAAACTCGAAACCGCCCGATTGAGTGCTCGGGAGCTGGAAACCAAGCGCCAAAACACCCTGGAATTGTTGCAGAGCGAGGATTTCCAACTGGAAGCGGTTATCGCCGAGCTGGATGACGAGGCCACCGAAGACAGCCTCGGTGAGCAAATTACCAGTCTGGAAGGCAAAATCAGCCGTTTGGGAGCTATTAACTTAGCGGCCATCGATGAATTTAAAGCCGAATCCGAGCGCAAACAGTATCTCGATCGCCAGGACGCAGATCTGCGCGAAGCGTTGGAAATGCTCGAAAACGCCATTCGCAGAATCGACAAAGAAACGCGCACGCGTTTTAAAGAAACCTTCGATCAGGTTAATTCCGGCTTGCAGGAATTATTTCCCAAGGTGTTTGGTGGCGGCCACGCGTATTTGGAGTTAACCGGCGATGATCTGCTCGATACGGGCATCGCGATCATGGCCCGACCGCCCGGCAAGCGCAACAGTACCATTCATTTGTTGTCTGGGGGCGAGAAAGCGCTTACCGCCATCGCACTAGTCTTTTCGATATTCCGCTTAAATCCAGCGCCGTTTTGTATGCTCGATGAGGTGGATGCACCGTTGGACGACGCCAATGTTGGCCGTTACGCCAAAATGGTGGAAGAGATGAGTGCGCAAGTACAGTTTATCTACATTACCCACAATAAAGGCGCTATGGAAATGGCGCAAAACCTCCTGGGTGTGACCATGCACGAAGCAGGGGTGTCTCGAATGGTATCGGTGGACGTGGAAGAAGCCGCGGAGTTGGCTGCGAGCTAGACCGAATTCTCACCGGCAGGCCAAAACTGCCGGCGAGTGACCAACGAAAAAGAGGGGAACTATGGACTTTGGAACACGCGGCTGGCTAACCGTTATTATCGGCTTGGCCATTCTGGCGGTAGTGTTAGACGGCGTTCGGCGGATGCGTCAGAACCGACGCAACAGCATTAAAATGTCGGCCAAAATCGACACCAATGGCGGCAGCGGTAGCGGCGGCGAATCGAAAACCTACGGTAGCGAATTGCCCGGCGGTGGCGCTCGCGTGGTTACCCAGCGCGACGAAACAGCCGCCGATGAGTTCAACAAGCGCGTTCGCAAAGCCTACTCGGCCAGCCGCACCACCAGCGGTTTTAAAATACCCGAGCAAGTATCGCTCAATCTCGACGAATCCGTGCCCATGCTCATGGATTCGGTGGCCGAGCCCAAAACCCCGCGCAAAGGCAAACAGCCACAAGAACCCACATTGGGCGATATTTCCGACTTGGATGAATCCCTCGACGAGACAGGGCAATCGGAAGAGTTGCCTCAGTCACAAGAGCCGCAAGAGCCGCTCACTGACAGTGATTCCCCAGCCGATGATTACTCGCGCTCCGAGCCGAGCTACAAATCCGAAGCTGATCTTGACGAAGCTCCCAACGATAGCGAACCGCAAGAATTACGCGAGCCCGACGAGGTATTAGTCATCAATGTGATGGCGCCGTCGGGCTACTATTTTGCTGGCAACGATCTTTTGGAAGTCGCCATTGAGGCGGGCATGCGTTTTGGCGAAATGAATATTTTTCATCGTCATCAAGAGGCCGACGGTAAAGGCCCCATTCTGTTTAGCATGGCAAACATCGTCACGCCCGGCACGTTCGATTTGCAAACCATGGATGAATTCAAAACGCCCGGCGTGAGTCTGTTTTTAGCGCTGCCGTGCAAGGTTAAGAGTATGGTCGCCTTCGATTTGCTCTACGATGTAGCCAAATATTTGGCCGATAACCTGGGCGGAGAATTAAAAGACGAACAACGCAGCGTGTTAAAAAATCAAACCGTAGAGCACTACCGCGAGCGAGTGCGAGACTACGAGCGCAAGCGTTTGACTATGTCGAGCTCATAGTGGAGTGCTAGGTCGCATCGATTACTGTCGAGTGGATAAAAACTGATTGGCAATGGCTGATTAAAACCGATTAAAAACTGCGCGCCGAAACCTCTAAACCACCTCTAAACCGGCGCGGACGTTAATTTTCAGATTAAAACTGGGAAACTCTGTTATTTCATGGATAAACACGCTATTGCGCAAGAGATAGAGGCGCTGCGCAACCAACTCAATCAGTACAATTACGAATACTACGTCCTCGATGATCCTTCTGTTCCCGATGCCGAATACGATCGGGGTTTTCACCGCTTAAAAGCGTTGGAGCTGCAATTACCCGAGGCGGTGACCGCCGACTCTCCCACCCAGCGCGTGGGTGCGCCGCCGCTGTCGGCGTTCCAATCGGTGCGCCACGAAATGCCCATGCTGTCTTTGGATAATGCCTTTAGCGACGACGACATGGCAGATTTTGTGCGCCGCCTGCAGGACCGACTCAAATCGCAAGACACCCTCGAATTTGCCTGCGAGCCGAAGCTCGACGGCATTGCTATCAGCTTAATTTATCGCGATGGACGATTAGAGCGCGGGGCAACGCGCGGCGATGGTCAAAACGGCGAAGACATTACCCAAAATGTGCGAACCATCAAGTCGGTGCCACTTAAGCTGCGCGGCTCGGGTTATCCCAAGCTGTTGGAGGTGCGCGGCGAGATTTATCTGCCCAAAGAAGGCTTTGAAGAAATCAACCAGGCGGCACGAGAATCCGGCGGTAAGGTGTTCGTTAATCCGCGCAACGCCGCCGCGGGCAGTTTGCGCGTGCTCGATAGCAACATTACTGCGTCGCGACCTTTGCAGCTGTGCGCTTACAGTGTGGGACTGGTGGAAGGCGGCAGCTTACCCGAAACTCACACCGGCGTGTTAGAAGCTCTCAATCAATGGGGCTTGCGCATCAACAGCCACATGGCGACCGCCCAGGGTTTGGACGACTGTTTAAACTACTATCGTAAATTATCTGAGCTGCGCGACGGGCTGCCGTACGATATCGACGGCATTGTATTTAAGGTGAACAATCTGGCGTTGCAGGAGCGGCTGGGCTTTGTCTCGCGCGCGCCGCGCTGGGCGATTGCTTATAAATTTCCGGCCCAGGAACAAACCACGCGTTTAATTGACGTGGAGTTTCAGGTGGGACGTACCGGTGCGGTCACGCCTGTGGCGCGTTTGGAGCCGGTATTTGTGGGCGGAGTAACGGTTTCTAACGCCACGTTGCACAACCGCGACGAAATACAGCGTTTAGGCGTTAAAGTGGGCGATACCGTTATTGTTCGTCGCGCCGGCGATGTGATTCCACAGGTGGTTTCGGTGGTGGACAACCAGCGCCCCGATAACGCCCGCGATATTGTCTTCCCCGATCAGTGTCCTGTTTGCCAGTCGCCCGTCGAAACCGTTCCGGGCGAGGCCGTAGCGCGTTGTTCTGGCGGTTTGGTGTGTGGCGCGCAGCGCAAAGAGGCGATCAAGCACTTCGCCTCACGCAAAGCCATGGATATCGAAGGTTTGGGCGATAAATTAGTGGAAGTGCTGGTCGATCAAGAGTTGATTCATGGCGCGGGCGATATTTATCGCCTAACGGCTGAAGACGTAGCAGCGCTGGAGCGTATGGGTGACAAGTCAGCGCAAAACCTCATTAACGCCATCGACAAAAGCAAAGCCACGACTTTGCCCAAGTTCATTTACGCGTTGGGTATTCGCGAAGTAGGCGAGGCCACGGCGCGCAATCTGGCAACGGCCTTGGGCACGCTCGATAACATTGCCAAAGCCGATGAAGAGGCGCTGCAGCAAATCGATGATATTGGCCCAGTGGTGGCGCATTTTATTCACGATTGGTTTGCTCAATCTGAGCATCAGCAGCTAGTGGCCGAGCTCAAAGCAGCCGGTTTGCACTGGCAGGAACAGGAACCCAGTGCCGATGTTAGCCTGCCATTGGAGGGTGAAACCTACGTTATTACGGGCACTCTAGAGGCCATGAGCCGCGACGAAGCCAAAGAAAAATTACAGGCTTTGGGCGCTAAGGTCTCTGGTAGTGTTTCCAAAAAAACCCACTGTGTGGTGGCCGGCCCCGGGGCTGGGTCGAAACTGAGTAAAGCAGAAGAGTTGGGGGTTAAAGTGATCGATGAGCAGGCGTTTTTGAATTTGTTAGCCGAGTACACAAGCGCGGGGGCTGAATAATGAGCCGATTGCTGAACCGCTGTTTGTTATTGGTATTGGTGTTAATAACCGCGGGTTGCACCACGTTACCGCCCAAGCATATCGACAACGTTTGCCACATCTTCGACGAGAAAGACAGTTGGTACAAACAGGCCAAAAAAGCCAGTAAGCGCTGGGATTCGCCCATTCCCATTTTAATGGCCATCATGCACCAGGAATCCAGGTTTGTGGCCAAAGCCAAGCCGCCACGCACCAAAATTTTGTGGATTTTTCCAGGGCCGCGCAAAAGCGATGCCTACGGTTACGCTCAGGTAAAAGACGCCACCTGGGACTGGTATCGCAAAAAAAGCGGTCATCGGGGTGCCGATCGTGATGACTTTGACGACGCGGTGGATTTTGTGGCTTGGTACAACCTGCAGAGCCACAAGACCAACGGCATCGCCAAAAACGATGCCTATCATTTATATTTGGCCTATCACGAAGGCCATGGTGGCTTTTCTCGGAAAACCTACGCCAGCAAGGGTTGGTTGAAAGGGGTGGCTCGCAAAGTGGCGAGCCGTGCCGACACTTACAGTCGACAGCTAAAATCCTGTGAAAAACGGCTTAACAGCGGCTGGTGGATTTTTTAGAGCCCAGTCGAACGGAGGACGCTCAGTTGGATTACGAATCGCTGGTATACGGTTGCATCATCAACGCCAACGCACTGGATCACGATTTTCGCGCGGTTAATCGCCAGGCCATGACTTCTCTGCCCGGTGCCGACGAGTGGCCGTTTTTGGCCAAAGAAATGTTCGCGCTGCCCGAGAAAACCGGGTTTGGCACCAGCGAAGTTTTACACTTTGGCGCCTCTTATCGCGGTATTGAATACGAGTGGCAAAGCTGGTTGGCCGATTTTGAAAAACTGCTCGGCAAAATGTACTGGGTTTCGGCCAAAGTGCACTTGGAGACTGTTTTATCGGGGGTTCATACCTTTACCTGGGAAACCAGTGGTTCCTGGCACGAGCCGGGCTCGGGCGATATGCAGGTGCATTGCGAATGGTCTCGCGAGGAGGTTTTTTAAGGTGAATGGTCTAAGCTATTGCACAGTGTCAAATTCAGCCAACTGGGTTATCGGAGCCAATGTTGTTCAGTCGTAAATTTAAATTAAAGCGCCGTTCCAGTGTTATGGCGGGTGTTTTTGCCGGCTTGGCGTTTCTGGCGTTGGCGGTGTTTGGTTGGGATGTTCCCGCCCAGCGCGTGGCCAGCTATTTTGTGATCACGTTACTTTTTTTGGCGTTAATTGTTATTGGCGCGGCACTGATTGCGCTGATTATGGTGTTATCTCGTAAACTCAAAAAGGAATAAGCAGCAAGAGCAGCAAAAATGCACTGCTCATAAGTTCTGTTCAACGACTGTGGGCGTTAGTTGCGGTTGCGTCCATTTCTAACCAGGTGCCGCTCTAATTGCCGTGAATATCGGCAATTTTTTAAATAAATATAAAAATAGCAATCAGATCCAGGCGTTTTTGTCTATTAACCCCGCGTGTAACGCCAGTATTCTATGCCTCCTAGCTGGACAGCGGCGATACAGGGCGCAAACGGCTCAATCAACAACGCCTGAATCGTCAAAACAGCAACGTTTTAACTTCGCTCAGTGAGTGGCGGGGTTTAACAAGTCGGGAAGACTCAATATGACTCCCAAGGGAGTCGAAGCGCTGAAATCCGAACGAGCGGTATCGCTCGTACAATCATAAAGAACACAACAAGCTACCTAAGCATAGTAAACAGGAGACTGTGGTATGGCAGATTACAAAGCACCCTTGAAAGACATGAGTTTCGCCCTACACGAGGTGCTGGAATATGATAAACACTATCAAGCGCTGCCGTTAGGCGAGGCAACTCCAGATCGCGACACCATGGACGCCATCATTGGCGAAGCCGGCAAGTTTTCCGAAAACGTTCTGGCACCTTTGTACCGCGTAGGCGACCAAGGTTGTACTTGGGACGATGGTGTTGTAACCACGCCTCCTGGCTTTAAAGAAGCCTACCAGCAATACGTAGAAGCCGGCTGGCCTTCAATGACCCACGAAGAAGAGTTCGGCGGTCAGGGCTTGCCCGCATCATTCGGTACGATCATCAGCGAAATGGTGGGTTCTGCCAACTGGGCTTGGGGTATGTACCCAGGTTTGTCGCACGGCTGTATGGAAACCCTGTTCGAGCACGGTTCCGATGAGCAAAAAGCCACTTACTTGCCATCATTGGTTTCTGGTCAGTGGACCGGCACCATGTGTTTGACCGAGCCACACTGTGGTACCGACCTAGGTATGTTGCGTACCAAAGCCGAGCCTCGTGGCGATGGTACTTATTCAGTATCCGGTACCAAGATCTTCATCTCTGCCGGTGAGCACGACATGTCCGACAACATTGTGCACATCGTTTTGGCGCGTCTTCCAGATGCCCCAGCCGGCACCAAAGGTATTTCACTGTTCATCGTGCCTAAATTCTTGGTGAATGCCGACGGTCAAGTGGGCGAGCGCAACCAAGTCACTTGCGGTTCTATCGAGCACAAAATGGGTATCCACGGCAACGCCACCTGTGTATTGAACTTCGACGGCGCTACCGGCTATTTGATCGGGCCTGAAAACAAAGGTCTGGCTTGCATGTTTACCTTTATGAACGCCGCCCGTTTGGGTACCGCTATCCAAGGTTTGGCTCACGCTGAGCTTGGCTTGCAGAAATCTTTGGAATACTCGCGAGAGCGTTTGCAGATGCGTTCGTTAACTGGTCCGAAAACCCCAGAGGGCCCAGCCGATCCAATCATTGTTCACCCAGACGTTCGCCGCATGTTGCTGACTCAAAAAGCTTTTGCTGAAGGCGGCCGTATGATGATTTATTTCTCTGCCCAGCAGTTGGATATTTCACGCTACAGCCAAGACGAAGAAGCGCGTCAACAAGCCGATCAGTTATTGGGCTTATTAACGCCAATCGCCAAAGCCTTCCTAACCGAAACCGGTTTTGAAAGCGCTAACTTGGGCGTGCAGTGTTTCGGTGGCCACGGTTACATTCAAGAGTGGGGTGCCGAGCAAAACGTTCGCGATTGTCGTATCTCCATGTTGTACGAAGGTACCACTGGTATTCAGGCGCTGGATTTAATCGGCCGTAAAGTGTTGGGTACCCAAGGTGAAATGCTAAAAACTTTCACCAAGTTGGTACACAACTTCTGCAAAGACAACGCCGACAACCAGGGCATGGCCGAGTTTATCGAGCCACTGACTCGCATTAACAAAGAGTGGGGCGAATTGGCCATGCACATTGGTATGGCTGCCATGGAAAACCCAGAGGAAGTGGGTGCGTCTTCGGTTGATTTCCTAATGTACTCCGGTTACGCCTGCTTAGCTTACTTCTGGGCGCGTGCGGCATCGGTTGCACAAGCTAAAGTCGAAGCGGGTGAAGGAGATGCTAACTTCTACAACGCTAAAATCAGCACCGCTCGTTTTTACTTCAAGCGCGTATTACCTCGTACTCTAACGTTGGTTGAAACCATCAAGTCCGGTGCGGGCAACTTGATGGAGCTGGAAGCTGAGCATTTTAACTTTGATGCTTAATAAGTGATTGAAGCTTAGATTGACTAGCGGCTCTAAACTTTATACCTGATTTACCGAGGTTCCTTTAGAGTTCGCTTATTCAACTCGCAAAACGGCGGTGTAATTAGCACCGCCGTTTTGTTTTTATGGGCATTAAAATTTTTGAACGTTGGTTTTTAGTAATATTAACGTTTGCTTCAAGCTTAAAAAGGCCTATAACTTTTACAGGAAAAGTCTAATACACTCTGTTGATTTTCTTATAGTTATTGGCTGGTGCTGACCTGTGAATTCGGCTGTAATAACGGGATAATGCTGTTATCCTTTAGTTGATAAAATAAATGATAATACAGGTTGCTTTATGATCGAACCGCACTCCATTTGCGAGGTTTTTGACGAAGCCTGTCAAAAATACTCCGATTTACCTGCCTTTACCTGCATGGGCAAAACCCTTTCTTTCGCCGATGTTAATCGCCTCAGCTTGCAATTTGCCAGTTACCTGCAGCATTGCTCCCATTTACAACCGGGCGATCGCATTGCCATTCAAATGCCGAATATTCTGCAGTATCCCATTGCCTTATTTGGGGCCTTAAAAGCCGGACTCATTGTGGTTAACACAAACCCGTTGTATACCGAGCGGGAAATTGAGCATCAGCTTATTGATTCGGGAGCCAAAGCATTGGTGGTATTGGCTAACACCGCCGAGGCGGCCAGCCATGTGGTGGAAAAAACCCAAGTCGAATCTGTCATCATCACAGAAGCGGCCGATTTACACGATTCTCCAAAACGGCATCTAATTAACTTTGCGGCCAAATACGTTAAAAAAATGGTGCCCAAGCTTAAATTTAAAAATCAAATTGGCTTTCGGCAGGCGCTAAAATTGGGTGCTAAACAGAGTTACGATAAAGTCGACGTAAAACCCACCGATCTTGCGGTATTGCAATACACCGGTGGTACGACAGGGCGCGCTAAAGCCGCCATGTTAAGCCATCGCAATCTGGTGGCCAATAAAGAGCAAGTCAGCCAACACATGGATGACATAATGAAAGAAGGGGAGGAGGTTTTCGTCGCGCCTCTACCGCTTTATCACATTTATGCGTTTAATTTTCATTGTTTATCGCTGTTCAGTCGCGGAGCGCGCAATATTTTAATTCCCAACCCGCGTGATATTCCGGGCTTTGTAGCCGCTCTAAAAAACGAGCAAATTACCGGTTTTGTAGGGTTGGATACTTTGTTTAAAGCTTTGTGTCACAACGAAGATTTTAAGCGCTTGGATTTTTCTCAGTTGCGCACCACCTCTTCGGGCGGTATGGCGCTAACCAGCGATACCGGCAAATTGTGGACGAAGGTTACGGGCTGCGTGGTTAACGAAGGTTACGGTCTAACCGAAACCTCGCCTGTTGTGTGCGCCAGCCACGCCGATGATATTCGTTCGGGCACGGTGGGTTTGCCAGTGCCGGACACCGAAGTAAAAACTGTCGACGACGAAGGCAATACCACCGACGTGGGTGTTCCTGGAGAATTGTGTATTCGTGGCCCACAAGTAATGGAAGGCTATTGGCAGCGGCCCGAAGAAACCGCCAAGGTGATGACCGAGGATGGTTGGTTTTTAACTGGGGATATTGCCACTATTGATGAAGAAGGTTTTATCCGCATTGTCGATCGCAAAAAAGACATGATTGTGGTGTCGGGCTTTAATGTGTACCCCAACGAAGTAGAAGACATTGTGGTATCGCATCCCAAAGTGCTCGAAGCCGCTGTTGTGGGTGTGCCGGATGAGAAAAGTGGCGAGGCGATTAAATTGTTTGTGGTTGCTTCCGATCCTTCCGTTACTGCCGATGAAATTATAGAGCATTGCCGCGAAAGCCTTACGGCTTACAAGGTGCCCCGCAAAATTGAGTTCTGCAATGAGTTGCCCAAATCCAATGTGGGTAAAGTCTTGCGCAAAGAACTAAGAAATCAGGAAAATCAACAGTAGGGCGTTATCAGCGCTCTGGCGAGCGAGTCTTGGCCAGCGCTAATATCGCGTCCCTTAAAAACCCGTTTTGGTTTCACACCAAAACGGGTTTTTGCGTCTTCTACGACATACGGCGCTTAACCGCCGTACTTTGTTCTGCGCCAAAACACTCATTTCACCTTAAAGGCTTGTCAACCCAGGACTTTATGGGCAAACAGTGCTATACATAAATATATAACTGAATGAAATTAATATATTTTTTAAAAGGAACAAAATTTAGCACTTAATTGATCAATACCAACGCTCCCGCCCTGTAACACGCAGAGTATTCAAGAATTTTCTGTGGTGCAGCATAAGTGGTCGTTGCAGTGTTGGGATTGCAATGCGCTAATAAATCGGTATGGTCAGCGACGTTATTCACTTACTCCATGGTTGCCTTAAGTCTCTGTTATGACTCCAGCGTTAGTTCTCTCCGGCGGTGGCGCGCGCGCCGCGTATCAAGTTGGCGTACTCGAAGCGGTTAACGAAATTATCCCTGATCGCAAAGCCAATTTGTTTCCCATCATTTGTGGCACCTCTGCAGGCGCTATTAATTCCTTGGCTCTGGCCACCCACGCGGGAGACTTTGGCGAAGCCATTGCAAACCTCAATGCATTGTGGCGTGATTTATCGGTGGATAAAGTCATTAAAGCCCATTGGCAGGATTTATTGCGCGGTGCGGTACGAGTGGGAGGATCCTTCTTCAACCAGGGTGTGGGTAAAAATCGCCCGTTGTCGTTACTCGATAATTCGCCGTTGCGCGAGTTGTTAGAACAACAAATTCATTTTGAAAATCTTCCCGAGGCCATCGACAACGGCCGGTTGCGAGCCGTATCGGTTACCGCCATGGCCTACAGCAGTGGTGAATCGGTGAGCTTTTTCCAGGGCCATCCCGACATAGAAGGCTGGCGAAAATTTCATCGCATTGGTTTGCCATCTTTATTAACACTCGATCATTTAATGGCCTCGTCGGCCATCCCCGGTATTTTTCCCACAGTAAAAATTGGGCGGGAATATTATGGCGACGGAGCCATTCGTCAATTATCGCCATTGAGCACTGCGCTTAATTTGGGAGCGAACAAAATTTTTATTGTGGGGGTGAGTAACAACCGCAACCCAGCTCATTGGGGCAAACGCAGTGTGGTGCGTCATTCGCCATCCATCGGCCAGGTATTGGGGCATTTACTTAACAGCGCCTTTATCGACTCGCTGGATTCGGATTTAGAACATTTGCAGGATATTAACGAGCTGCTTGAATTGGTTGACAGCGAAAAACGGCAACAAAATCCGCATTTAACCAAAATCGATGCATTGGTGATTTCTCCCACCAAACCGTTGGACAAAATAGCCGGTCGCTGCGTGCGCTACATGCCTAAACCCTTGCGTATGATGATGCGTTCAACGGGTGCTACCACCAAAGGTGGCGGTGCAACTATGGCCAGTTATTTGATGTTTTCCGATAAATTTTGCAACGAGTTAATTGATTTGGGGTATCAAGATGCCATGTGGGATCGAGAAGCAATTCTGCGTTTTTTCTACGACGATTGATGCCTATTAAAATTTGCAACGGAAGCTACTCGTCCTCTTGCAGCTGTTGTAGTTTGTGCAAAACCCAATGTTTCCAGGCTAGGTAATGTTCGTCCTCAGAGTTTAAAAAATGCAGGCCAGTTCGGTAGGTGCCAGACGCGTTAATTTCGTTGCACCAAATAATCTCGGCCACAAGGTGAAATTTTTCCTGAGCAATAACCGGTGCTAAATCGTCTTCGTCGGGAATCAGTGTCACAAAGTAAATATTACCCGCTTCAAGCGCGGTATTGACGGTCACCTGTAAACCTTCGCTCGATATATCGACACTGGAACAAGTGAGTAAAAACTCGTGTTGTGAGTCGGTGACGACCTGAATAACAACGGTGTGATTGCCGGTTAAACGAAATTCTCTACGTTGGTTCATGTGTTCACCTGCGCTGCCCGCGGACGATTTGTTCCAATTTATTGTCGAACTGCTCACCTTCGCTAACAACTTCCAACAGGCCTTGCGAAAACAGAGTTTTTAGATCTGCGAGTTTGTATTCACCCATTTTTCGTCCTAATCGATCGGTAAATAAATATTTATCCGACGAGGGCAGTTTGAGTGTGAGTTTTTGACGAGGCTCTGTGGATTCCACAAACCGAAGCCAAGCGCCCAACTGTAAGTTGTTCAGTAATAATCCAAAGGCTTGTATTTCTTCGTCGGATTTAACGGTCTGTTTAATGGGAGGCGAGTTTTGTGTTTCGCCTGGGGTTGCTAAGTTGGTTTCGCTACTTGTAGCTTGTTTTTTCACTAACCGTTGTTCTAGTTCATCGATTTCTTGTTTGATTTTTTTAACCGATTGGTTAATTTCGTCGGCCGGTTGATGGTGTGGACTCTCGGTGGGTTTTTCCTTGCGTACTGGGGATTCAATTGGAGCGGCAGATTTTCTGGCCCAGTATTTTTGTTCTTGATCAATAAAAAAGTCGACAATATGCAGTAGTTGGGTTTCAAAGCTTTTTATTTTAACCAGTACTTTAGAGGCAATAAAAAAAGCAACTTGTTCGCTGTCGTAAGATGCTGAGCGCTTGCCATAGTAGTCAGAAAAGTAAGCAACGCCGGATTGCTCGTCGAAAAAATAAATCTTGTACGCCGCTATTGGGTCGTGAGCGTGCTTTAGAAAAAACCAATCGCCTGGCTGGTATTGCGCTTGGGCTTTAATATCCGGAGAGTTGGCAACCACGATGGTGCTGTCGGTGGATTGCTGGTTAATGGGTAAAAAAGGCTCAGTGTCTTCAACTTGTTTTTTCAGGCAATTGACCAGTGACTCGATAAGCTTTTCCAGATGGTATTCGTAAATGTTTGTGTCAGGAAAACTCGCGTAGTAGCTTTCGTCAATCTTCTCGATGACTTCTGGTAAAAACGTATAGAGTTTTTGCTGGTGATGCAGCGACTCTTGAGGCGAAAGCGAGGGCATTTCGTAAACCCAAGCAAGCTGACGCAGTAAATCAATCCACCGCTCAACCGTGTGGCTTTCGTTTTGATTAAGTGTTAGGGCAGTTAAATCAAAAAATAATTTTTGGTGAATAAATTCCGTTAACCAGCGGGGCAGTTGGCGATTAGCAAACAGGGTGTTAATGGTATCAGCCAGCTCGATGCGTGTTTGCTCGGCGGTTGATTGATTTAAATCGCCAGTAAGTTGGCGGTGTTCGAGTGCAATGCTGCGAGTGTTGAGCTTTTTATCGTATTGAACCAGCGAATCTCTGAAGGTAATTAAATCCGCAGCGGTTGGTGTTGTTTGAGATTTGAATAGTTCGTTGAATTGCTCCACTAACTGCAAAAATTCTCGGCCAACACGGCCTTTGTTGGGCCGCCAGCGGCAAAGGTGGTAGTACAGGCATGCGGCAATTTGGCTAAGGGAATTGGGCTCCAGCATATTTTTGCCCAAATGCCAGTAGTAGTTGGCCAGATGGTTTGCCAAGGATTGGCTGTGTTCTTGCAAATCGTCCTGTAAATACGATTGGCGCAACAATTGATAAAAAAGTTTGCGCAGCCTTTCCTGACTGAACTCAGAATCTCGAACTCGTTGCTGAGCAAACAGGCCGGTTAGCTTGGTTTGTAGGCTATCCTTATTTTTAGTGGTTGGCATTGTTTCCCTGTTGCTTAAAACCAAGTTAGACGTGTAGAGTTTAGTTCAAACTCACTGTAGATAGCGTGCTTATCGGTCAAAAGTGCGAACCTTTTAAGGCTTTTAAGGTAAGGTACTTGAGTAGAAATATCGTAAACGCATGGCCATTATTTCTCATCGTATTGATTTTACTTTTGAA
The DNA here is from genome assembly GCA_964342265.1 of uncultured Cellvibrionaceae bacterium. GTDB lineage: Bacteria > Pseudomonadota > Gammaproteobacteria > Pseudomonadales > Cellvibrionaceae > Halioxenophilus. The sequence goes on along the minus strand of CAYFFE010000012.1, from coordinate 28,920 downwards.
TTATTAAAACGGCCGGATTCTAGAGCGTGCTCAGTTTTGGTGCGGACTGGCTAAAAAGCCCAGAATATTGACCGAAATAGCAGTTTTTACTCCCAAGCTCAAGCAATAGACTGTTTCATTTAATGAGTCTATAAGCGTCCCCTATAAGGCTAGGTATTGTTGCCATGTCAGCGACCACAAAGTTGCCAGTTATCGTCGGGTTTGGTGGCTATAACGCTGCCGGACGCGTTTCTTCACATCACGCCTATCATCGACTGGTGCTAGAAAGCCTGGATTCGGCTACACGCGATGCAACAGTCGCCAATTTGGCCGTACTCATGGGGCTAGCCAGCTACGAAAACGGCGGTTTTAAACTGGCCGAAGAGAGCGGGCTTTCCGAGTCTCAAGTGGCCAATGCCCTGCGTCAGTCGGTAGTCGACGAAACCTTAATTCGAAAAATTAGCGCAGACGGCTATTTCGACGTTGATCGTTTGCACTGGCAGAAAAAAGCAAACCTCAGCGGCCGCGACGGTCAACCCATTCGGTTTTCGATTAAAAAACGCGATTTACCCGAGCCGTTACCCGAATCATGGAACATTTCGGATGCGACAGACGCCAATTTGGTGAATGTGGAAGTAACGCAGCTGAACGACGTAAAAATCGACAGCTACCGAGAATTTCCTGTGAAATCGGCGGGCCAATTGCCCACAGGCTTTAACCCTGGCAATCACTACAACTCCCGTTTTCATCCAAAAGCATTGCAGATGGCAGTTTTGGGAGCCTCCGATGCCATTCGTTCGCTGGGTATTCCCTGGCAAACTATTGCCGATAACGTATCGCCCGATGCCATCGGTGTGTATTCGAGCAATATCATGGCGCAAATGGACGAATACGGTGTTGGTGGATTGATGCAATCACGCCTAAAAGGCGGGCGGGTGTCTACCAAAAACTTAATTCTTGGTCTCAATTCCATGACCACGGATTTTATCAACGCTTACATGATTGGCAGTGTCGGCAGCTCCGGTTCTGTAACCGGTGCTTGTGCCACGTTCTTGTACAACCTTAATACCGGAATAGAGCAAATCCGCTCTGGCCGTAAGCGCGTGGTTATTGTTGGTGCGAGCGAAGCGCCCATTACCAGCGAAATTATCGATGGTTACCTAACCATGGGAGCCTTGGCCACCGAAGAAAGCCAACGCAAGTTGTACGGAACTGAGGCGGTGGATCATCGCCGTTCGAGCCGACCTTTCTCGGATAACTGCGGATTTACCATTGCCGAGTCCAGCCAATATGTGGTGTTAATGGACGACGAACTGGCCATGGAGCTAGGCGCAGACATCCATGGCTCGGTAGCGGATGTGTTCTTAAATTCCGATGGCTATAAAAAGTCGATTTCTGCCCCTGGTGCCGGCAACTACGTAACACTGGCCAAGGCGGTAGCGGCGGCGAGAGACATATTCGGTGAGCAGGTTACCAATCACAGTATTCTGTTGGCGCATGGTTCCAGCACACCCAAAAACCGCACCACAGAATCCGAAATCTTCGACCGGGTAGCCAAGGCTTTCGGCATAAACGATTGGCCCGTGGTAGCGATTAAAGCCTTTTTGGGGCACTCGCTGGCGCCTGCGAGTGGCGATCAGGTCACGGCGACCTTGGGGATGTTCAAGCACAAATGGCTGCCCGGCATCAAAACAGCCGACGCCATTGCCGATGACGTATTCGATGAGCGTTTATCGTTGTTTTTGCAAGATCAACTGTTTGAAGGCGATTTGGACGTGGCCTTTATCAATTCCAAAGGCTTTGGCGGTGCCAACGGCACGGCGATTATGGTTTCGCCCGATAAAACCGAACAAATGCTGGAGAAGCGCTACGGTAAAGAGCGGTTTTTACGCTATCAACAAGCGCGTGAGAAAACTCGTTTAGCGGCGGCAGAATACGATAACTTGGCTAAGCAGGGCGACTTGCAGGTAATTTATCAGTTTGGCGAAGGCATGATTGATGAGGCCGCGATTGATATATCGACCGATAGCCTCAAGTTGCCGGGCTTTGAGCAGAGCATTGATTTAGACTTCGATAATCCCTACGACGACATGTTTTAATGTAAAGCCCAAGGGGCAAGCGTGATTGCTTACCTTTGGGTTTCTCAATAAAACCCCTTCCTGTACTCGTAACCTTGTTAATTTCAGTTACCGCTAATCGCAAGCGCTGGTCGACACAAATAAAACGCTAGCGATTTTCGGTTTGCTGGAGAATATGTTGGTTAACAGCGTCCACCAGCGTTTTGCTTGAACCAAAATAATCCAACATTCTAATCTCAATGTTCGGGCGCGATGCTTGGGCTTCGGCAATTTGTGCGGGTATATCTTTTTGTACGTGCTTGCCGCAGTTAAAGAACAGCGGATAGAGTTGAAATGTATTTATGCCTTGATCCGCCAGAGAATGAACCGCTTGCACCAAGCTGGGTTCGCTTAACTCTAAAAATACACCCCTTACAGCGGTGTAGTGTTGGTTTTGTTCAGCCAATTTGTTAACAAACGCTAGAAACTCCTCATTGGCAGCTGAGGCTCGGCTGCCGTGAGCCATAATGAGCAAAGCGGTTTGCGTTGTTGGCATTATTGCGAAGCTCCCAGCGCAACGGCTTTTTCGGATTGCAGCGGTCGTTCTTGGTTTTCGATTTGCCAGCCTTGCAAATTTTGTTGAACAATTTCAGCTAGGGCGTCGATGTGTGCTTCGCTAGCATTTAACGCTTCGATGTAATCGAAACGTTCACCACCGGCAGAGAGAAAATACTCGCGATTTTCGACATTAATTTCTTCGATGGTTTCTAAGCAGTCGGCGGAAAAGCCCGGGCAAAAAACTTGCACCGACATTACGCCCTGAGTGGGTAAACTTTTCAGTGTTTCATCCGTGTAGGGCTGTAGCCACGGCTCGCGGCCAAAGCGCGATTGGAAAGTGGTTAAATAGTCATCGCTGGTTAAGCCCAAAGCGTCGGCAATTAAGCGAGAAGTTTTATGGCACTCGCAAAAATATGGATCGCCATTTTCCAAATATCGCTTGGGAATACCGTGATACGACAACACCAATTTATCGGCGCGGCCATGGGTTTGCCAGTACTGTTCTATTTGTAGTTTACAGGCATTTATGTAGCGGTCGTGATCGTGATAGTGGGATACAAATCGAATATCCGGCAGCCAGCGGCGCTGAGTAAAATCATGGCTTATGGCATCGAACGTGGAAGCCGTGGTCGTGGCGCTGTATTGTGGATACAACGGCAAAATCAGCAGTTTGCGAACCCCTTTATTTAACAGAGATTCTATGGCTGAGCTTAAGCTCGGATTGCCGTAGCGCATGCCGAAGGCCACAGAGACATCGGGCCCGAGCTTTTGCTGCAACTTTTCAGCTTGTTGTTGGGTGATTGTGAGTAGTGGCGAGCCTTCCTTCGTCCACACGGTTTTATAAGCTTCGGCGGATTTAGCCGGGCGAAAGCGCAGAATCACTAAATTTAAAACCAGCCACCACAAAAGCCGCGGAAATTCCACGACGCGGGGATCGGATAAAAATTGCTTTAAATACACTCTTAATGCACGCGGTGTGGGCGCATCCGGTGTGCCGAGATTAGTGACCAATACCCCGAGAGTGTGAGGGTCTTTATGATTGTGATCGCGAGTGTTTTTATATTTCATGAGTGTATTTAATTTAGCCGCTGTGTCGAAAGCCGGACTGTACCACAGCTATGGCCGATTTTGGGATGTGGGTACGGTTACGTTCGCGAGGGTTGTTGGGATCACTCAGCTAAGCAGAATCAAAATTAAACGACGTATTGCCTGCAGACCTTAGCTGGCTTGCAACAGTTTGATTAATTCTGCCAGTGCTTTGGCCAACTCGCGCGCTGCTTCATCGTTATTTACGATTTGCAGCCAATCATCGTTGGTAACTGGGTGGCGAATCAAACAGCTGTTGTCTCTGGCTCGGCAATGAAAATCAACATAAGGGTTCACCCCGTACACAGACATGCGAGAGCTGGTAAATTGTTCTCTTTGGTCGACAATTTGCTGTTTGGTAGTGACCAAGTTGGCCGGTGGAGTAATTGCCAAGCTAAACCGGTTGGGGGAGGTAATCCGACTCGCCGCGCGGATGGTTTTATCACCATAACCGTAGAAATCTAGCAAATTATTAATGTGGGTGAGCAGGGCTTTCTCAGGATCGGAAATTTGGTAGAGAAACTGAATGTTCTCTAAATAATTTTCTACTTTTTTAGGGGGCTCAGACCAAGTAATGGTTGCTCCCCTGTCGGGTGTTGTTGAGCCGATCGTTGATGAATTTTTGCGCGATGAACTCGATGTTTGATTTAACTTTGAGCGATACTCGGTAATTTTTTCCAGCGCAGCATAGTAATGCTCAGCATTTTTACCCGACTGCTCTATGTAGTCCTCCAAAGCGCGAATAGCCGATGAATATTGTTCTTGTTGGGCCAGTGTTAATGCGCTTAGGTAGTAAAATTTATTGGGATATCGGGTATTTAGGCTGCGTACTTGAGCCAGAGTGGTGCGTGCATCACTGTAGCGATTGTTGTTAATTTGATCTTGTGCCAATAACACCAGTCGATCAGCTTCGAATTCGGGGCTTAGCGAATAAGCGTGGGGTGACAGCCTAATAAAAGTGATTAGGATAATGGCAATTAGGGCAATGGTTGGAATATGCCAGTTGTTGGCTCTCATGAGATAACCTAAAGTCCCGCCTCGCAAAATGGAATCACACTTAGCAAAATCAAATTACCCTCTTGTTTTGCTTCAGTTGCCGCCAAAGTTTAGCAGCGTCTGTCGGCTTGATATCGAATAGTGCTTGATTTTATCAGGCCTACTCTTCAGTCTACAGCCACTGGCGTGCAGTGTCGTGTCGGAATCGAGCAAACGGCGATTAATGCGTAATTGGCGGTGGGTAATAGGTTTTGTTATTTGAATGCAAATAACTTTTACATATCTATTGACTCTGTGTGTCTTGGAATTCCAACTTCGAGTAGGGATAATGGGCCCGGATCTTATATTGCAAATTGTTCTTAAGTACTGTTTGTTCAAGCTCAATATCACCAGGTTTACGGGGAGGTACCGGTGGTTTATCGGAAAATTATAGTTGCAGTTTTATTGCTTAGCGCCTTTGGTGCGTCGGTTACTCAGGGGCAGTCTCTGGCTGTTGAATCCGACAAATTAGAAGCGTTGCAGAATTCACTGAGCAACCTAGAAGCGGATATCGAGCGTCTTGAAAATGACTTGGAATATTACGATGAAGCCTCTGTTGAGGCGGTTCAAGAGCTGGAAGCGGCCAAATTAGAGGCCGATGCTAAGCACAATCGTTTATCAAAACAGCAAATACTGACCAAAAACGATCCCAGCGAGGCCAACGAGCGAGAGTTGCGCTTGATTGAGCACTCCACCTCTATGGCTGAGCGCGGTGTTGAATCGAAAGAGCGTCGATTGGATCGCTTAACCCGCAAGCGAACAGAAATTTTTGACGAACTAAAAGATAAATATCAGCTACAGGCCTCAACGACCAGTAAGGTTCAACAGCAGCTAACGCGACTCAATGCACTTAAAGCGCGACGTGCCGAAGCCCTGCGGGAGCAGGAAATCGAAAAGCGTGCTCAAGAGATTGCGGCCAAAAAAGTGCGTGAGCAAGAGGCCGAGCGAGCGCGCAGAGCAGCCGAACAGCGTGCGGCTAAAGCCCGGGCGCAAAAAGAAGCAGAAGCGGCTCCGGTTAATAAGCCTGATATTCCTCAAAAGGCAGTAACTCTGGCGGCTCAGGGCAAAGCTGGCGAACAAACCATGGTTGATGGCACCGATAGAAAACCCAGTGCCGCAGATCTTGAAGCAGTCGCCGATCTGGATTTACAGCGCCGAATGGATCGCCTAAAAAGACGTATCGATCGCGGTGGCGATCCAATCTTAAAGAGTTTGGATGTGCGTGGCGAAGGTATTAAAACCACCGACTTTAAATTTGTCGGCGGAGAACAGTACATTGCTTATGTTGTTTTGCCTGCGGGTCGACTTTCGCTAGAAATCAACGGCAAACGGCACACCGAAGTCGTTGATGAAGCCAACGACGGCCTAGAACACGTGCTGTTGTACAATCACAAAAACGCACGACGCCCTCGGTTGTTCTCGTTTAAGCGATCACTGCTAAAATTACTCGATTCCCCACCGATTGAATAATATGGGTTAATCGATCGTGCGATTAATCATCGTCAAAGGGCAGCCATGAGCTGCCCTTTGTGTTTACACCAAACTCCCCAGTTTTTTTGGCGCGATCGACGTCGGGAATACTGGTCCTGCCCCAATTGCTCGCTAGTGTTTGTTCCCGAGTCGTTTCATTTATCGGATCAGGCCGAGAAAGCCGAGTACGACTTGCATCAAAACAACCTGAGTGATGATGGTTATTTAACGTTTCTTTCTAGGATGGCCACGCCGTTATTGGCGCGAGTTTCTTCAGGTCGAGGGTTGGATTTTGGTTGCGGTCCTGCGCCGGCTTTGGCGGAACTATTAAAAAAAGCAGGGCTAGAAGTATTTTTGTATGACAAATTCTATTACAGCCACCCAGAGTTACTAGAACAGAGCTACCAATTTATTACCGCAACGGAAGTGGTCGAGCATCTAAGCCGACCGGGTGAAACTCTCGATAAGCTATGGCAACAACTGGAGCCGGGCGGTTATTTGGGCATCATGACCAAGCGTTGGGATGAGCCGGAGCGGTTTTACCGCTGGCATTACAAAAATGATCCAACTCACATCAGTTTTTTTCACATCGACAGTTTTCGTTGGTTGGCGCAGCGTTGGCACGCATCGTTGGAAGTGTGCAGCGCTGATGTGGTGATCTTTAAAAAGGCCGGCCGCTAATTTCTACTTTGTTAATCGCGATTAAACTTGCCCTGCTTGTTTTTGAGTGGGTTGTATTAAATTAAATAGAAGCTTTAAATAGCTTGGCTCGCACGGTGGTTCGATATTCGCTTGGCGTGGTGGACAGCAGCTTTTTAAATAAGCCTGTAAAATGCCCCATATCGGAATAGCCCACTTTGAAAGCAATTTCGCTAATGGTGAGATTGCTGGTTTTCAGCAGGTCTTTGGCGGTTTGAATACGAATCTCCTGTAAATATTGCAGCGGAGATTTGTTGGTAGCAGCTTTAAAGCGGCGATTAAAGGATCGCACGCTCATCTCAAACCGCTCAGCCACTTCACTCAAACGAATATCGCGACTGTAATTATCCTGCAGCCACATTTGCGCTTGCACTATGTCTTCGTCCGGATGCTGGTTGATTTGGCCGTCAAAATAACTGATGGACTCGTAAGATCGGCGAATCTCGTGGGAAAAATGCCGCTCAACATGACTGGCTACGTCGGTATTGTATATGCGCTGGATAAAATGCACGGTTAAATCGGCCAGGGCGTTAACGCTCGCCGTGCAAAACAGGTTGCCCGATTGCGTAATAAAGTATTGGCGCTTTAAGAGCACGTTGGGGTAGTGTTTTTGAAATTGATCGAAGTAGTGCCAATGGGTTGTGGCGGCTTTATCGTCCAGTAACTGTGCTTCAGCCAAAAAACAGACACCAGTGCCCACCGCGCTGATGATTGCACCATTTTCGTGCTGCCACTGTAGCCAAGGCAGAATGCTTGGCATGTTTTCTAAAATTCGGCGGGGGTTGCGCCAAAGTGCCGGTAAAAAAACAATATCGGCAACAATTTTCTCTTCAAAGGTGTGTTCGGCACAGAATTTAAAATTGGAGCGAGTCGATACGGGTTCGGTTGTTGAGGAAATTGTTGATATTTCCAGCATTTCAGCTCGGCGATTGCGTACTTTGGCCAAACTTTCGCCTGCGCGCAGCATCTCCATGGGTAGTGTGGCGCTGGAGGCCAGCATATCCGGGCATAAAACAAAGAAAATCTTTTGCATTTAATAATAAGAGGCTATTTTGTAGGGCGTTAAACGATTACTTAAGTTACTGATCTTGGGGCAGCTTGGCAACTTGGGCTAGGATGATAGTTTAATAACGATCTTAGTGCAGAAAATAGATAATAAGGATGCCAATAGATGGCGTTGGACGTAGGGCAACGATTGCAACTGATTCGCAAAATTAATGGCTGGTCGCAGCGGGAATTGGCTCGGCGGGCTGGCGTAACCAACAGCGCCATTTCTCAGATGGAGCAGGGGCGCATCAGCCCTTCGGTGGTCTCGTTAAAGAAAGTACTGGATGGGGTGCCGATCAGTCTGGCGGATTTTTTTGGCTTGGATCTAGCCGCTTCGGCTAACGCTTTTTATTTTGGCGCGGATATGCCCAACATTGGCGAAAGTAATATCACCACCAAGTTGGTTGGGGTTGATAAAACCCATCGCACAATGTCGGTGGTATGGGAGTTTTATCCGCCAGGCTCCGATACGGGCGAAGTAATGTTAACCGCAAGCGGCGAGAAAGCGGGGATTATCTTCGATGGCCAGCTTGAAGTCACTGTGGGTGCTGAGACCCATCTGTTGGGCTCGGGAGATGGCTACTACATCGAGTCAATGCGCCCCCACCGATTGCGCAACTTGAGCCCCATGGGGTGCATCGCCATGTCGGTTACCGGTGAGCAGGAATTGCGCAGGTAGAGTGCTAAATGCACAGAAGAAGGTGCCTTGCCGGTCTTTTCGCAACAAATTATCGACAAGTTTAATTCTTTCGTCATCTTTTGTTGAACCTGGCAAATAGCTGTGGCACAATCTGCTCCGCTTTTCCGGTAGGGCGCTTTCTAAGTAATAATTTTCTATAAAATCAAATACTTAGAACGTTCTAGCGAAATGCAATTTGCGGACGTGGTGGAATTGGTAGACACGCCAGGTTTAGGTTCTGGTGCCGCGAGGTGTGAGAGTTCGAGTCTCTCCGTCCGCACCATCTTTGGATTTTAAAAGCGTCAACCGCTTGCGGTCTTGGCGATTTCCCTATTTTTACGATAGCTCGGGCGTCTCTGTGGTATGCCACAAGAGGACACTGGGTGACTGCAAAACAAATACTGAAGCTTTAGAGGAACAACATGCAGGTCTCTATAGAAACCACCAGTGGCCTAGAACGTCGATTGACCGTGGGCATTCCCGCCGAAGAGTTCGATGGTGAAATACAGAAACGCCTGCAAGAGGCTGCAAAAACGGTTCAATTAAATGGCTTTCGAAAAGGCAAGGTTCCTCTAAAAGTCGTTAAGCAGCGTTTTGGTGCCAGTGTGCGCCAGGAAGTAATGAGCGAATTGATCAATCGCACTTTTTACGACGCTGTTGCCCAGCAAGAAGTTCGTCCTGCGGGTCAACCGGCCATCGAGCCAAAAGAACATCAAGAAGGCCAGGATTTTGAATACATCGCTACATTTGAGGTGTATCCAGAGGTTGAGCTGAAAGAATCTGGCGGTTTCGAAATTGAAAAGCTCGTAGTAGAACTTGGCGAAGCTGATGTCGACAAAATGCTCGACACCCTTAAAAAGCAACAGGGCGAATGGAAAGTTGTAGAACGCGCCGCGGCTGATGGCGATCAGGTCAACATCGATTTTGTGGGCACTAAAGACGGCGAGCCCTTTGAAGGTGGCAGTGCCGAGGGCCAAGCGTTGGTATTGGGCTCCGGTCGTATGATCGCGGGCTTCGAGGCGGGTATCGAGGGTATGTCGGCCGGCGAAGAGAAAACCCTACCGTTAACCTTCCCCGAAGACTATCAGTCCGAAGAGCTGGCTGGCAAAGCCGTTGAGTTTAAAGTAACTCTAAACAGTGTTTCCGAGCAGGAACTGCCAGAATTATCGCCTGAGTTTTATAAAAAGTTTGGTATCGAAACCGAGAGCGAAGAAGAGTTTAGAGCCGAAGTTCTTAAAAACATGGAGCGCGAGCTGAAAAACGCCGTGCACACCAAGTTAAAAACTCAGGTAATGGACAAGCTCATCGAAGCCAACGAAGTCGACTTGCCACAAGCGTTGATTGCCGGCGAGATTCAAGCTTTGCGCTCACAAACTGCCCAGCAGTTCGGTGCTCAGGCGCAAAACCTAGATCTGAGCAGCATTTTGCCCGACAGCATGTTCGAAGAGCAGGCTAAACGCCGTGTGGCTCTGGGCTTAATCGTGGGCGAAATAGTTAAAGCTAAAGATATCAAAGTCGACAGCGACAAGGTTAAAGCCAAAGTGGAGGAAATAGCCTCCACGTATCAAGAACCTGAAGAAGTAGTGACCTACTACTACAGCAATCAGCAATTGCTTTCCGGCGTTGAGTCGGTGGTATTGGAAGACCAGGTGGTTGAACAGGTCATTTCTGAGTCCACGGTTGTTGAAAAAGAGAGCTCCTATGACGAGATTATTCAATCCACTCAGGGAGCGCAATAACCACTATTAATTTGTGGTTAAGTCTCGGATTTCGTTTCAAAAAATGGCGGTTTAAGCATTTAGCCACCGAACAATAACGCCGCTCTTTAGCGGCGTTTTTTGTCATCATTATTTAACACTTCACTGGCATCTATTCTTAAGTCGAGTTAAGCTCCTCATGTTTCTCGGGCCCTGTAGCCCGTTTATTCACTGCTGCGTGCTAGCTTGGGGTAGTTTGCAGTATGTCGATTCTCTTATTCAGAAGTTAAGTTGAGCGTAAAATGTCCAATTCAGAATTAGACGTAAGCCCGATTATTAATTCCGGGCTGGTTCCGATGGTTGTCGAGCAAACTGCTCGGGGGGAGCGTTCTTTTGATATTTATTCCCGTCTACTTAAGGAACGCATAATATTTTTAGTGGGAACGGTAGAAGACCACATGGCTAACCTAGTGGTGGCGCAGCTATTGTTCCTTGAGGCCGAAAATCCAGATAAGGATATTCATCTCTACATTAACAGTCCGGGCGGCTCGGTATCCGCTGGTTTGTCGATTTACGACACCATGCAGTTTATTCGTCCCGATGTTAGCACTATGTGCATTGGCCAGGCAGCCAGCATGGGCGCGTTTCTGTTAACGGCTGGAACCAAAGGCAAGCGCTTTTGTTTGCCTAATGCACGCACCATGATCCACCAGCCAAGCGGTGGTGCTCAAGGTCAGGCATCCGACATTCACATTCAAGCGCAAGAGATTCTTAAAATACGTGCACGATTGAATGAAATTATGGCTTATCACACAGGTCAGAGTGTTGAAACAATCGCGGCAGATACTGAGCGCGACAACTTTATGACCGCGGAACAGTCCGCCGAATACGGCTTGGTCGATCAAGTTTTATCGGCCCGATCCACGGATTAACGATTAACCTGCGATCTTTTGCTAGTTCATTTATCACCTTGCTTTGGCTTAAGCTAGGACTGATTTATAAACCGACTGCAGTTATTCACAATTTGACTCGAAGTTGTGACACTAATTTGTGCAGCTATACTTGCAAAATTGGCTCAAAGCTAGCATCTTAGTAGGTCAAAGCAGAGAAATGGAGTGATTTAATGTCCGATCACGGCAACGATAAGGGCGATCAGAACGGCAAGCTACTCTACTGCTCTTTCTGCGGAAAGAGTCAGCATGAGGTCCGCAAACTGATAGCGGGGCCTTCGGTCTTTATCTGTGACGAATGTGTCGATCTATGTAATGACATCATTCGCGAAGAAATTCAGGAAAGCAACGCAGAATCCAGTAGCGATAAGCTGCCTACCCCGGAAGAAATTGCCAAAACGCTCGATCAATACGTTATTGGTCAACAGCGGGCTAAAAAAGTGTTGTCGGTGGCTGTTTATAACCACTACAAGCGTTTGCGTATTGGCAGCGACAGCAAAAAGGGTAAGGATGAAGTCGAGCTAGGCAAGAGTAATATCTTGTTAGTGGGGCCAACCGGTAGCGGCAAAACTTTGCTGGCGGAAACGCTTGCCCGTTTACTGAACGTACCTTTCACCATCGCCGACGCCACTACGCTAACAGAAGCAGGTTACGTGGGTGAGGATGTTGAGAACATCATCCAAAAGTTACTGCAAAAGTGTGATTACGATGTCGATAAGGCCCAGCAGGGCATTGTCTACATCGATGAAATCGACAAGATTTCTCGCAAGTCAGACAACCCTTCAATCACCCGAGACGTATCCGGTGAAGGCGTGCAACAAGCGTTGCTTAAGCTAATCGAAGGAACTGTTGCGTCTGTGCCGCCACAAGGTGGACGCAAGCATCCGCAGCAGGAATTTTTGCAAGTCGATACCTCTAATATCCTCTTTATTTGCGGCGGTGCTTTCGCAGGCCTAGATCGTATTATCCTTGATCGTTCTGAGAAGGGTGGTATTGGTTTTGGTGCCAAAGTGAAGAGCAAAGACGACAAAGTCACTATTGGGCAGGCACTGAAGGATCTAGAAGCCGAAGATTTGGTTAAATATGGCCTGATTCCGGAGTTTGTGGGCCGTTTGCCGGTTATTGCTACTCTGGAAGAACTTAACAAAGAAGCTTTGGTTCAAATTTTAACCGAACCTAAAAACGCACTAACCAAACAGTACGCTAAATTGTTCAGTATGGAAGGTGTGGAAATAGACTTTAGACCAGAAGCTTTGGATGCCGTGGCTCAAAAGGCTATGGAGCGACGCACCGGTGCGCGCGGTTTGCGCTCAATCATGGAAGGTGTGTTGTTGGATATTATGTACGAGATTCCCTCCAGCGATAACGTCGTCAAAGTGGTCATTGACGAAAGTGTGATTGGTGGTGAGTCTGAACCATTGTTGGTTTACGAGAACTCCAACGCGCAGAAAGCTATCTCTGACGAATAGTCTTATCTCAGCAGTGCCTGGGGCAATTCAGGCACTTTATTCATCGGCTGCATACAATAACAATAGCGGCGAATAAGCCCAGCGCTTGCAATCAGGCGCTTCAACCCCCACGTACTCCATGGTATTTGTCTGTTGTAGCCCAACAGGCCCACAAAGAATAATGTGAGGCACATTCAAGCATGGCATCCGAACAAACCGAAACCACGATTCAAGCTCTGCCGTTGCTCCCTTTGCGGGACGTCGTAATCTATCCCCACATGGTCATTCCGCTCTTTGTTGGTCGCGAAAAATCGATCCAAGCGCTTGAGCAGGCAATGGCCACCGACAAGCAGGTGCTGTTACTGGCTCAGCGCAACGCGTCCGACGACGATCCCAGTCCGGAGCGTCTATTTGAAATCGGAACTGTTTCGTCCGTATTACAACTGTTAAAGCTGCCGGACGGCACCGTAAAAGTACTGGTAGAAGGCGGTGAACGAGCCCAGGTTACAGCCATTGAAGAAGGCGAAAGCTTTTACAAGGCGGATGTCGAGCTGCTCATGCCCGAAGAAATCCCCGCCAGAGAAGGTGAGGTGCTGGTTAAAACAGCAATGGCTCAGTTCGAACAATACGTAAACCTGAGCAAAAAAGTACCCGCCGAAGTAATGACATCATTATCGGGTATTGATGAGCCTGGTCGGCTGGCCGACACCATTGTTGCGCATATGTCTCTGGATTTGGTTCAGAAACAAGAAATCCTCGAGATGGTTAACGTACACGAGCGTCTTGAGCACATTCTCGGGTTGATAGAAGCCGAAATCGACTTGTTCCAAGTCGAAAAGCGCATCCGTGGTCGCGTCAAAAAGCAGATGGAAAAAAGCCAGCGCGAGTACTATTTAAACGAGCAGATGAAAGCTATCCAAAAGGAGTTGGGGGACTTAAGCGACGAGCCCAACGAGTTGGAAGACCTCGAGCAAAAAATCGTGGAAGCGGGCATGCCCGAAGAAGCGGAGCGCAAAACTCGGGCAGAACTGGGCAAGTTAAAAATGATGTCGCCAATGTCGGCGGAAGCCTCAGTGGTGCGCTCCTACATAGAGTGGATGGTTAACGTTCCCTGGAAAAAACGCAGCAAAGTGCGCAACGACTTGGTCCGTGCCGAAGAGATTCTGGAGCGAGACCACTACGGCCTGGAAGAAGTTAAAGCCCGAATTCTGGAATACCTAGCGGTACAAAAACGCGTTAAAAAAATCAAAGGTCCGGTATTGTGTTTGGTGGGGCCTCCGGGGGTGGGTAAAACATCATTGGGTGAATCCATCGCTAGAGCAACAAACCGAAAATTTGTGCGCATGGCGCTTGGTGGCGTGCGTGATGAGGCGGAAATTCGTGGTCACCGACGTACCTATATCGGCTCTTTGCCGGGTAAGTTAGTGCAAAAAATGACCAAGGTGGGAGTGAAAAACCCGCTCTTCTTACTTGATGAGATCGACAAGCTAGGCATGGATCACCGAGGCGATCCAGCTTCCGCTTTGTTGGAAGTATTGGATCCCGAGCAAAATAACAGCTTTAACGATCACTATTTGGAAGTTGACTACGATCTTTCCGACGTTATGTTCATTTGTACCTCCAACTCAATGAACATTCCGGGTCCCTTGTTGGATCGTATGGAAGTTATTCGAATTCCTGGTTATACCGAAGACGAAAAAGTGGCCATCGCCACTAAATATCTATTGCCTAAGCAAATTAAGCGCAACGGCCTTAAAGAGAAAGAAATCTCCCTGGCCGAATCCGCCATTCGTGACATCATTCGTTACTACACCCGAGAGGCCGGTGTACGGAGTCTTGATCGCGAGATCGCCAAAATCTGTCGTAAAGTGGTTACACAACACGTTAAGGATAAATCTCAAGAAACCGCTGTGGTTGAGTGCGATGTGTTGGAAAATTACCTGGGTGTAAAGCGATTCGATTACGGAGTAGCCGAGCAGGAAAACCAAATCGGACAGGTTACCGGATTGGCGTGGACACAGGTTGGTGGCGAACTGCTTACCATCGAAGCGGCCGCCCTGAAAGGTAAAGGGCGCATGGTTAAAACGGGTTCTCTGGGCGATGTGATGCAGGAGTCCATTCAGGCCGCGATGACCGTTGTGCGCTCCAGAGCTCAAGTATTGGGTATTGCGCCGGATTATTCCGAGCAAACCGATCTGCACATTCACGTACCAGAAGGTGCGACACCCAAAGATGGTCCAAGCGCGGGCGTTGGTATGTGCACAGCGTTGGTGAGTGTTTTAACGAACATTCCAGTGCGCGCAGATGTTGCCATGACTGGGGAAATCACCCTGCGTGGTGAAGTACTCCGAATTGGTGGCCTTAAAGAGAAATTACTGGCAGCTCATCGCGGCGGAATAAAGACCGTGTTGATCCCCGCTGACAATGAACGCGATCTCAAAGATATTCCCGATAATATTAAAGCCGATTTAGAAATTCGACCGGTTAAGTGGATCGACCAGGTGTTAGAAGTGGCGCTAACGCATATGCCGGAACCTTTTTCTGACGAGGAATATCGGGCACTGTTGGAGCGAGTGGAAAATAAAATCAGCGGCGAGCAGGCTAGGCATTAAACCCTAGTTAGCTAATTTAAAGCATTTGATTACTTGGTTGCGCGTTTATTTAAGCTTGTGCTTAGTAGGGTATAAGGTTGTTTGAGTCTGCGCGTGTTTTACTCAAATGTGTTGTGCTCAAACTCGATTTACTCAAAATTACCGGCTGAGTTTAATTGGGAGCAACGTTTTTAGCGCACGCATCCGGCAAGAATCGAAGCACACGGCGATTAATCACGCAAAGCGTTTTGTTTGGTGACCAATCAGCCCTGAAGAATACTTGTGCGATTAAAAGTTGTTCTTCAGGGCTGTGTTGTATGAGGGCGAGTTGTAGCAGGTAGTTGGCAAGCCGCTTACTATTGAGCGTTGGAAATGTTCTTACTCTAGCCCTGTATAACGATCTGAGATAAACGTCGTGGGAAATGGATAATTTTTGTTAAGCCAATCGTGTAATTTTGAACGAGAATTATTGAGCCAGTCTATCGATAAGCAGCGGAAATCCGGCTTGTTGTCGATTAATCAAGGCTTGAGTTCAAAATATTGGCTAGGTACAGCCTTAAATCGACAAATTTTTGGTAGTGCTGGCGTAAAGCTGTAGATGTCAATTCCGCCAGTTGTCAAATGGCAAAAGTGCTTTGGCATTTAATTTACGTTTTTGCTGAGGGTCTTCCTTGACCCTTTAATCGACTGTTGGTATAAAACGTCTTTCGTTGGAGGGCCCGGTATCTCTGGTGTTCACAGCGACTTGACTACTTTTTGATAAACCCGATTATTGTATAAATTTGATGCTAAAAACGAGGGGTAAAGCGTGAATAAATCAGAGCTAATTGAAGCCATTGCAGCGTCAGCTGACATTCCTAAAGCTGCGGCTAGTCGTGCACTAGATGCGATGGTAGACACTGTAACAGGTGCTCTGAAAGAAGGTGATCAAGTCGTACTTGTCGGCTTTGGAACCTTCTCAGTGAAAGAACGAGCCGCTCGTACTGGCCGTAACCCACAAACGGGTGATCCTATTGAAATTGCAGCGGCTAAAATTCCGAGCTTTAAAGCGGGTAAAGCCCTGAAAGACGCGGTTAATCCGTAACACAATAAAAATTGATACCAAGGCCGAACTAAATCCCAAATAAGCCCTCACTGTAGCCCACGTTAGATTCTTCAACAGCCAATGTAATGAAGCGTATAACTTTACCTAATACAATATTGGGGTGGGTAAGTATGGCCAGTGAGGCGAGTGGCTGCCGAGTATTCGTCAATTCCCCATCGCTGGCAGTTCCATCGATTTAGCGGGCACAGTTCCATCTCGACATAATCTTGGCACAGACTTGACCTGATGCGGCCTTAGATAAGGTTCTGGCTTAAAAGTGGCTTACTTTGTAAACTGCCCAGGCAACTAAACGGGGTCGTTAAATAAAAACACTTTTAGGGTTTTAGTCGGGGAGTCTCGCTTGCGCGTTGTATCGGCGCTAGTAGGCCGGTGTCGATAAGTCCGGTACAATACAGCCCAGAAAGCTGTCAGTTGGTTGGTGGCGTAAAGTGCTCGATAATAGAGAGTATTCGATAATGCTGAGTGCTTGATAATATTGCCACTTGCCCTCCAAAATCAACCACTTACATTGGTTGATTTTACCGATGTGTGTTGAGGACTTTGCGGATGTGAAAGCGTATACCGGCCATTATCCTTAACTCAAAAAGGGTGCACATCGTGCGCCTTTTTTATTGTTAAAATATTTAATTTTATAAATGATCAATCCGTTAATGACAGATTCGTAGAGAATGGTAGGGACTTAGGAAATCATCATGCTACAAAGTTTTCGTGACAACATAAAAGGTACTGTGGCAACGATTTTAGTGGTAATTATTTGTATACCCTTCGTGTTTTTTGGTATCGATTCACTTTTCTCCCCAAGCAGTAATTCTGAACAAGTGGCCGAAGTGGATGGCGAACCGATTTCCAAATTGGAATTGGATCGCGCTGTAGAAATTCAACGTCGACAATTTGCTGAACAATTTGGCGATAATTTGCCGGCGGATTTCTTCAGTGAAGAAAATATGCGTGAGCCAGTACTAAAGTCATTGATTGAACGCCAGGCAATGATTAATGCGGCAAAATCTCAGGGCATGGCGGTATCGATTTCCAGTATTGACGAAATCATCGTTCAATCGTCTGAGTTCCAGGTGGATAACAAATTTGATGCCCAGCGTTACCAACAACTACTGCGTGGTGCTGGCTTTACCAACCAAAGTTATAAAGATCGTATTGCTCAGGATGTAATCGTCAGCCAGTTTAGTAATGGTATTACTGCCTCTAACTTCGCGTTACCTAATGAAGTGGCGCTGCTAGCAAAGCTGGGTTTGCAGACACGGGATTTCCAGTATTTAACGTTAAATACAAGTAACGTATTGGACCAAGTGTCGGTTACCGAGGAAGAGTTACAAGAATATTATCAAGACAACATCGATCTTTACCAAAATCCTGAATCGGTAATTATAGAAGCGATAAAACTGGACGGTATTCAATTAGTACAAAATGTAGAAATTACCGAAGAGGAAATCGTTGATCGGTATCAGCGCGACAAAGACGGCTTTGAAGCCAAAATTGAACGCCGCGCTGCTCACATTTTGTTTGATTCCTCAACCGACGATTATCAGGCGCGTTTAACAGAAGTTCAGGAGCGACTAGAAAAAGGTGAAGACTTTGGCGATTTGGCCAAAGAGTTTTCAGATGATTTTGGCTCAAAAGATTCTGGCGGTGATGTGGGTTACACAACCGGCGACAGTTTTGTTGAGGAATTTGAAGACGCTCTAACGAAACTGCAAGTGGGTGAAATTTCGCAACCCGTAGAAACAGAATTTGGTGTGCATATTATCAAGCTACTCGAGGAAGAGGCTGAATCTTATCCTCCGCTAGAACAAAAACGAGCCGAAATTATCGAAAAAATAAAAGCTGGTTTCGCCGAAACTCTATACATCGAAAAATTGGCTGATTTCGAAGACTATACCTACAACATATCTGATCTTGGCCCGGTTGCAGAAGATCTCGGGCTCGATTTAATCGTTACAGAAGAATTCTCCCGTAACACGGCAACTGGTGTGGCCGCTGAGCCTCAGGTATTACAGGCTGCGTTCAGTGAAGAGTTGATTAACTCTGGTCGAACCAGCGAAGTGCTCGAACTGGATAATCAAACCGCTGTTGTTATTCGAGTTGTTGAACATTCGCCAGCCGAAGCAAAACCGTTTGCTGAGGTGAAAAACATGGTAGAAAAAGCGGTAAAAGCGGATAAAGCAGAAGAGTTGTTAATTGCTGAAACCGAGAATGCCATCAACCAACTACAGGCAGGAGAGTCGCTGCAGTCTATTGCTGAGTCTTTATCCGTTGAGTTAAAAAGCGTTGAAGGCAGCAAACGCCGACAACCGGATGTGAATCCAGAATTGGCAAGCCATGTATTTGGTATGAGTGCTCCAAGTGATTCACAGCCAGCGGTGTACGATAACCTTAGCTTGACCACCGGTGAGGTCGCATTGGTAGCACTAACGGCGGTTCACAGTGGTAAGTTGGAGGAAGTCTCTGAGCAAGAATTGGCAGCCATCGATGCGCAATTAACCAATTTGTTGGGTCGCGCTGATATGGTTACTGTGCGAAAACGATTGGTTGATATAGCCGATATAGAACAATAATCGTTGGCTCTTAAAGCTCAAAAAAGCCCTGATTAACGTTCGATTAATCAGGGCTTTTTTATGCTAGATAAAAATTTGCGATCTACGCACTGAAAAAATTCTATAAATATTACTTTAATTACTTTTATTAATTATTGTTGCTCCGTTCTTTTCGATTCCAATAGCTATCGATTTAAATACTCGTTGATTCCAAAACCTATCGATTCAAATACCCCTCGATTTAAACACCTGACGATACAAATACTTACCTTGTCTAAAACAACAGTACTTTGCTCAAAAGGTGTATAGAAACCTATAAATTCAGACTATTTTGGCTTAACGCTATTTTTAAAGAGGCAATAGTGTGAGCTGGGCTATACTTTTTGAGTGATACGGGTCTAAAACGAAAGGGTTTTATAAGGTTTTAGATGGTCTGTTGGCATTTTTATATTCTAAGGCTGTGTGGGTGACTGGCAAAGGCGAGCGATTTTGGGTTGATAAATTACACCGGGCAGAAGTCCCGGTGGTTGCTGTTATTGTTAAACAGTTGTTGGAGCTAACCAATGATGATGAAACCCGAGTTGCTCAGTTGGCGGAAGTTGTTCTAAAAGATGCAAACTTAACGTCGCAAGTTATAAAGATTGCTAATAGCGTTCAATACAATCCTCAAGGGCACCGAATTACCACAGTGAGTCGTGCCATTGTGTTATTGGGGTTTGAACAGATCAGTTCCATTTGTGTTTCGTTAATCGTTGTAGATTCTTTATTGCAAGGGCGAGTGCGGCAACGATTACTAGAGTGCTTAGCTAAAAGTTTTCACACAGCCACCCAAGCTAAAGCAATGTGTCCCTCTGAGCATGAGCACGATTTGGAAGTCGCGTTCGTTGGAGGTTTGTTATTTCGATTAGGGGAGTTGGTTTTTTGGGCCACTAACAGTCCCGAAGTGGATACGTTGGATGAATTATTAAGTTCCGGCGAAACCGAAAAACAAGCCTGCCATGCAATTTTAGGGACCAGTTTTAACAGTTTGGGGCGTGGATTGTGTAACGCTTGGAAGTTGGGCGATACATTATTGCAGGCACTATCTGGTGCGCAAAATCAGATGTCGCAAGTTATTCAGTTATCGTCGCAAATTGCAGAAGCCGCTCCTCGTGGCTGGCAAAGTCCGGAGTTGATGGATGTAATCAGTGATGTGGCTCGTTTTCGAAAGAAATCGAAAGACGTTACCTTAGAGGCGTGTAAACAAGCAGCGGAGCAATCCATCAGTGTGGCGGAAACGTTTGGAGCGGGTAGCATTACTCATCTTATTCCTGCTCCAGTTCATCAGGAACCAGTCCAGAGTAAAGAAAAACATTACCAACCTTTGGTTCCCAATACAGACATTCAATTAAGTATTTTACGCGAATTGTCTTGCTCGTTAGCTGAATTGGATGTGGCGACGGTATTCCAAATGGTATTGGAAGGCATACATCGTGGTGTAGGGCTGGAAAGAGTATTAATTTGTTTAGTCGCACAGAATAAAATTTATGCGCGCTACATTGTGGGTATGGGCACAAGGCGCTGGCGGGAAGAAATTCAATTTCCGTTGAGCGATGAAGACAACCTTTTACACTATGCTTATCGAGGTTCGTCGGTTACTTTAATTGATAAACCGCGTGACCCACAATTCGCTCGATTGTACACACCGGAATTTAAAAAAATAGTTGGTAATTATCCAGCGCTCATTGCCAATGTACGATTAAATGATCGCCCGGTGGCCATATTTTACGCCGATCGTTACAAGTGCGCAGACAATATTACTCAAGAGCAGTTTGATGGTTTTGCGCACTTTGTTCGTCAAACCGAAATTTGTTTGGGGCTATTGTCTAAGAAAAATTAAGTCCATTTTTGCGGCGTATTATTTTGATTGAACAAAAAAGCCCCCGTTTAACAACGGGGGCTTTTTACTTGCAGCTTAAACAACTTTTGAGATTGTCGAAATTACTCGGCAAAGCCTCGCGCCGTTTCGCGACCCAGTTGCATCATGTGGACCTGATCCGGGCCGTCGGCTAAACGCAAAGTACGTTGACCGGCATAGGCTTGTGCCAGGAAGGAATCTTGGCTAACGCCCATGGCACCGTGAATTTGAATCGCTCGATCGAGTACATCCAACGACATATTCGGGGCAACGATTTTAATCATAGCGATTAAATCTTTAGCCGCTTTGTTGCCTTCGGTATCCATTTTTTGAGCTGCCTTAAGCGTTAATAAACGCGCTTGCTCGATTTGGCAAACTGATTTGGCAATGTCTTCACGAACGGATTGTTGTTTGATCATTGGTTGGCCAAACACCACACGCTCGTTAGCACGCTTACACATGGCTTCCAAAGCGCGCTGAGCAATACCAATGGAACGCATACAGTGGTGAATACGGCCTGGGCCAAGGCGACCTTGGGCAATTTCAAAACCGCGACCTTCTCCTAAAATTAAATTCTCTGCAGGAACACGTACGTTGTCGAAAATAACTTCAGCGTGGCCTTCAGGCGCATCGTCGTATCCGAATACATGCATCGGGCGGGTTACTTTAACGCCCGGGGTGTTGGTAGGAACAAGAATTTGCGATTGCTGAACGTAACGATTGGGGTTTTCCGCATCGGTTTTACCCATGACGATCATAATTTCGCAACTTTTGCGACACGCTCCGGAAATATAAAACTTAGTACCGTTGATAACGTACTCATCACCATCGCGAGTGATTTCAGTTTGAATGTTGGTGGCATCACTGGAGGCAACGGCGGGTTCTGTCATGGCAAACGCCGAGCGAATTTCCCCGGCAAGCAGAGGCTCTAACCAACGCTTTTTTTGTTCTTCGTTGCCGTATTTGGCCAGTACTTCCATGTTGCCAGTATCGGGAGCGGCACAGTTAAAAACTTCAGGAGCCCAGTGCGTTTTGCCCATTTCTTCTGCCAATGGGGCGTATTCTAAATTGGTTAAACCTGGGCTGTAATCGCCGTAGCTCAGTGGTAGGAAGAAATTCCACAACCCCTGTTCTTTAGCTTTGGCTTTAAGTTCTTCCAAAATGGGGGGTGTTTCCCAGCGGTTGGCGTTGATCTGCTCATGAAAGGTATGCTCATTCGGCATCACGTGTTCGTTCATGAAGTCACGAACTTGCTGTATTAGACCCTTTACTTTATCGGAATATTCAAAGTCCATAATCGTTACTCTTGCTGGTTTGCGGTTAACTGTAAGTCACATGTTCTCGACGCTCGCGGCTGTCGAGATGCGGTGTGTGATTAAAACTGTTGAGGGTAAAGCTTGTGCTGTTGAAATAACAGTGGCTAATGCCTGTGTTGCGGGTTTGTAAGTTTAAATTCACCATGGTTTCTGCTGGAGCTTTTAAAATAAAGCGCAAAGCCATGGAGATGGCGCCACCGGAACTGACCACAAGCACTTTTTGCTTGGACGGGCGTTCTTGAATAAGTGCCAGATTTTGTTGAGTGCGCTGTTCAAAGTGATCCCAGGTTTCCGGAGCGCCTTCGATGACTTCTCCATCAGACCAGCTCAACAAGGCTTTTTTAAGAATGCGATAAAAATCCGGAACCGGAGTTCCAGGCGGCGGCAGTTGCTCACCGCGACTGTCTAAATAGGCTTTGGTAAGCGCTTGAAAATCAAACTCGTTAAAACTGGGGTAGACTTGTACATCAGCGAGATCGATGCCTAAGCCCTGGCAGATGCCCTCGGTGGTTTCTCGGTGGCGAACCATATCGCCCATGAGGATTGTGTTGAAGGAAATGTCGCGCTCGGCAAAATACTCGCCCAGCCAAATGGCCTGTTGATGGCCGAGAGGGGAGAGCTGATCATAGTTGTCGCTGCCGTAGGACGCTTGTCCGTGGCGAACAAAATACACTTCAGACACAAAAAGGCTCCTTCGATCTTTAAAGCTATAGTAAGTTGCGATTTGATATTAATAAAGTTTATTATTTGAATGTCTTAGCATTCATCCAGTATATGCTTGGTTGATCCTTCAAGCTTGCACATACTGGCAGTCGTTTTACCGTCTGACAACCGGGTACAGAACCCGCGTGACGGCAAGCTCTGAATATCGGAGGAGGTTTTCATGCGTTTGCAGAATGTCGATCTCAATTTGTTTATTGTCTTTGAGACCATTTACACCGAGCGCAACTTAACCCGTGCGGCCGAGGTTTTGTGCATTACCCAGCCTGCGGTGAGTAATGCACTCAATCGCTTGCGTAAAACCTTCAACGATCAACTGTTTGTGCGCACACCCTCGGCGATGGTGCCCACGCCGGTGGCTGAGAATATAATCAGTCGAGTGCGCGAAGCACTGCAGTTAATGGGCACAAGCTTGGCCGAAGCCGATCAGTTTAGCCCGGCGATTTCTGAAAAGACGTTTGTTATCAGCATGAATGACATCGCTGAAAGTCTCTTACTGCAGCCGCTGATTACACAAATTCAGTCTTTGGCGCCGGGCGTGTCGGTGGAGTCTTACACAGTACCGCGCAACGAAATCGCCAAAGAACTGGCCGCCGGTACCATCGACCTAGCGCTGGATATTCCCTCGGTTGCCACGCCACAGTTGTGCACCATACCGATTTTAAAAGATCATTACATGTGCGCCGTACGACCGGATCATCCTAGCGTTGGTGATAGCTTGTCGCTGGAAGAATACCTCAATCTTAAGCATGTGCATGTGTCCAGTCGTCGTAAGGGGCTGGGCTATGTGGATTTTGCGTTGAGTCGACAGGGCAAAAAACGCAATATACAACTGCGCTTACGCGGCCATCAGGCGGTGGCCGATATCGTTAATAAAACCGACTTGGCTGTAACCTTGCCTATGGGGTTGGGGCGCCATCTGGGGCTCAAGTTACTGGATTTACCATTGGACGTGGATCCGGTGGATTGGCAGCTCTTTTGGCACACCAGCGCCGATCAAGATCAAGCCAATGTGTGGATGCGCAGTTTAATTTGCGAGATATTACAGTAATCGATTAAAAATACCATTTCTCCACTTCTTGTAAATTGGCAATCATTAATTGTTGTGCTTCGGGCTTGGCCTCGATTTTTTGTGGGTCGAGCTTAAAATACTGCAACACGTAATTCACTAACGCGGCCCGTGTTTCTATTACCCATTGGTTGCGTGTCATGCCGTAATCTTTGGCGATAATTTTTCGCTGGGCGGGCAACAGGCGAGTATCGGGAATAATTTTTATTTTTACGCGATGTTGCCAATAGTCGTCTTTATCTGCGGTAGCAGCGGCATTGCCAAGTGGTTCTGGTTCATCTCTAAAACGCGTTAATACAAAGTCTCTGAAGTCGTTATTTTTTTCGCAAAAAGCGCGCACGTGCCAGCGATTGCCGCTGTCCACGAGGGTGTGCGGCGATATAAATCGAGGTTCGGGTTTGGGGTTGTTGAGAGACACGTAAGTGATTTCTACACGTTGCTGGTGTTGTATGGCTTTTAGCAAGGGGACTAAAATTTTTGGATCAATTCCTGGGGTGCGTGGAATGGCCGTTTCAATCCAATGACTGTGCCAATGGCTTAATTGGCCGGCCAAGTTTAAAAATGGGGCTTTGGCGGAGCTGGAGTCGGTTAGCCACTGCAAATATTCGTGCAGGTTGTTGGAGGCAAAAACCGGTTTAAATCGACTGGTTGGACGATACCCTTTGAGGTTGGCATCGTAAATTAAATTGTACGGGGCTATATCATCGATATAACTGTTTATAACTTTAGAGGCCTGCTGGCGGCCAATGTCAAAGGTTTGGCACAGGTGCTGGGTGGTAAGCCTGGCCTCCCAAAAGCTCACGATCTCGATTAATTTATAGCGGAGTTTTAGATCCAGCTTGAGGGTTTGATTGTTTGTCATATAGATTTAATGAACGTAGTAGACACAAGATATAGAACACAGCACCGCTATTTAGTGGTAAATGGCTGCGTATACTGATTTAAAAACCATTGTATCACTCATTCCAAACAAAACATGCTTGAAAAGGCGACATGTTAAATCGCTGTCCGGTTTGAACTTTACAGTGGTTTCCCCCACTATTAGTCACATGCAACGAATTAAACACCAAACGAGGCGAGTAAATAAAACGGCGATTGATAAATGGCAATAATCCCCCTCGCCAAGCCTCGTTAAACAATACCTCCGGGAGATCAAATATGATCAGTGGATTTTTTTCAGCGATCAGTCGCTTGCGCTGGATTCAGCGCTGGAGCTTAAAACGCAATACTTTAACTGAGAATGTCATGGAGCACAGTTGGGAAGTGGCCGTTATTGCCCATATGTTGGGTTGCATTAACAATCAACGTTATAACGGTTCTATTAACCCCGATCGATTGTCGACTCTGGCGTTGTATCACGACAGTTCAGAAGCCATTACGGGTGATTTACCCACACCCGTTAAATATTATTCTGAGGAAATTCAAAAGGCCTACAAAGTTATCGAAGAAGACGCCGAACGCTCGTTAGTGGCTATGTTGCCAGAGGAATTACGCGGTGTGTTTAACCAGGTTGTGTGTGGTCAGGGAGTTACAGAGCAAGAGGCTAAATTTGTTAAAGCAGCGGATAATTTATCGGCCTATGTAAAAGCTTTAGCCGAAATTGCCAATGGTAACAAAGAATACGAAACAACCATTAATAATTTAAAACAACGGCTCACGTCGTATCAGTTGCCCGAGGTGGATTATTTTTTATCAACTTTTGTGGCTGAACAAAACGACGAAGATAACCCCGTGAGTGATGCGGCCAGTCAATTTGAAAACAAAGCCTTAATTGATAATAAGCGTGTAACAAAATTGAAACTGGCTTAAACTCAATCAAAATATAGGAACCTCTTATTAACTCAGGGATGAGTTAATAAGAGGTTCCTATAATAGCAATGAAACAAAAAAGGTGGCTGAGGCCACCTTTTTTGTTTTGCAGATTTATCTTGCAGGGCGCGCTCTTTAGCAGAGCGCAGAAATTAGGCTTACGCCTGAACTTCTTCGATTTGAACCGCTGCAATCTTTTTGCCTTCTTCCGCACTTTTCTGGAATTCAGAAATTTGGTCGAAGTTCATGTAGCGGTATATCTCGCTGGACATGGAATCCAAGCTGTTGGCGTACTGCATATACTCCGCAGGCGTTGGCAGTTTACCCAAGATGGCACCCACAGCGGCAAGCTCTGCGGATGTTAGGTAAACGTTGGCACCATCACCCAAGCGGTTAGGGAAGTTACGCGTTGAGGTGGATAGCACGGTACTGTTAGGGGCTACACGTGCTTGGTTACCCATACACAGTGAACAACCCGGCATTTCCATGCGTGCACCGGAGCGGCCAAAGATGTTGTAGTAGCCTTCTTCCATTAGGATGTGTTCATCCATTTTGGTGGGAGGCGATAACCACAAGCGTGTATTCATTGGGCCCTTGTATTGCTCCAACAATTTACCAGCAGCGCGGAAGTGACCGATGTTGGTCATACACGAGCCGATGAACACTTCGTTCACTTCATCGCCAGCCACTTCAGACAACAATTTGGCATCGTCTGGATCGTTCGGGCAGCACACGATAGGCTCGTTAACTTCTGAAAGGTCGATTTCGATAACCGCAGCGTACTCGGCGTCGTCGTCGGCTTTCATTAGATCTGGGCTGGCCAGCCACTCTTCCATTTTGCGAGCACGACGCTCAAGCGTACGAGGATCACCGTAACCGTCGGCAATCATTGAGCGCAGCAAGGTAATGTTGGACTGCAAGTACTCTTTAACTGAATCCTGCTCAAGCTCAATGGTACAGCCGGCAGCAGAGCGCTCGGCAGAGGCGTCAGACAGCTCAAACGCTTGCTCAACGGTCAGGCCTTTTAGGCCTTCAATTTCTAGAATGCGGCCAGAGAAGATGTTCTTCTTGCCTTTTTTCTCTACGGTCAACAAACCTTGCTTGATGGCGTAGAACGGAATGGCGTGTACCAAATCGCGCAAGGTAATACCGGGTTGTCTTTCGCCTTTAAAGCGAACCAACACAGACTCTGGCATATCCAATGGCATTACACCGGTGGCAGCGGCGAAAGCCACTAGACCAGATCCGGCAGGGAAGGAGATACCCATTGGGAAGCGGGTGTGTGAGTCGCCGCCGGTACCTACGGTGTCTGGCAACAACATGCGGTTTAACCAGGAGTGGATGATGCCGTCACCAGGGCGTAGAGAAACACCACCGCGGTTGCGGATGAAATCTGGCAGGGTGTGCTGGGTATCGATATCCACAGGCTTAGGATAAGCCGCAGTGTGACAGAAAGACTGCATGGTTAAATCGGCAGAGAAGCCCAAGCAGGCCAAATCT
Organism: uncultured Cellvibrionaceae bacterium; assembly: GCA_964342265.1. Classification (GTDB taxonomy): domain Bacteria; phylum Pseudomonadota; class Gammaproteobacteria; order Pseudomonadales; family Cellvibrionaceae; genus Halioxenophilus. The sequence goes on along the minus strand of CAYFFE010000012.1, from coordinate 1,659 downwards.
TTTAACTCATCGCGAGTCATGGGGCCGGTCGTGTCTTGTGAACCCACGGTGGTCATGGTGGGCTCGCAGTAGGTGCCAGGACGTACGCCTTGGCCTTCTGCCAAACCGCAGGCGCGGCCAACCATTTTCTGAGCCAAAGAGAAGCCTTTGCCGCTGTCTTTGGGATCTTCTGGTTTTCTGAAGAAATCGGCAGGTGGCAAGCCAAGAGATTCGCGCGCTTTGGTGGTAAGGCCGCGACCAATAATCAAGTTAATACGGCCGCCGGCGCGAACTTCATCCAGCAACACGTCAGAACGCAGTGAAAATTCGCTCAGTACGGTGCCGTCTTCGGCCAAAATTTTGCCATCGTATGGGCGAATTTCGATCACGTCGCCCATGTTTAGGTCATCAACAGGTGCTTCGAACACTAACGCGCCGGCGTCTTCCATGGTATTAAAGAAAATTGGCGCTACTTTGCCGCCGATACACACGCCGCCGCTGCGCTTGTTAGGCACGCCTGGCATGTCTTCGCCGAAGAACCAAAGTACAGAGTTGGTGGCGGATTTACGCGATGAGCCGGTACCGACAACATCGCCGACAAACGCTACGGGCAAGCCTTTGGATTGAATGGCTTCGATTTGCTTAAGAGGGCCAACTACACCGTGCTCGTCTGGCTCCAAACCGTCGCGAGTCATTTTGTACATGGCGCGGGCGTGCAATGGGATGTCTGGGCGGCTCCAAGCATCCGGTGCTGGCGACAAATCGTCGGTATTGGTTTCGCCAGTCACTTTAAATACGATCATTTTTTTGCTTTCGGCCACTTCTGGGCGGCTGGTAAACCACTCTGCATCGGCCCAGGACTGAAGAACGCCTTTAGCGTGCTCGTTGCCGGCTTTGGCTTTTTCTTCCACGTCGTGGAAGGCATCAAACATCAACAAGGTGTGTTTTAGTTCAGTGGCGGCAAGCTCGGCCAGACTGTCGTCGTCCAGCAAGCTGATAAGAGTTTCGATGTTGTAACCACCGTGCATGTTGCCCAGTAGTTTAACCGCAGCTTGTTTGTCGATCAGCGGACATTCGGTCTCGCCTTTTACTACGGCGGATAAAAATCCAGCTTTTACGTAGGCGGCTTCATCTACGCCGGGCGGTACGCGGTTGGAAATCAGGTCAAGAAGCGTGTCTTCTTCGCCAGCGGGTGGGTTTTTCAACAATTCAACAAGTCCGGCGACTTGCTCAGCAACTAGCGGCTTTGGTGGCACGCCTTCAGCGGCACGCTCTTCTACGTGTTTACGATAAGCTTCAAGCACGGTCATTTCCTCTTCTTAATAGGGTTACTCCTGACCTCAGGGTTTCTGTTGCCGGAGGCTATCCATGGTTGCCATGGATCAAGTAATCCCGTGAGCGGATTACTTGGGCGACGTATTCTACAGGATTCGGTGGTAGCTGTTAAGGAATCCGGGGGTGGTAAGCGGGCATAAGTGGTGTTTTTTAAAGCAAGAATTATGCTCGTATATGTATAAATGAGATAAGTCACTACCGTAAAATCGTTGAGACACGAGGCGCTCAGTGCTAACTTGAATAGCCAAACGAGCTTATTTTACAGCTAATATTCTTGATTAACGCCCAGGAAAATACGGTATGATATTCAAACCTGTACGCACACCCTGTGTTGGGATCCGTTCT
>CAYFFE010000011.1:42560-47661 GCA_964342265.1 uncultured Cellvibrionaceae bacterium | reverse complement strand
TTAACCTTAAAGCCATTTGGCTCACCCACGGCCACATCGATCATGTGGGTGGCACAGCCTCGTTGGCGAAATCTCACAAGCTGCCCATTATCGGGCCCCATCAAGACGATTTGTTCTGGTTGCAGTCCATCGGCCAGCAAGCGCAAATGATGGGCTGGACGGCGGTGGAAGCCTTTACCCCGAGCCGTTGGCTCAGCGATGGCGAAACCTTGCAGCTGGGCCAATTATCCTTTCAAGTGCTGCACTGTCCGGGCCATACGCCCGGCCATGTGGTGTTTTACGAGCCAGAGGCCAGCCTTGCCTTTGTGGGCGACGTACTGTTTGCCGGATCGGTGGGGCGAACGGATTTTCCGCGCGGTAATTTCGATGATTTGGCCAATTCCATACGCGGTAAGTTGTGGCCATTGGGCGACGACGTTAAATTTTTGCCTGGCCACGGCCCCATGTCGACCTTTGGCCACGAGCGCAAAACCAATCCGTTTGTTGCCGACCATCGATTTGGCTAAATGCACATAAACGAAGCTAGCACTCACGCCCTCGGTTTTGATTATCAATTAAAGCGTTCGAGTCGACGCCGCACGCTAGAGGTGCAAATCAAAAATGGTGCCGTTTTTGTGCGCGCGCCCGTGCAGGTGGGACCGCGAGAAATTCAGCGCTTTTTATCCACTAAACGCGACTGGATCAACCGCAAGCTCGCCGAGCAACAGCAGTGTTTGGCAGAGTATCCGCCGCGCGAATTTACCAATAATGCCACTTGGTGGTGGCTGGGTGAGGCGGTTTCGCTGGTGATGTTGCAGGGCCCCGTCAATCAAGTGGCGCTAAACGGCAACACGCTCTGCGTGCAATTAAATCGTCGGGCGCTCAACACTCCCGCGTCGACTGTGCCGCGATTATTGGAAACTTGGTACAAAGAGCAAGCGCACGCTATGCTCAGCCAAAAAGCACAGGCACTCGCCAGTGCGATGGGGCTTAATTTTCGCGAAGTGCGTATTCGCAAAACTAAATCCCGTTGGGGGCACTGCACCAGCCAAGGCGTTTTGCAATTTAATTGGCTGATTGTGCAAGCGCCAGAAACCGTTATCGATTATTTGGTGGCGCACGAAGTCAGCCACCTTAAACACTTTAATCACAGCCGCGCTTTTTGGCAGCTGGTGGCCAGCGTTTGCCCCGATTACCAGCAACAGCGCCAATGGCTCAAGCAAAATGGCCAGGGACTGTGGTTTTAAACTCACTTAAAAACCCCCAAAAAATTCAAACGAGAGCAGCATGGAATCACTCAGCGATAACATCGACCAAAACTACGACCAATTCATCGACGAAGCGTTGGCCACAGGTTGCGTTTGGGGGCTAGAGGGGCCAGAAGGTTGGGCGCTGTGCGGCTCAGAGCCCTACCCCGATAGCCAAGTGATGCCGTTTTGGTCGCAGCCCGAATTTGCCAAAATCCACTGCGCCGATGAATGGCAGAATTACCAAGTGGTTGCCGTTAGCACCGAAGAATTTATGGACGACTGGTTGCCCGGCATGCATGACGACGAATTAATGGTGGGGGTAAATTGGAATTCCGAATTGGCCGGTGTAGAAATCGAACCGCTGGATTTGTTGGAGGATTTCGACAAAGTGGTGGATGAAAATGAATAATCGCTGTTCAATTGCTGGGCTAGCTTGGAGTCGATGGGGAGCTGGTCGCGCTGTTGGTAGCGATGTTAGTAGCGGTGTTAGTAGCAATGTTGCTTGCAGTGTTATTTGGAAAAACCAATGTAAAGGTGCTGCCCATATCGGGCTCTGACTGCAGTACCACCTCGCCTTGATGTTTTTCCATTATCGATTTCACAATGGTTAATCCCACGCCTGTACCTTCACCCACTTCGAGGCGTTCAAAAATTCTAAAAATCTGATCAAAGTACTTAAAATCAATACCTAGGCCATTATCTTTTACGTTGAGTCGAGTAGCTTGGTGCGATTCGCTGCTGAAGATTTCAATTTTTAAAGGGCGATCTGGTGAGCGGTATTTAATGGCGTTACTGAGAAGATTATTAATGCACTGAGCGAGCATACTGGGATTACAGTAAACTTTAGGAAGGGAGTCGACTATTGTGATTTCGGCGTTTGACTGGTGGATTTCCGATTCCAACGTGGCCATTTGGTGCTGAATTACTTGCGTAACATCCACCCAAGACCGATCAAAATCCATTTTTATAACCCGCGATAATTGCAATAAGTCGTTGAGTAATTGCCCCATATGATCGACATTAAATTTAATCCGTTCCAACTTATGAAGGCTGGATTCATCTAGTTGCGAGGCCAGTTTTTCCATTAATCGGGCCGTAAACCCACCAATGGTGACCAGGGGCGAGCGCAAATCGTGCGATACCGTATAAATAAACTGCTCCATTTCTTGATTCTTGCTGGATAATTTCTGGTTGGCGTTTTGCAATTGCTCCGAGAGCGCCAATGCGGATTCTTTTTCTAGGCGAATATCTTCCATCAAACTCAATAAAACCTGCTTGGAGGAGATTAGCTCATTGTGTTGTAGTTCCAATTCTCGGTTGGCCTCTATGCTGTTAGCGAGAACGGATTGTTGCTGTCGCTTAAAAATAATAAATATCAAAATACCCAGGCTTAAAAATATTGCCGCGTTAATCGTTAACCCCCATTTTAATTGGCTGCCCAAAGACTTCACTAAACGTTGGGTGAGGGCGTTGTCTGCCGCGTTGATATTGAGGGTGGTAGTTGTTAGGTTTTCAGTCCAAGTCATCAGTTGAGCCGATTGATGGCTTGGATTGTTCACCGGGGTATTATTTAATAGTTGATCGCGTTGCTGAATTAGGTCCTTAAGTAGCTGAAATTGCGGTTCTCGCTGTAAGGTTGTGTTGGTTTTCGGGAGCGAAGCACGAGTGACCGCAGGGTGTTGAATTACCCTGTTAAGCCTGTCTTCCGAGAACTTTGTGTTTAATATTTCGACTTGTTCGATAAAATCAAACCAAAATTCCTGCTGATCGCCGGCCCGTTGCAATTGTTGCTCTATTAATGCTTGCTGGCGGTGAATTTTACCCAATGCTTGGATGTCGTACAGCAGTAGGCCCAAGCCAATAAGCATTAAACCCAACAAATAAAATTGGTTCACACATGCCCGCCTTCGTTCGCTAGGTATTTGATGGGTTTGCCTTGCGACTGCAACAGCGCATTAACTTCTTGCTTTAATTGTAATACGCGGGTTTCTCGATCTTTGCTAGCGTCGAATATTGCCTGCATTTCTGCTTTTTCTTCACGAATTTTCTTTAGATTTCGCTGACTTTCTTCGTAGGCTTTTTGGATGCCTTGCAGTCGAAGAATTTCAGGTAATTTGGGCGCAAGAACAATGGCGGTAAAAATAGAAATCAATGCGGTAATTGCTTTTATCCAGCCCTGAACTTCGTAGGCAGGATGCCAGATAACGTAAATGCTGATTAGATGGGTTGTGCCGCACAAAAAAATAAAAGCCACAAATAAACTAATGATGTTCGCGTAAGGTACAGATTGTTTACGCTTTATGAGGATGATGGCCAAAATAATTGGAATTGCATAATAAGCAGCGGTGATAACCGAATCGGCAATAACGTGCGTCCAGAGAATATCGGGCTGCCACAAATAACAGTGGCCATGAGGCATAAATAAAGGGTTGCTCAGAGATTCCAAAAAAACTTTCATTCAATTCTCCGGGAACAGTAGGTAATTTAAAAGCTGTTGAAATATCTTTTTATAACGAGACTGAATTTATTGGTTGTGCTGTTAGTAGTGTGAGCTAATTTAGCGGTCGTGTTAATAAACAGCAATGCCTCTTGGATATAGGCATTAAAAGCAAATGTTATAAATAATAGCAGATAGGATTAATTCCGGTGGAGTGTGCTGATAATTCGTTCACAAAGCAATGTATTAACGAGAAATTAATCAGTTTAAGTATATACTGAAATGATAAGGCGTTATTGCCCACTTGAGGCATTGCATAGAACCAGAGCACTAACAGGCAGTAAAAAGGTTGATGCTAGTGCCATCCAATGAGTCGGTTTAGGATCCCAGAGTTCAATGAAAGAATTGCCGCTCGTCATACTCTTGGCCGAAGACAATATCGACCACGCAGAATTAATCATCGAATCGTTCAAAGGCTTCAACGAGAAAAATACTATTTTTCACGCCAGTAACGGCGAGGCAGCATTAAAGCTGTTAACCAACAGTCTTTCTGCAGGGGAAAAATCCATTAAGCCAGACTTAATTATTTTGGATTTAAAAATGAATCGGCTCGATGGTAAAAGTACCCTAAAGGCCATCCGCACGAACCAAGCCACCCAGTATTTGCCCGTCATTATGATCAGCACATCCTGTTCAGAGCAAGATGTAAACGACTGTTACCAATTGGGGGCCAATAGCTATGTTTCCAAACCTATCGATTACGACTGCTTTGTAAAAAAAATACACAATTTAAATCATTATTGGGCGTTGACCAGTGAGTTGCCCAATTAATGAGGGGCTAAGTTTTGAAGGTTTTGTTGATCGAAGATAACGATGATCATAAATTATTGATAGAAGATTATTTGGATGAGTTATACCCCAGTGATTTATCTTTGGTATGGCAAAAGGAGTTGTCATCTGGTTTGGAAAAAGTTCAAGCCGAACCTTTTGATCTAATGTTTTGCGATCTTAACTTGCCCGATTCAAACATAACCCAAACGGTTGAAAAAATAAGAGAACTAAAAACCGACGTTCCCATTGTTGTACTAACCTCGCTAGACGATGAGTCAGTGGTGAAATCATTAATACACAAGGGTGTTCAGGACTATATTGCCAAAGAAGATTTAAGTGCTCGATTATTAAATCGTGTGTGTGTTTCTTCCATCGAGCGAAAACATTACGAAAGACAGTTGCAAAAAGCCTTGAAAGAAAAAGATGCAATGTTGTCGGAAATTTATCATCGGGTAAAAAATAATCTACAAATTATCAATAGCATGTTGAGCTTGCAGCTAGACCATGCTCAGCAGGCCGAAGCTATTGGTGTGCTTCAAGAATGCCGCAATCGCGTAAATTCCATGGCGCTGATTCATCAATCGCTCTACCAATCCGATACCTT
>CAYFFE010000011.1:1169-42460 GCA_964342265.1 uncultured Cellvibrionaceae bacterium | reverse complement strand
ATCGCGTAAATTCCATGGCGCTGATTCATCAATCGCTCTACCAATCCGATACCTTTGAGTATGTTCCTCAGCGCGAGGTTATCGAAGCCATCGTGCAACATCTTTTACAATCCTATTCAGTAGATTACGAGCGGTTTAGGTTTAATATTCAAGTCGACGAAATATCTTTGCCCATTAATATTAGTATTCCATTAGGGTTAATAGTCAACGAACTTTGTTTGAATGTAATAAAACATGTACTGCCGTATCAAACATGCAATATGGGCGTGAACTTGCAGGCTCTTGAGCGTGGTGGGTTTATGTTAACGGTTACCGACAATGGCCCCGGATTGCCCGAAGGATTTGATTTGGCCAGTAATGGCTTAATGGGGTTAACATTGGTGGGTTGTTTTATTGATCAACTCGATGGCGATTTGAGTATTAAAAACCAAAACCCCACAAGCTTTTCTGTAGAATTTGATGGGGTTTTGGCTGAATGTTAGTCTTAATAGTTAAATCTGTTTTAATAATGTTTTAGTATCACACCGTAGCCAACGACTGAAAAAACAAATGTAAAAAGAGCTGTTAAATAAACTACCGATACCCAAAAGTCTTGTTTAGTAGAGTGGCTTTTAACCAAAGGAACATTGATGAGAGGGTTGTTGGGTGCATTAAGCTTTCCTGTCGGGAATATAATTGCATAGGCAATAAAAATACCTTTAGACCCAATTCCCTGATCCCACGGACAAAGCGAGTCGTGTTCATTGTTAAATATTCGCTGCTCTAATTTAGGCACTGTTACACGCGAAAAATAAAAGCCTGATATTGCCACAAGTAATAAATTGATAATAAAAGAAAGTACGAAAATAATTTCAGCGAGCATTTTTTAAAAGCCGATTCCTGACGATAGCTCCCAGGCTTTGTCGGCAGCACGTTTTCCGACAATGTCACCGTAATACCCGGCAGCCAAACCCGCCCCAAGTCCCACGACTATAATTGCGCCCAGAATAGCCCAGCCAACTGGGCCCGCGGCAACCAGGCCAGCTGCTCCTGCGCTAGAGGCTAACGTTGTGCCAACCTTGACAACTGCTGTACCAATAGCGATACCTGCTGCACCACCCGTGCCAAATCCGGACATCTGTCGAGTGCTTTCACGTAGCCAGTCACCACCCTCCTCTCGAGTATCTACAACCTCCTTAATTCTAAATCCGGCATCTGCCAATACAGCAGCGTTGCCGAGCACTTTTAACAGCTTGCCCAAATGGGCTAACTGGCCGGCTTCGTAGCGGTTGGCGACTTGTATTCTGGGATCCATTTTCGGCGAGTTGGGTTTGCGGGTTGCTAGGGTAATTCCGCGCTCGGCGTTGCTGAGTGCATCGCCGCGGTTTTTGGCTCTTAGATAAGCCGGCGCATAGCGATTAAGTTCTTGTGTAAAGCTGTTTTGCAGTACGGCGTATGCTTTGCGCACTTTAACTCGAGCACTGGTGCGAGCAGCGGCAGGGCCTCGGCCATGACGATTATTTCGGCTCAGTTGCCATAGGTTGGTCAATTCTCTCTGGTAGTTAACCAAAGCTCGTTCAAAATTATCCAGCCGTGTTGTGGCGGCAGTGGCACCTGCGCCTACGGCCGTGTTGATTTTGGCTAAATTCTCTTCACTAAAATAGCGGTGCGCGAATCCTGCTAGGGCGATGGTTTCGTCATCCATCACACTGACTGCTTTATTCAGCGCGTCACGCTCCTCTCTCGGCATGCAATTAAGGCAATTGAGCACAGAGTGTGTCGTGGTTGTCGTGTCGAGTGAGTAGGTTTTCCCCCTAAAAATGGTGGCCTGAGCATTGGCGCTTGCAGGGTTTAGGTTGTTTGCACGGTAATTGTTATCGAGATTGTTCTCGTTAGAGGCCAGCAGGTCAGTTATACGAAAGGTATTTTGTGCAAAGCAAACTTCGGGCATTGTTGAACTCCTTTTCGGGGAAATTCGCCGGTAGGGGCTAATTAAACTGTCGGATGAGCAAATGTTAGCCAAAAGGTGCCGATGAACTCCATCATACTTTTCTAATACTTGTTGTTTTAAGTGTCAGGCGTCTTTCTTATTGTGATGGCGTTCAACAAAATGGGTGTTTTGTAGAACGCTTTTTTAACGAAAACTCGAAAATATAAATATTTTTTTAGGCAATTTTCTCTAGATTTTCTAATGTAGCCATCCAGACATCATCAAAGTTAATTAAAAATAATTCGTTTAATGTGCTGGGCAGCTCATTAGTATTAAGCCTAATTTTTTCAGCGGGTTTATTTTGAGTTCTTATTGTTAGCTGATTGTTTAACAAGGTGTACCGAGTTGTTTCGGTGACTCGCGACATCATTAACACGCGTTTAAATTTCGAGTCTGGGTGCTGGGAGGTGTACCAGTTGGCTACCTCGATGTCGACGGGGTGTTGTGTGTCGGGTGAGATGGCATAAACCGGTCGCCATTGCTCGTTAATGTTTACTTCCAACAACATGGTGTGTTTTTGAGGGGTTAGGCGAAATGTTTCGTGCTGTGTGCTTTGGGGCGTTTTTAAATCCCAGCGCAACGGCGCAGTTAACTGCATGCTGCCAAAACCCACATCCATTAGCCAATAGGCGTGGTTAAGTTTTACCTTTAACACCATATGGGTTCTTGGGTTGGGTGGATCGCTTTCGGTTAGGTTCCATAAAACCCGCGATAGCAGGGGTATCACTTCGTAACCCAATGCTCTGAGTATGTGCAGCATTAATCCATTTTGCTCAAAACAATAACCGCCGCGCGACTGATTGATGAGTTTTTCGGTCAGCGCTTCGGGCGATAAATTTATGGCCAAACCTTGCAATACGTCGAGGTTTTCGAAGGGTATTGTTTGGGGGTGCAATTGTTGCAGTTGTGCCAATGTAGCTAGGTTTTTCTCCGGCTGTTGGTTGAAGCCGATTTTGGCAAAATAGCGCTCCAATGGGATCACAGGTTTATTCCTTGTTAATTAATAAAATGCCAAGCACGAGCGAACAAGCACCGACTAATTTTAGTGGTGTTATCGGTTTCTCCGGTAGGTTAAACCATCCCCAATGACTGGCTGCCAAGGCCACCAGCAGTTGGCCGGTTAAGGCGTAAGACATCATCGGCCCAATGCCCATTTTGGGGATTAAAAAATAAAAGAGTCCTACGCCGGTGGCAGCCAGCAGGCCACCGGTAAACCACAAAAAAATCGGCACAGATTTAATGGCGGCCAAGGCGGGCAAAGGTTTTGGCAGCACGGCCAATAATATCAGCGAAAAAAAACAACTGCACGCAAAAGCGACGACCGTTGCAATAACGGAGTTGTTTAGCATTAGGCCGAGTTTGGCGTTCATGCTGGCTTGCAGTGCAATCATTGCTCCGGCCATTAAAGCCAGTAATCCAGTTGTGCTCACTGATGTAATCCTCTATGCGTGTCGTTTTAACGGCATTGTAAAAAGCCGGTATCGGCAGTGCATTTACATAGGTTGATGATTAAAAGGATTGATGATTACAGGGATTGATCGTGCAAGGATTTACGAATGCGGCTTAATTGAGTGGGGGTAATGCCCAGGTGTGAGGCGATGTGAAATTGCGGTATTCGTTCGGCAAGCGATGGATGGTCTTTTAAAAATTGTACATAGCGTTGGCGGGCTTCGTCTTGCACCAGGGCCACTTCTCGAGGTTCTTTAGCCAGCAGCCAGTTTTGCTCCAGGTAGTGAATGTGGAACAACGCCAAGTCGTGGTGCTGGGTGAGTTGTTGGCGAAAGGTTTTAAAATCAATGGTAATTACCACTGAATCTTCCAGAGCCTCAACGGAAAACTTTGAGGGCGTGTTGGTTAATAGCGCGGCCATGGTGCCGGGAAATTGGCCTTGCTCAAAAAAGTTTTTGTTGTACTCGTTGCCCTGTTCGTCGCTGATGAATACCCGAAATAATCCGGTAACAATGTAGGCAAAGTGATGAGGCGTTTCGCCGAGAGAATAAAGGTGTGTGCCTTTATCAACCCTTTTTAGCGTGCAGGCTTTTTGCAGCGCTTGCCAAGTGGTTGGGCTGATGGGGAAGTAGCCTTGCAGGCTATTGTGCAACTGGTTAAAGGCCGAGGTTGGGTCAAGTTCCGTCATCGGCCACGCCACGATAACCGTAAAGATTACAGTTGTTGCGTTTCCGCGGTTTTGGCTTCGTCGTCATCGGATTGGGTTTTCGGCCCTGCAACACCCAGTGCGGCTTTTACCGCAGCGATAGCTTCTTCGTTGCTGGTGCCGGGCATGCGAATGTAGGTAATGTTTTTCTCGGCATCGGTAACAAACAAACCGGGAGTACCACCCACGCCGTAGCGCTGGGCGACGTCTTCGGCTTGCATTAACAGTTTAAAATTGAGGTCGTGTTTTTTTAGGTAGGCTTTGGGGTTGGCTTCTTCCCAGACATTGAGCGCGTAAAAAGCGATGTCGTGCTGATTAAGCTCTCGGCGCAGTTTTTCCAGCTCCGGCATCAACTTGGCGCAATACGGGCACCAGGAGGCCCAAAAAATGATAACCGCTTGCTGGCCTTCGGAGTCGGCATACAGCGAGATGCGCTCGCCATCGGCGGTGGACAAAATCCAGTCTGGGGCTTTCTCACCGCTTTGCGGCGGCATAGCTGCCAACGCTTGCAGAGTCAGTAAAGAAAGAGCGACAAATAAGTAGGAAGAAATCGCGGATTTCATGGTAGTTGCTGTGTTCGCCTAGATGCCTGTGATCGGAGCATTTCGACTGCGCGAGGTTTTATTGGTTCCAGGTGAAAATGAGCGGTGAGAGTTTTGTGATGAGATTCCCGGTGGGGTTTGAATTGGCTTAGCAATTGATGCTTGGCGGTTGTTGAAGCGAGCCGCGCGAGCGGCCCGCATTCCACAGAGCGAAAGAGCTTTTCTATACGCTGGCGTATTTCTACAAGCTAGCGTAGTAAGCGGCCAAGTTGGCGATGTCTTCGTCTGATAAGGGCTTGGCCATGGGCGTCATTACTGCGGATAAGCCACCTTGACGCTGACCGCCGCGATAGGCTTTAAGCGCGCTTACCATATAGGCTTCGTTTTGACCTTTTAGGTTGGGGTAAGTCGGGGCGATGGCGATGCCGTCGGCTCCGTGGCAAGTGGCACACACGGTGGCTTTGGCTTTACCGGCGGCGGGGTCACCGGCAAAGGTCGCGGCACTGGCAACAAGGGCGGCAAGCCCAAGAACAATCGATCGAGTTTTCATAGTAGATCCTAATTCACGGTTAGAAACAAAGTGTTTGAGTTGGCCTGAAAATTAATACACAAATTGTAACCAGTTAGATTAAATCGGGCAGGTCATTTCGCCCAACTTTTTCGTCAATTTGACATTTTCTTGATAGTCGATGGGGATGACCACCAAACTAGGACCTTTCTCAGCCATGGCTTGTTTCAAAGTTGCTTGCAGATTGTCGGCATTGGTGCACAAATGGCCCGACCAACCAAAGGCAGACGCCAACTGTAACCAGTCTGGATTGTTAAACGATAAATCCGTGTGGCGACCAAATTCGTTATCCTGCTTCCAGCCGATTAAACCGTAACCGCCATCTTCCCACACCATGACGGTAAAGTTGAGCTTGAGCCGCGCGGCGGTTTCCATTTCCTGCACGTTCATCATAAAACCGCCGTCGCCACAGATGGCCAAAATGTTGCGATCCGGGTGCACAATGCTGGCGGAAATCGCTCCGGGCAGGGCAAAACCCATGGAGCAGAAGCCGTTGGGAATCAAACAGGTGTTGGGTTCGTGAGCGACCCAGTGGCGGGCGATCCACATTTTGTGCGCACCCACGTCGCTCAGCAGCACGTCTTCGTCGGCCATCACTTGGCGCGCGTCCCACAGGGCTTTTTGCGGGCGAATGGGGCCTTCGCCGCTGTCGTCTTTGTGGGCTTCCAGCTCGGCGAGCATATCTCGGCGCACGGCCGCCTGCTGGCTAAAGTCGTGATCGAACGGGCCGCGCGCGTCGATGCGCTCGTTGAGCATCCACAGGGCGTGGGCTAAATCGCCCACCACTTCCACGGTGGGGGCGTAATCTTCGTCGATCTCTGCCGGCTGAAAATCGATGTGCAGCACTTCTTTTTCGCGACCGGGATTCCACAATTTGGGGTGGTATTCCACCATGTCGTACCCGAGCGTAATCACCAAATCGGCGGCGTCGATGGCGCAGGCGGGAATGTCCTTGGCACCTAGGCCGATGGTAAACAGGCTGTAGTCCGCGCGCATATCCACGCAGCCTTTGGCCATAAAGGTGCTGATCACACCAATGCCGGTTTTTTCGCACAGGGCGCGCAATTGCTTGGAGGCGCGGCGGCGGATACAGCCGTTGCCGGCGATAATAACCGGTCGCTTGGCGGCTTTAATGCGATCAAAGGCGCGATCCATAATTTTATCGTCCGGCACTGGGCGGCGGAATTTATTCACCTGCAGCGGCTTTTTACTGACTTCCAGCTTGGCGATGTCTTCCGGCAGCTCAATGTGTACGGCACCGGGTTTTTCGGTGCGCGCCACTCGCACGGCCTTGCGCATAATTTCGGGGATATTCTCGGGATGCCAAATGGTGGTGGCCCATTTGGTAACCGGCTCAAACATGTCGACCACATCCATCACCTGGTGGGATTCTTTGTGCAGCCGCGTGGAGGCACCTTGCCCAGTGAGCACCAGCATGGGCGCGCGATCCATGTTGGAGTCGGCCACGCCGGTAATTAAGTTGGTGGCCCCTGGGCCCAAGGTGCCCAAACAACCGGCGGGGTTGCCCGTGAGTCGGCCGTAAATCTCGGCCATAAAGGCTGCGCCCTGTTCGTGGCGAGTGAGGATAAAGCGAATTTTATCGGAGGCCTCCAGCGACATCATAAAATCGGCGTTTTCCTCACCGGGAACACCAAAAATGTACTCGATTCCTTCTTCTTCTAAACACTGGACCATTAAATCGGAGGCTTTCACGCGTTACTCCCGGGATTTTGTGATGGGTGAAGCTATGGCGCCGGTGGTTGTGCGAAGATAGGGGCCGATAGCAAAAATTTGATTGCACTTGTGCAATACTCTGAATTCTACACAAAATTCCCCCACTGCGGAGAGCAAGGAAACAACCCCATGCCTTTAAGGTTTCGTCGCGCCATGGTCCGAGTTGGCCTGTGGACGATTTTCAGTTTAATTATCATTTTATCGCTGTTGCCGCTGGCGGTTCGCCAGGGCGCGATTTGGTGGCTGGGTGAGCAGGGCATTGAAGCCGAATTTAAACACATCGATTTGGCCCTGTTGCCCGGTCGCATCAGTTTGCAAGGCGTGGCCTGGCAGGACCAGGGCGAAGCACAGTTTGCTCTCGACGAGTTGCTCGTCGACTGGCACTGGGGCAGTTTGCTGGCGGGCAATCCGCGTATCGAGCAATTTTCTATTCGCGGTTTGCGCATTGCCAGTCGCGTCGAGCAACTGGCCAGTGGCGAGATGGCGATGTCGGTGGCGGGCTTTGCGTTGCCGGCCGGCGAGCAACAGACCGAACCAGAGCCTCCAAAAAGCGCCAGCGATACAGCCGGCCAATCCGCTAAACTGCTGCGCGTGAGCGTGGAATCCTTCGCTCTGCAAGATTGGCAACTGTGCAATCAATCCCGTTGGCTTGATGGGCCCGAAGCGCTAAACCTGTGTGTGGGCTGGCAATCCTTAACGCTGCCCAAAGGTGTGGTGTTTGAGCAAGACAGTGCGCTTAAACTCACTTTGCCTGCGCTCTTGTGGCAGGGGCTCGCGCTGGTCGATGGCTCCCCGGCGAAGTCCGAGCAGCCGCCGATCATGGCGTTATCGCAGTTGCGCTTGGGCGATTTTTCTCTGGTCGATCAGCAGTGGTCGTTGGCAGAACTGGCGCTCGGCGAGTTGCAGTTGTCCCGGCCCGACTACGCTTTTTTACCGCCGATGCCCGCCAGGGCGGGATGGCAGAACATGAGCTTGGCGGGCTTGATGATGAACACCGCCAGCACACAAGTGCAGTTTGAGCACTGGCGGCTCGATGGTTTGCAGATTGCCGAAGCCGATCAAGCGGATGCCGCCATCGAGCGGGATTTGCTGACCCTGCAGGCCGTTCAAGTGCGGGAATTTCAGGGCTCACCCGACAAAGCTGTGCTGCAGGCGCTGGAGTTAAATGAACTGGTGGCCATTGCTGAGCCCATCGATGAATACACGCAACAGCAAATATTAATCGAAGCGCCGCACGTTAAAAATTTAGATCGTATGCTGGAGATTTCGGCGCTAACGCTCAGTGGAATATCGCTGGCGTTAACCGATGCGCTCTACGAAATCGACGCGCTGCAGTTGAGTGGCCCCAAAGTGCTGCTGGTAAAAAACCAAAGCGGCGATTGGGCATGGCAGCCGATAGTTGATCGCTATTTGCCCGCCTCAAAAAATTCGCCCGACGCGCAAAACTCTGCCAGTGCTCAAAGCTCGACAGAAGCCCAGCCGAATGATCCTCAAGCCGCGCCACCGACTGATCCACCGACTCAACTACCGACCGAGCCACCAAGCCCGGTGAATTTTCGCGTAGGGCAAATCAGCATCGATGGCGATAATCAGTGGCTGTTTTTTGATGCCGAATTGGAGCCGCCGTTAACCCTCGCCGTGAGTCAATTGGATTTCAGCCTAGGTGCCATAGACAGCCGCGCGCCCGGCCAGCCCACGCCGGTTTCGATCAACGCTCAAATTGGTGAATTTGGCCAAGTAGAGCTGGTGGGTAACGCCGCGCCCTTATCGCAACCGCTGAACATGCAGCTCACTGGTCGGGTATCGGATATGGCCTTGCATCCCACCAGTCCTTACTTGCGGCAGTTTATTGGTCAGCGCATTAAAACCGGCCAATTGAGCAACGATTTGGCCATTACCGTCGTCGATGATCAGTTGGATGCATTGATCGATATTAAGCTGCACAAATTGCAGCTCACCGGCAAGCCGGCGGCCCACGAGTCGGATGAGCAAGCCAGCGAATTGCTGCCTATTGGCGTGGCGCTTAATTTGCTGCGTGATGGCAATGATCGCATTCGCTTAAAATTGCCCGTTAAGGGCGATGTGCACGACCCCAGTATTTCCCCCAATCAAATTTTAGGTGTGGTGCTGCGCAAAGCGTTAACCGAGGCCGTGCTGCAGTATTACTCACCGTTTGGGCTGGTGAGCTTAGCGCGTTTTACCATTGGTCAGGCCACCAAGCTGCGCTTTAAACCGCTGCTGTTTGAGGCGGGCTCCAGTGAGTTCTCGGCCGATACTCAGGCGCGCTTGCAAGAGTTGCCACCGCTTTTGGCCAAGCGGCCCAATGTCACCATGACCTTTTGTGCTCACGTCAACGGTGCCGACCATCAAGCGCTCATGGCGCAATTCAAAGAAGCCAGCAGCGAGGAGCAACAGCGCCAGCAGGAAGAACAACTCAATCAACAATTGCGAGCATTGGCGAAAGCGCGCGGCTCGGCAATTAAGCGCTATTTGGTGGAACAAGGTGTGGGTGGCGAGCAGGTGGCCTTGTGCGAGCCGGAACTGGATTTGGACGACCAAAATACGCCGCAAGTGGATGTGGCCATTTAAACAAGCGTTAGCGTTAAGGGGCGATTGCGGCGTTTAAACCTGACGCGCGCCAGTGCGCAAACGCCGCCAGTCCCCTACAATGAGCCCTACAATTCTCCCTGCAATGCACCCTACAATGCGCATCAAAATTGCCCCGATGCTCTGGCTTTGGTATAAGCCAGAGCCTAACCGAATTCGATTATCCCAGCTTATCCCGGTAGAGAGTCTGGTAGTCAATAAAAAAGGAACATCATGACGGAACTGACCATTGGCCCCGACGGCGCTGAATCCATTGCCTTAAAAGCCTTCACCGAAAAAGCCTACTTGGATTACAGCATGTACGTAATCCTCGACCGCGCGTTGCCACACTTGGGCGACGGCTTAAAACCGGTGCAGCGGCGCATCATTTACGCCATGAGCGAATTAGGTTTGGCCAACAACGCCAAGTTTAAAAAATCGGCGCGCACCGTGGGCGATGTGATCGGTAAATTCCACCCCCACGGCGACAGCGCTGCCTACGAGGCCATGGTGTTGATGGCTCAGCCGTTCTCCTACCGCTACCCGTTGGTGGATGGTCAGGGCAACTGGGGCAGCCCCGATAACCCCAAATCCTTCGCCGCCATGCGTTATACCGAAGCGCGCCTGGCCAAGTACGCCGAGGCCCTGTTGGCCGAAGTGGGCCAGGGTACAGTGGATTGGATTGCCAACTTCGATGGCACCATGGAAGAGCCCAAGGTGCTGCCCGCCCAGGTGCCCAATGTGCTGCTGAACGGCACCACCGGTATTGCCGTGGGCATGGCCACGGATATTCCGCCGCACAATTTGCGCGAAGTGGTTAATGCTACCGTGCATTTGCTGGAAAACCCCAAAGCCAGTGTTGAAGAGTTGTGCGAGTTTTTGCCCGGACCAGATATGCCCACCGATGCGGAAATCATCACCGGGCGCGATGATCTGTTAAAAATCTACCAAACCGGGCGCGGCGCGTTAAAAATGCGCGCTATCTGGACTCGTGAAGACGGCGATATCGTCATTACTGCGCTGCCCTATCAGTCCAGTGGCGAGAAGGTGATGGAGCAGATTGCCAATCAGATGCAAAACAAAAAGCTGCCCATGGTGGCTGATCTGCGCGACGAATCCGATCACGAAAACCCCACTCGCCTAGTAATTGTGCCGCGCAACAATAAGGTGGATGTGGAGCAATTGCTCAATCACCTGTTCGCCACCACCGATTTGGAGCGCAGTTATCGCGTTAACGTTAACATCATCGGCATCGACGGCAAGCCTCAGGTTAAGCCTCTTAACGTGCTGCTGGCTGAATGGCTGGAATTCCGAACCGACACCGTTCGCCGTCGCCTACAACATCGCTTAAACAAGGTCGAAGAGCGCTTGCTGCGCTTGGCGGCGTTGATGCTGGTGTATCTGAATGTGGACGAGGTGATCGAAATTATCCGCACCGAAGACAAGCCCAAACCGGTGTTGATGGAGCGCTTTAACCTTATCGAAATGCAAGCCGAATACATCCTCGATACCCGCTTGCGCCAGTTGGCGCGGCTGGAAGAAATGAAGATTCGCGAGGAGCAAGAAGCGCTGGAGAAAGAGCGGACAGACTTACAAAAAACGCTGGATTCTCCGCGCCGACTCAAAACCAAAGTGCGCAAAGAATTGGAACACGCCGCCGAGATATACGGCGATGAGCGTCGCTCACCGATTGTTGAGCGCGGCGAGGCCCAAGCCTTGAGCGAGGCGGATTTGCTCACCAGCGATCCCATTACCGTGGTGCTTTCCGATAAAGGCTGGATTCGTTCGGCCAAGGGCCACGAGATTGATCCCACTGCGCTCAACTACAAATCCGGCGACGGCTTTAAATTCGCTGCTCGAGGCAAGAGCAATCAGCCCGTGGTGTTGTTGGATTCCACCGGGCGCAGTTACGCGCTGCCGGGCCACACACTGCCCTCCGCTCGGGGCCAGGGCGAGCCGGTAACCGGCCGCTTAAACCCACCCAGCGGGGCCAGTTTTGAAGGCCTGATGATGGGCGAGCCCAGCGATAAACTGCTGGTGGCCAGCGATGCCGGCTACGGTTTTATCGTAACCTTGGAAGATATGGTCACCAAAAACAGCAAGGGCAAGGCGCTACTCAATTTGCCTAAAGGTGCCAAGGTGTTGGCCCCGGTGCCGGTGCCGGATGACGACCAAGCACTGCTTGCGGCCATTACCAACGAGGGGCGCATGTTGGCTTTCCCGATAACGGAGTTGCCAGAGCTGGCGCGGGGCAAGGGCAACAAGATTGTTAACATCCCAGGCGCAAGGGTGGAGGCGCGCCAGGAATATGTGGTGGCAGTCACAATTCTGGCATCTAACCAAACTCTGACCATTTATGCAGGAAAACGCAAAACTTCGCTTAAATACGCCGATCTAGAGCATTATATTGGCGAACGGGGCCGAAGAGGGCATAAATTGCCGCGTGGCTTCCAAAAGGTTGAC
The DNA here is from genome assembly GCA_964342265.1 of uncultured Cellvibrionaceae bacterium. Lineage (GTDB taxonomy): Bacteria > Pseudomonadota > Gammaproteobacteria > Pseudomonadales > Cellvibrionaceae > Halioxenophilus. The sequence continues at coordinate 30,443 of CAYFFE010000011.1, read as the reverse complement.
AGTATCAGCGTTTGACCGGTGCCCGGTAAAGTTTTGTCAGTGGGTACGGATTCGTGAAAACGAGTCTATACTTCACTACTCCACTTAAATAAAGATTCATCAAAAAAAACGAGGGAGCTTCGTCATGGAAAAACGCCAATGTCAACGCACCCCTTATGCTTGTCGGTTGAAGATTAACCATCCTGCCTTGGGCGAGCAATCCGCTGTTTGTCAGGATATTTCCGATACTGGCTTGTTTGTTAGTTTGGATTGTGATGCCCCGGTGGAAGTGGGTTCTCAGTTGTCGCTACAAGTTATTACGGGTCTACCACAAGCACAAACTCGGGTGACACGGGTTGTGCGTTCAGATAGTCAGGGTTTGGGTTTGCAATTTATTGCCTAAGTATCTGCCTATTTTGTGTTTTAACGCTGCTTTACAACACCTAGATTGTTATTGATAAGCTGTAAACAGAGGTACCCAAAACCGCGCCTTTTTTAGTTAAAAAGGCGCGGTTTTTTCGTTTTGGCAGGCGCTACTTTTTGCACTGTTTTTTCGCGCCAGTTGCTGCGCTGCACAACCTAATCCCCGTCTATACTTGTGAAGCTTTGCACAATTTTGAATAACGGTGGAAACAAACACTTATTATGGCGCGAATCATACGGATACCGGTTAAGGCCCTGGAAGTGGGCATGTACATTTGCGATGTAAACAACCCCTGGGTGCCCGACAACAACCTGGCCCGACAAGGTTTTATCCGCAGCACCAAGGTAATCGATCAGATTATCCGTTTAGGTGTTACCGACGTCTACATCGATGCCGACAAGGGCAAGGCGGCGGAGGGTGAGACTCAAGACAAAATCACCCAGGATCAAAAAAACGCCCTCAAGAAAATCATCGAAGCGCCGCACGTGCGCCCAGAAATCAAAGTCGAATTTGAGCGCGAGTACGAGCAGGCCAAAAACATCCAGGCCGAAGCCACCGAACTGCTCACGAAAGTGATGCACGATGCCAAGTTTGGCCGGCCCATCAGTTTGCGCTCCGCCGAGGAGTCCGCCAGCGCCATTTTAGAGTCATTGGACAACAACCAAAACGCGCTGCTGTGCGTGACGCAACTGCGCACCAAGGATCGCTATCTGCTGGAGCACTCGTTTAACGTCAGTGTGCTGATGGGTGTTTTGGCCTCGTCGATTGAAATCCGCGGCGATCAATTGCACACCCTGGTGAGCGGTGCTCTGTTGCACGATGTGGGTAAGATTCGCGTCGACGATGCCATTTTGCATAAGCCAGGGGCGCTGACCGCCGAAGAATGGGACGAGATGAAACGCCACGTTACCTACGGCGAAGAGGAGTTGAGTAAAATTCCGGGCGTGGCGCAAGAGGTGTTGGACATTTGCGGCCAGCATCACGAGCGCTTGGATGGCTCGGGTTATCCACGGGGATTAACCGATAGCCAGCTGCCCTTGCACAGTCGCATGGCATCGGTGGTGGATGTGTACGACGCCATCACCGCCGATCGGGTTTACCATCGTGGCATGCCGCCGCACACGGCGCTTAAAAAGATGCTGGGTTGGAGCGACGAAGGTCATCTCGATAAAGACATGGTCTATCAGTTTATTCGCTGTTTGAGTGTTTATCCGCCGGGCTCGGTGGTGCTGTTAAGCAACAACCGCTTGGCCGTGGTGGAGACCATCAACGAAAAGCACTTAAATCGACCCCAGGTAAAAGTGGTTTACAACGTGTCTAAGCGATTGCAAATACCACCGTACCCGCTCAATTTGGCCGACAAAGGCGTGGATGTGGAAATCGAACGCGCCGTGGAGCCCAGCAAGCTGGGCTTATTGGCAGCCGATTTAGTACAGGCCGCACTTTAATCGTTGTTAGCCCTAATTATTGTTAGCCCAAATTTTTGCTAGGCCTAATTAGTACTAACCTTGGGCTGCATCCAGTTGTTGCAGATCATTGATGCGAATCATGGTCTGGATGTCGTCCACGTAATCCTGCCCGCGTTCGGAATACTTCAATAAACCCCGCGACAACGCCTTGCCGGTTAACGGTTGACCTTGTTGCCGGAGTTGCTCGCGAATGCGGCGCAACTCGCGATAAGCTGGGTGAGTGTTGATATTTCTAAAGTAAGCGCCAATGGAGGCTGCGGGCGTGTCGAATTGGCGCACTTCGTGGGTAGCGCCTTCCTTGCGGCGGCTGGGCACCAAACCACAGCCGCGTTCAAAACACCACTGGCCGTAAAAGTTGTTGCCCTCTTGGGCAAAGCGCGAGCTGCCCCAGCCACTCTCGGTAGCGGCCTGGGCAATGGCCAGCGAGGCGGGAATTTGATCCACACGACGCAACAATGTCGCCATATCTTGGGTTTTGTACTGCTCAAATAGGCGCTGCAATTGCCGTTGTTCTTGTTTGCTTAATGATTTGCTGGCGTCTTGCTTGGCTTTAATGGCCAGTAAATCTTGTCGAGCTTCGGCTAGGCGTTGATTGTGGTGATGAATACCCGGCAACAGATAATCGTAAAATGCCTGCTTTTTGGCGTTCACATCGGTAAAGGCGGCGAAATCCGGTGGTGTATCGGCCAGGCGGGCCAAGGCACCGGGTTTGGGCGCGGGTGCTTGCCCGGCCAACCATAAGGTAAAAATAAATAAGCCAACGGCGTAGCCCACAAAAGCTAGGCCAACGAACAGTTTGATGGGGGATTGTTGAGACATGAACCTTCTTACATCGTTTTTGAGTGGATCTATTTTGGGTGCTTCTGTATTGCATTTACGCAGCGATCAGAGATCCAGATGTTTGCGTAATTCGGCCAGTTTCTGACGCTGTTGATCGCTTTCGAGCGGGGTCTCTGAGTGCTCGGGCAGCGCCGGAACCTGAGGTTTTGGCAGCGACTCGCCGTCTTTCACTCGCTGGCAAATCTCTTGGTAATGGCGCTTGAATACCGGCAGAGCCACGGATTCGGTATTGGTGGCCAAAAAGTACCAGTCGGTCGCTTTTCCGGCGTAATACACCGCCAAATGGCTCCAATCGGCCGCAGATTTGGGGCTGGGTGCCTGACAGGCCTCCACGTAAGCGGCGTGGGCGTCGGGCAGGTGCTCGCCGCGCACGCGCTGACAATGCTCAAGCATGGTGTGCAGAGTGGGCAGGTATTCCGAATGGCTAATAATCGACTTGGCTGCACGCAGCAAGACTTCCGGCTCTTGTTGGCGCAGGGTTTCCAGCCACAGGCGCTTGGCCTGAATTTCCAGCTCCGGCTCTTTAAAGGCCGCGTAATATTGGTTGTGAAAGTTAAGGCTGAACAGGCTGAACACTTGATTGATGGTGTCGATCATTTCCGGCGCGGGCTTGGCCTCGGCGCGCTCGCCATCAGTAAGCCCAGCTGCGATCGGTGAGTCGCTGTGCGAGTGGGATATCTCGCGTTTGACTTGGTCGATCACCTGGTTGCTGTTTTTCATTTTGTCCATTGTTTGCACCGCTGTGGCCAGCACTCAATTGATGTTGTCTGGCCCAAATGTATTTCAGGTGGCGTATAAAAATGCTGTCCCAACTGTGTTTGGGCTCTGCGCGATTGCGCCAGTATAAAACAAACTCGGGAATCTGTGCCTGGACAAACTCCAGCGCCATTTCGCACTGATTTTGCAACAAATCCAGGCACTCTGGCGAGGGCTGCCAATCTTGGCCAATGATTGATGCCGTGGGATTGGCGCTAATGCCTTGGCGAAAATGCGCCCATTGGTTGCTCACATGCTGGCTGAATACATCGCCCCAGTTGTTGCGAAACGAGCCCTGTTCAATCCACTTGTGCACGAATTCCGGCACGCATTCGTCGATAAATTGGCCGTCGATATCCAATTGCTGCAGATAATTTTTGGTGTGTGCGGCCGGTTGCCAATCGCTGGTCATGGGCACCGGCTTGCGATTGGCCAAAAAGGGCACTTGTTTTTCTTCCCAGTCTTTCTTTACCCAAGCGTAGAAGGTCATCGACCAGGAAGCGACCACCGTGCCCGTTTCTCGGTAATACAGCCGAAAACGATTGGCGCAATCCTCGATGTGGGCCAGGGGAATGCTTTCCTGACTGAGTTGGGCGATGACTTGCTCGTCGGGTTGCCAATTCTCCGGCAAGGGGGTTTGTTGGGCCTGCTGTTTTTGCTCGCGAGCGCGGCGATCTTCAAACTGACGCCAGCGCCGAACAATGTAATTTTGAAATTTGGAGCCCCAGGTGCGATGGCTTTCGCCACGCTCGCGCCAGTAGGTGACAAACTCGGGAATTTGCTCGCGGGTAAAATTCTCGGGAATGCCCTGTTGGGCCAGGCGGGCAAAAATTTCCTCGCTGGGCGACCAGTCGGCGCTCATGGGGGCGCTGGTGGCCACGCCTCTGGCTTGGGCGGGCGCTGGGGCCTCGGGTGTTTCGGCGAGCTTTTGGTTAAAGGCAAATTTGAGTTCGCCACTGCTGGCAAAGGGGGCAGAGGCCAATAACAATTGGCCGCGACTGCGCAGGGTTTGGCTTAAGCGCTGAATGTCGTCGGGCGACCAAAACGGCATTAAGTGCTCGGTTTGCTCGCGCGTGAGCCGGTACCAGTTGTAGCCATTGCGCACCCGCGCCGGCTGATGAAAACTGTAATCGGCCAGGATCGCCATCAGGGTGGCCGCCTCCACACCCAACTGGCAGGCCAGGCTTGGCGATACCAAAATGGGGCGTTCTGGAATGGGCAGTGATGGCATTGTGGACCTCTAAATCGCAACGTAACAGGGGATTGTAAGAGCCTCGCACAGAAAGGCAATGTGTTAATGTAGCCGCAATTTCGAGACCGAACAGCAAAAATTAAAAGGAACAAACCCGTGGCCAAAACCAAAGTTGCCTATGTGTGCGGCGAATGCGGCTCCGACTACGCTAAATGGCAGGGCCAGTGCAGCGACTGCGGAGCATGGAATTCCCTGAGCGAGGTGCGATTGGGCAGCGCGAAAAGTCAAAACCGTCGACTCGAAGGCTACGCCGGTGCCACTGAATCGAAAGTGCAAAAACTCAAAGACATCAGCTTAGAGGATTTGCCTCGCATCTCCTCCGGTACCGCCGAATTCGACCGAGTACTCGGCGGTGGCTTGGTGCCGGGCTCGGTGGTGTTGATTGGCGGCAATCCCGGTGCGGGCAAATCGACCTTGCTGTTGCAAACCTTGTGTCAGCTCGCCAAAACCATGCCCGCGCTCTACGTTACCGGCGAGGAATCCCTTCAGCAGGTGGCCATGCGCGCCGCTCGGCTCAATCTGCCCACCGATCAGCTCAATTTATTGTCGGAAACCAATGTGGAGTCCATCGTGCACATTGCCAGCCAGCATCAGCCTAAAATTTTAGTGGTCGACTCCATTCAGGTGGTGCATTTGGCCGATATTCAATCCGCGCCGGGCAGTGTCTCCCAGGTGCGCGAGTGCGCGGCATTTCTCACTCGCTTTGCCAAAACCTCGGGCACGGTACTGATTTTGGTGGGGCATGTTACCAAAGACGGCAGTCTGGCCGGACCCAAGGTGTTGGAGCATATGATCGATTGCTCCACTTTGCTCGACGGCGACCAAGACAGCCGCTTTCGCACCCTGCGCAGCCACAAAAATCGCTTTGGTGCGGTGAACGAACTGGGCGTTTTTGCCATGACTGAACAGGGCTTGAAAGAAGTCTCCAACCCATCGGCGATATTTTTACAGCGCGCCGAGGACATCGCCGCCGGCTCGGTGGTAATGGTAGTGTGGGAAGGCACACGGCCACTGTTGGTGGAAATTCAAGCACTGGTGGACGACAGCCACTTTGGCAGTCCTCGCCGGGTGGCGGTGGGCTTGGAGCAAAACCGTTTGGCTATGTTGTTGGCGGTGTTGCATCGCCACGGTGGCTTGCATTTGGGCGATCAGGATGTGTTCGTTAACGTGGTCGGTGGTGTAAAAGTCGCCGAGACCAGCTCGGATTTGGCGCTGCTGTTGGCGGTGGTGTCGAGCTTTCGCGACCAGCCGCTGTCGGATGGCTTGGTGGCCTTTGGCGAAGTGGGTTTGTCGGGCGAGATTCGCCCGGTTCCCAACGGTCAGGAGCGTGTTAAAGAGGCGCGCAAACACGGCTTTAAGCGCGCCATTGTGCCCGTTGCCAATTGCCCAAAAAACGGTGTGGAGGGCATGGAAATCGTACCGGTTAAGCGCCTGGCGGATGCCATTGAGGCGCTTTCTGGCTGATGGTTTTCGCCGATTACAATTGCGGACGAGCGTGATCGTTTAATAAGCGATGCAGTCGCGCACGGTGATCCACACCCGAGGGCATGCAATCAATGCCCCAGTACTTGCCTTTGACGTGCGCCAGGCGGCCGCGCATTTTAATGGGGCCCTGATTGGGTAGATCGATGTGCAGCGTTAAATCGTCCTGCTGATCCAGCGGACAGGCTCTGGAGGAAACCACCAAAGCGCCGGTAAACGATAAATCCACCAGCTCTACCGGCCAGCGTTTGCTGGCTGACTCGATTTCCGCTTTGGCACGGTAGTGCACGCGCGGAAAATTGCGACGTTCGCGATGTCCCTGATGGTGGGGTGTGTAAGTACTGCTTGTCATTGCTGAATTTAACACTTCTAGATCGCTTTTCGGTGAATTGAGTTGGCTGTGTTGGTTCTGACAGTTGTATTTTTAAAAATCTTTAAGGTAAAGATAGTCACAATCTGCGAACTCGCCCAGCGCCAACGTCGTGTTATCGATATGAATCAAACCAGACGCGCCTCACTTACCATTAGTAACAGCAGTGTGGTGTGTTGGTGTTTTATTTTGTAACGGTTTTCTTGCGGTAAATCGGGTCTTGCGAAGTCGTGCGACAGTTCGGTGACTCAACGATAAGTAGGCTACCGAACGGTAATATTAGTGTGAGGTAAGGCAGTCAATCGTCTCACTTATTAACCAACTTTTGATGTAAATTTCGGGTTAATAGAGCTAAGACTTTGATGCTTATTAGGCCTGTCAAATATAGCAGGTTGTGGTCTGATTGGGGTGAATTAACGCAACATTTACGTTCTTCGGATAAAGAGGGGCAGGAGTGGGGTGGTTACCAGGGCTGGGAGCAGCCCTGGCTGTGTTGTTGCCCGGTGTTTACACCTTAATTGATTTGTACTTCATGCGCTTGGGTTCGGCGTTATCGCCTTTGCGCTTGATAAAGTCCTCGTGGTATTCGGTGTAGTTGCCCTCAAAAAATACCACCTCACTTTCGCCTTCGTAGGCCAAAATATGCGTGGCGACGCGATCCAAAAACCAGCGATCGTGCGAAATCACCAGAGCGCAGCCCGGAAAGTTTAACAGCGCCTCTTCCAGTGCACGCAGGGTTTCGATATCCAAATCGTTTGAGGGCTCATCGAGCAACAGTACGTTGGCGCCTTGTTTTAGCGTGTTGGCCAAGTGCAAGCGGCCGCGCTCACCGCCAGAGAGTTCGCCCACGCGCTTTTGTTGATCCGAGCCTTTAAAGTTAAAGCGGCCCACATAAGAGCGAGAGCTCACCTCATAACCGTTGATATTCAAAATATCGGCACCGCCAGAGATGGCCTCCCAAACGCTTTTATCGTTGTCGAGGTTTTCTCGGCCCTGTTCAACATAAGCAATTTGTACGGTTTCGCCTTTATCGATGCTGCCGGAATCCGGTTGCTCGATGCCTTCAATCATTCGGAATAAGGTTGATTTACCCGCACCGTTACCGCCAACAATGCCGACGATGGCACCTTTAGGAATGCTAAAGGAAAGGTCGTTAATCAGTACTCGATCGCCAAAACTTTTGCAGACGTGATTAAACTCAATCACTTTATCGCCCAGGCGCTCGCCGGGGGGAATGTAAATTTCGTTGGTCTCGTTGCGGCTTTGAAATTCTTGCGATTGCAACTCTTCAAAGCGGGCCAAACGGGCTTTGTTTTTGGCGTGGCGGCCTTTGGGGTTTTGGCGTACCCACTCCAATTCCGCCTTAATGGCTTTTTGGTGGGAGGCTTCGGTTTTTTGCTCCTGCTCCAGGCGTTTTTCTTTGGCTTCTAGCCAAGTGGAGTAGTTGCCTTCGTAAGGAATACCGCGTCCGCGGTCCAATTCCAAAATCCAACCGGCGGCGTTATCGAGGAAGTAGCGATCGTGGGTAATGGCCACCACGGTGCCGGGGAAGTCCACCAAAAAGCGCTCTAACCAATAAACAGATTCGGCATCCAAGTGGTTGGTGGGTTCGTCGAGCAAGAGCATATCTGGGCGCGATAACAGCAAGCGACACAGTGCCACTCGGCGGCGCTCGCCACCGGACAGCTTGGTAACATCCGCATCCCAGGGCGGCAGGCGCAAAGCGTCGGCGGCGGTTTCGAGTTTGTGATCTAGGTTGTGCGCATCCCAAGCCTGGATAATGTCTTCCAGTTCGGCCTGGCGCTTGGCCAGGGCATCAAAATCGGCGTCTTCTTCGGCGTAGGCGGCGTAGACTTTATCCAGCTCGGCCAAGGCATCCACGGCCTCTTGCACACCTTCTTCCACATTGCCACGCACGTTTTTATCGGGATCGAGCGCCGGCTCCTGCGGCAGGTAACCAACCTTAATACCCGGCATGGGCCGGGCTTCGCCGTTGTAGTCTTTATCGACACCCGCCATGATCCGAAGCAGCGTGGATTTACCGGCACCGTTCAAACCCAAAACGCCAATTTTAGCGCCGGGGAAAAATGACAGGGAAATATCCTTAAGAATCTCGCGCTTGGGGGGGACAATTTTGCCCACCCGATTCATGCTGTAGACGTATTGGGCCATGTGTGGTTGTTATCCTCTGGAATGTCGATGGAATACAGACAAATTGTGCGGTGCAAGGTAGCCCAATTGGGGGTGGGGTTCAAGCGGGAGGGAAAGTGCAGCGGCAAAATTACTCGCGGCAGGAATAAATAGCGGAACAATAAAAAAGGCCGGCAAAAGCCGGCCTAAAGTGTTGTAGTTACAAATAAATTTTAGAAAGTGTATTGAACACCAGCGCGTACAGACCAATAAGAGGCTTCTGAGTTAATAGATTCAGAGGCAGGCTCATTGAAGTTGGTATATAGGTAGCTGGTGGTGCCGTCACCATTGTCGACAACTTCAGCTTCAACCACGGGATTGTTAAATTCGAAGTTGACCTGCTGAAGAACACCCCATTCGTCGTTTAGCAGGTTGCCAACGTTAAAGATGTTGATGAAGAATTGACCACGATGTTCTGGGGAGAAGCCCGGAATTTCTTGGGTAATTTTCAGGTCTGCACGGCTCCACCAGCGGCTATTCTCAGCATTACGCGCTTGGATCTGACCGCGTGATAAACCTCTGGATTCAACAAAAGCATTGAACGCGTCTAAGTCAAAACCAACTTGGTTGCCGTCTTCGTCAACCCCTAGAGGAACGTATTCAACTAGTGCGTCGTCATTTGCTCCGGGACCGGCAGGAACATATAGCAAGTTACGATCTTCGAAACCTCGTGCATCACCAAACCCTGGATCGCCCTCAAACGTGTAGCTAAAGTGCTGGCCACTCTGGCGCTGTAAGAACAAGTTAATTCCCGTTTCATAATCGCCGAAGAAAGCATTGCGATATCCCAAGCTCAATACAAAACGGTGCTCAGTCTCGTAATTACTGGTGCCAACTTCAGGATCATTGATGTTTCTTACTGACAAGTTACCAAAGTTAGAGCCTGCTGTAGATGAGTTGTGTGGGCTGGCTTCCTCGGCATCCTGGGCAGTATAACCACCAGAGATAGAGAAGCCAGACTCAAAGTGTTTTTTAGCAAAAAGTGAAACAATGGTGGACTTACCATTGTTATCGGTATTTGTTAGTAAGTAATCTGTTCCAGAGCGGCCTTCACAATTTGCTGCATCAGTCGGATCGTTTTGACAGGCTTCTAATAGTAAATCTACATTTCTGTAGATTGGACGGCCATCAGGAGCAGTGCCGATCTGAACAGTATTCAAAGCAATTGTTGCTGGAGCATCTTGCTGTTGAGTGTGGATTAGGTCAACGCCCACTTCTACATCATATTTTAGAACGATGTTAAAGCCAGCACTAAATTTCCACAAAGAGGGCACTTCAAAGTCTGGGTCAAGAGCGTTTACAGAACCATCGCCGCCTACTAAGTTGTCTACGAAGTACGCTGGAACTTCAAGACCAAAGTTTTCGGTATTTGTGCCGTCCAAAGCAGCTAGTTCTTCGGCGGTGAATGTTCTGCCGAAACGGGCGTCATCTAGATCCACGTCGGAATCAAGGATACTGACACCATTATTCGAGTAATTATTCGATAGCCATACGTTCGGGTTGCCACCAGAGAATAGACCGATGCCGCCGTAGAAAGTTAGGTTTTCAGTTGCTTCGTAGTTGATGCCGAAACGAGGTTGAATTAGGTCGAAATCAGGTCCCTGAGCATTGGAGAATCCGTAACGGCGCTCGAAGTTATCGTTGGCAATTGGGTCGCTATCCGAGCCGTACGAGTCGTAACGAAGTCCAAAGGTTAGTGTTAAGTCGTCGGTGGCATACCACTTGTCTTGGATATATAGGGTAGTCGTTTCGAAGGCAAATTCCGCCGCTCCGTCGTTTACATCCAAAGAACCTGGAATGCTGTATGAGATCGCTTCAGCCTGTTGGTTGCGAAAATCTTCTACGTTAGCGAATCTGAAAACACCTTGGCTACCAGGTACAAATAGATTAAATACATCAACTTCTTCGTATTCAATACCGCCAGTAATTTCGTGTGAGCCAGCTAAATACGTGCCGGCAAACTTAAAGCTAGTGGTGTCGTAATTTAGCTCGTTTGCTTGGCGGAATTGATCTGCACCCAAGAATACGTCAGGGCTACCAGCAGCATCACCATTTCCGTCTTCGATTTCAATATCACCAAAACTGGTGTTAGAAGTGCCGGGTACTTGGCCATTCTCGACTTCAGCGAAACCCAAACGCAACTCAGTAGAGAAGTTGTCTGTCCAATCAGAATAAACTTGTAAAGAGTAAGTGGTTAGTTCGTTAGCTCTTTCATAGTAACGATCTGTTAATGCGAAACCGAAAGGGCTAACTCCGGAAGTCGCGATAGTGTTGCCGTCAGTGTTTTGGTAAGTGAAAGCGGCACGCTGAGAATTAGTGATTTCCCAATCAATCTTGGCTAGAATTTTTTCTTCTTTTTCTTGTAGAGCGGTAACAATGTCGCCGGCCGTGTAGCCGTACACTTCTTGGGCAATCGACCGAATCTCTTCGACATCGGCAGTTGTTAAGTCTCTCACGTCATTTGAGAATCCAGCGTCAGTTGGCCCTTCTTCTACTAGGCCGGATGGATCGTGTTCTTCATAAGCAACAAAGAAAAATAGTTTATCTTGAATAATTGGGCCACCCAAAGTAAATCCAAAGCGACCCTCATCGCCAAGCTCAGCCAATTCATCGCTGCGCAAGGAGTTATCCGTGTAATCGTAGAACACGTTACCGTGGAACTCATTGGTACCCGATTTGACAACGGCGTTGATATTACAACCGGTAAAACCGCCGTATTGAACATCGAAAGGTGCTAGCTCTACGGCTACTTGGTCAATAGCATCGTATGGAAAAGGCAAACGCTCGGTTGGGAAACCGTTGTTGTTTAGACCAAAGTTATCGTTTTGCTTAATGCCGTCAACGGTGAGGCTATTGAAACGGTTATTGACGCCCGCACATTCGATAGAATCTGAGTTAGTGATGTCAATCGAAATACGTGGGTCTGTGGAAATAATATCTTTGATATCGCGATTAACAGACGGTTGGAACTGAATGTCCTCAAAACCAAACGCGACTGAGGGGCCACGACTTTCGTAAGTTAACGAGCTTGCATCTGCTACAACAGTAACGGTTTCAATGCTTTCCGACGCAACTTCTACGTTAACGTCTAGAGGTTCACCAAGAGTTAGATAGAAACCTTCAATGGTTTTGGTGCCTTCACTGCCCTCAACCACTAGTGTGTATGGGCCGCCTACGCGCAAACCTTTTAGGCTAAATTTACCGTTCGCTCCGGTTGTTACTTCTTTGGTAGAGCCAGTTCGTGTATCGATAACAGTGACCTGAGCCCCGGCAATTGCACCACCGCTCTCAGTAGCTACAGTACCGCGAAATGCCGAGGAGGTTTCTTGCGCTGCGACGCCGCCCGAAACGGCGGCCATTAGTACAGCCGCTGCCAAGCGCTGCTTGAATAAAGGTTTCATAGTTTCTTCCCTAATGATCTAAAGTGAGCCAAGCTCGATAGTGCGTTTAATTTGTTAAAAAAGTCGTAGATATTTGCTTTTAGAATTTCGGGGCAATTGTCGAACGCGATTATTGCTATTTTGTTACGGTTTTATGGATAAATTGATAACTTTTTGACCAAATGGGTGGAATTTGATGTGTGAGACCAATGATGTGATGGGATTTTGTCGCAAGCGTGTGAACGGTTGTTGGTTTGGAAGGGAATTTCTTAGGTTTTTGTGCTTTACAGGCTCTATTGGAATGGTTATGGCGGTTTGTGGGTTGAACGTTGCGCACGCTAAGGATGATCTCCGTGTAGCCACTTTTAACGTCAGTATGGAGGCTGATAATTACAAAGCTGACCATCAAGACAGTATTGAGCCGGGTGTGTTAACACGCTTATTGGCCGAGGGAAAACATCCGCAAATTCAACACATTGCCGAGATTATTCAGCGGGTTAGGCCCGATGTTTTACTGTTGAATGAATTCGATTACATCGAGAATTCCAAGGCAGGTATCGAGGCTTTCAACAAGAACTTTTTAGCCGTGGCGCAACATTCGGATGTGGAGCCCATTGCTTATCCCTACTTTTATATAGGCCCGGTGAATCCCGGCGAACCCAGCCCGTTTGATTTCAACCGAGATGGTGTTGCCAGCGGTAAAGGTGAGGATGCCTGGGGGTATGGTCAGTATCCGGGTCAGTACGGTATGGCGGTGTTGAGCCGTTATCCGATCGATAATGGCGCAGTAAGGAGTTTTCGCCACTTTAATTGGGCCGATATGCCGGCTGCGCGAGTGCCTGTGCATCCGGAGTCTGGCGAGAACTGGTACACCGATGCGCAATGGCAGGCGTTTCGGTTGCCGTCGAAGGCTCTCTGGGATGTGCCCATTACAGTGGCGGGCAAGCGCCTGCACCTATTGGCTTCGCACCCCACGCCACCGGTGTTTGATGGGCCAGAAAATCGTAACGGGCTCAGAAATCACGATGAAATACGGCTGATTGCCGATTACCTAAACGGCGCAGACTACCTTTACGACGACCAAAAAAACAAAACACCGTTTGCGGGCCAGCGCTTTGTGATTGTGGGTGATCTCAATGCTAGTGTTAACAGTAAAGAAACCGTACCGGGCACTATGGAGCAATTGTTAGAGCATCCCAAGGTAAACGCCAGTTTCACCCCCACCAGTGGCGGGGCTAAAGCCAATGCGCCGGATATTGCCGATAGTGCCAGCCACACGGCAGCCTGGCGCAGTCGAGCAGATTACGTGTTGCCGTCTCAGCAAGGGTGGAAAGTTTTGGGCGGCGGGGTGTTTTGGCCAGAGCCCGGTGAGCCTTTGCATCGGCTGGTGGCCAGTCGCAAAGCGTCATCCGATCATCGCTTGGTGTATGTGGATTTGCAGTTTCAATCTGTAGACGATTAATAGCGATAAACCTCGCCCATGCAATTCGGCCCGGGCCGCTATTTAGTGTACAATTCGCCGCTATTTTTCTATCAGCAACAAAGGGCAGCCAATGTTTGATTCAACACAGTCTCTAGCACAGTTCGATCCCGAGATCTGGGACTCGATCCAGGCGGAAGAAAAGCGTCAGGAAGAACACATTGAATTAATCGCCTCAGAAAACTACACCAGCCCGCTGGTTATGGCGGCGCAGGGCACCAAACTGACCAACAAATACGCCGAAGGATACCCGGGCAAGCGCTACTACGGCGGCTGCGAGTATGTGGATCGAGCCGAGCAACTGGCGATTGATCGTGCCAAAGAGCTGTTCGGTGCGGATTACGCCAACGTGCAACCGCACTCCGGATCGCAGGCCAACTCAGCGGTATACCAAGCCTTGTGCAATCCGGGCGATACGGTACTGGGTTTTAGTTTGGCCCACGGTGGCCACTTAACGCACGGCGCTAAAGTGAGTTTCTCTGGAAAAATCTACAACGCCGTTCAGTACGGCCTGAACACCGAAACTGGCGAAGTAGATTACGACGAAGTGGCGCGCCTGGCTGAAGAACACAAACCCAAAATGATTGTGGCGGGTTTCTCGGCTTACTCCAAAGTGATGGATTGGCAGCGTTTTCGCGATATCGCCGACAGCGTTGGTGCTTACCTAATGGTGGATATGGCGCATGTGGCCGGCTTGATTGCCGCCGGTGTTTATCCAAACCCCGTGCAAATTGCCGATGTTACCACCTCCACCACGCACAAAACTTTGCGCGGCCCACGTGGCGGTATTATTTTGGCCAAAGCCAACGAAGCCATCGAGAAAAAACTCAACTCTGCGGTATTCCCCGGTGGTCAAGGCGGGCCGTTAATGCACGTCATCGCCGCCAAAGCAGTGAGTTTTAAAGAGGCGTTATCGCCGGAGTTTAAAACCTATCAGCAGCAAGTGGTGGCCAATGCTAAAGCCATGGTGGCCACGTTCATCGAGCGCGGAATTAAAATCGTCTCGGGCGGAACCGAAAACCATTTAATGTTGGTGGATTTAATCGGTAAAGAATACACCGGCAAAGACGCCGACGCCGCTCTGGGCGCTGCCAACATTACAGTAAACAAAAACGCCGTTCCCAACGACCCGCGTTCGCCGTTTGTAACGTCCGGTTTGCGCGTGGGCACGCCGGCGATTACCACGCGCGGCTTTAAAGAAGAGCAGTGTGTGCAATTAACTCACTGGATGTGCGATGTGCTGGACAGTTTAGAAGCTGGCAATTCCGAAGAGGTAATCGCCAGTACCAAAACGAAAGTGCTGGCGATGTGCCAGGAGTTTCCGGTTTACGCCAGTTAAAGCCCCTGCCCAGCCAAATTCATACTAAAAAGCCGTAGTTAACAACAGGCCGGTGGCGGGTAGTGCCATCGGCCGCGGTGTTTTCGGGATAAGTAGACTCGCCATTTCTTCAGCCATAATTATCGTTGTGAATCTCTGGCGAGTATGGCGTCTATTTCTTCCCGGTAGGCTTTGGCTTTGGCTTCAATCAATGCTTGTACTCTGGGCTCGGCGGGGTATTCATCTGCTGCGGTTCGCACCAAAAACACCTCGTCGTAGGATTGGTAGGCCCAGGGGTGGCTGGCTTCCCATTGTTCGGCTCGCCGTTCCGCGTCGCGGATTTGCGCTTCGGTCAGTTGAAATTCGTCGATGATATAACCTAGGGCTGACTCCATTTGCCGAAACTTGGGCCCAACTGAGGTAGAGTTCTCGGCTCGCTTTATGGCCAACAACTGCCATATGTAGGCCTCAATTGGGTCTTTCTCCACCCCTTCACCTTCGGTGTAAGTCAAGCTGAGCGCGTCCTGAGCGATGGCATCGCCCTGTTCTGCGGCAATCAGCAGCCACTCGGCGCTCTTGCCCCAGTCCCGTGGGATGTGATTATTCCCGCGGAAGTATTTAATGCCTAAAACGAACTGCGAGCGAATAAATCCCTGTTCTGCAGAGCGCAGCAGCCACTCAAAACCAATACGGTCGTCCTCCAGCTCTTCGGGGCCGGCGTTTTTTTTGTCATAAAGCAAACCCAGCTCGTACTGGGCATCAGCGTAGCCTTGCTCGGCCAAGGGGGTGAGCTTGGGTAGAGCTTCTTTGTAAAGCCCGGCAGCAATTAATTGCAAGATCTCCGCATACAGAGGCCGTAAGTTTGGGGTTTTGTCGGCCAGAGGCATTTGCGGGCGGTGCAGGGCCATGGCTTTGGCTTGCGCTTGAACGTCCGCCAATGGGCGGGACATCTTAACCTGCCGCCAGGGCATGGGGTTGTACGCAGGCTGCTGGGCTTCGGTATTGGATGGCGGTGTTGTTTGGTCGCAGCCCGTAACGGATAAAAGTAATATTACGAGCAGCACCGCTGCTCGTGGCGCTCGCGCGTTGAATAGTTTTTTCATTACTGCTGCCTCTTAGCGTGTTAACTCAGCTTTTTGTTGCGCATAGGCGCGGGCCAGCGCATCGACGGTACCCATGTAAGAGCTGGTGAGTCGGTCTTCTATGCTGAGTTTACCCGGTTGGCTGGGCCTGGCGTAGGTGGTATCCAGGCAGGGGACGATTTGTTGGTAATCGATATGGCTGGTGTCCAGGGCGTAAGCACTGGCGTACAGGGTGGCCATGGCGGCTTGATCGTGTGGGTTGATACGTACATAGCCTTTGGGAGCTTCGCCCATACGCAGGCCGCTGCGCGGAATCCGGCAGCTCTCTGCTCGGGGTGCGTTGCTTTGGGGGAGTCCGGCGGAGGCCTGCTCGGCCTTAAACAACAGTTTATTGCGTTGCGCGCCCTGGTGCAGTTGTAGCAGCTTTTGAGCAACGGCATTTAGGCCCTGTTGAACGGTTGCCTGAATCTTGGCGCTGTCCGTTACGATTACCTTTGATTGTTTAATTAAATCTCTGACTTTTCGCTCTTGGTCTTCAACGTCTGGGAAAGAGTCGGACTGATACAGTTTAATGATGGCGTCTTTAATCTGCCAGTAATAACTGGTGCCGCTAAACTGGCGCTCTGCATCGGTCACTCCATTTATAAGCTGGCCACTAAACTGCCTGTAGGGCTTATTCAGCATTTGGTGGGCATCGGCCATTTGCGCATTGTAGTGCTTGGCGTAATATTTTTGCGCGGAAACAGCCAACCATAAAGGTAAAGCCGCTTTGCTGGCTAAAGAGGCTACTGTGGGGAACAGGTTTTTACCGGCGTCTATACCAAAATTAAACCACACCGCCGATTGCAGCAATGTGCTTTGGTGGGGGAGGGGAGGTAACGTTACGGTAGAGATTGCGGTGCGAGCCACAATGGACCACGCAAGAATTTCATCTTTAATGGCTATTCTTACAATTTCAGGATTAATACCAACAGTCGTCTTTGTGTTCATACAACTTACTCCCTTTACCCACAATGTGGCGTCTTTTTTTGTTGTGAATTTAAGTTATTGTGAACTTATGATTTGGGCGGGCAGCTTTAATCTGAGTGGAGACTGGGCTTCCCTGCCGTATTGGTGCGCAAAAGGTAACGCTGGCGTTTAGCCTCTGTCTATTCGTTGTGTATAAAATTGAGACGTTGATCTGGTTTTAGTGCGGTGCACTGGTATTTTAAGCAGGAGCTTAGTTTTACGATGGTTATATGTTGGTTTGGGCAGTGTTTAAGGCGAGTTTTAATACTTTGGTATTAGCTATTAATGCGAAAGTAGGTGTAAATGCTTAATGCAAAAGTAGGTAAACATTGATAGTCAAATAGGTAGATTACTAATGCCAAATTAGCGAAACACGTCAGTGAGTATAGCAGCCTCTGATTAACCCAGAAGTTCCTCCTACACATTGATGTGTACGGCGTATTGTTCCATGGAAACGAGTCGAGTTTTTTTAATTTGTTTTACATTAAACGTTTTTTTAATCGGTTCGGTTGGATTTATTTTTTATTAAACCGAATAATAATTGGTAATCGCCTCTTTAGTTACCAGCCCCAAAATTTCTGTATCCAAAGAAAATTGCCGAGGGTTTTTTACGTAAACCGCCTCGGTTGCTTCGGTTTTCATGTATTCGTGGGCTTCCCACAAGGTGGCGGCTTCGTGGATGGGCGGGAGTGGGGTTTTTTCGCCGGGGATATCGATTAGGTGAATCTCTTCCGGCTGTTGTTCCTCTTCTTGTAATTCATTTAAATGCTTGGCGAGATCGGCGGCCTTTAACAGTTTTTTGGGTTTGTCGGGTTCGGTCAAAACCAACCATCGAGGTTTGCCCTCTAATAAACTAACGGCTTTAGAAAAATCAACAATAAAAGGCGTTTTGACAAAATCGGTATCAATAACTTGATAAACCCCCACGCGATTTAATTCCATCGACAACGCCGATGAGCGAACGCTTTTGCCTTGCAAGCCGAGCAACGTAATAAAAATTCCTTTATTGCCCACAACAATGCGCGTGGATAAACACGCGATCACCACCACCAGCATACTCGGGAAAATAATATTAGGGTTGTTGGTTAACTCCAAAATGGTAATGAGTGCTGTGAGCGGTGCATTTAACACTGCACCCAACATGGCGGCCATGCCCAGCAGTACGTAAAAACCCACAAACGAGGCTTGTTCGGCATACAACCATTGGCTGCCCACACTCAGTGCCGCACCGGCCACACCGCCGATAAACAACGTGGGGCCAATTAATCCGCCGGGCATGCCTGCACTTAAACTCACGCCCGTGGTGAGTATTTTGCTCACGAGTAAAATTAATAATAATTGCAGCGATAATTGCCCCGTCATGGCTTGTGCCAACGTGTCGTAACCAATGCCAAGTACCTGGGGTACTTGCGTGGCGACTAATCCTGTAAAAATACCGGCCAGCGTAATGCGCACAACAATTGGCCATTTATCAACGAATCGGCCCAACTGCAAACTGTAGGAATAGGCAATTGCCACCGCACCCAGGGCAATGCCCGAGGCCACCATGTAGGGCAGTTCGGTTAATTGATTAAGCTGCACAGTTTGAATAGAAAAAGCCACTTCCGGCCCTAAAACCAAGCGTGAGAGCAGCGAGCCCGCAAACGAGGCCAAAATAATCGGGATAAATCCGGCGATGGTGTATTCCATTAACACCACTTCCATGGCAAACACCACACCGGCCAGGGGCGTGTTAAACGCCGCCGAAATCGCCGCCGCCACACCCGCACCCAGCAGCACCCGCATGCTGTTGTTGGGCAGCTTTAACGACTGGCCCACGAGGCTCGCCGCACCCGCGCCCAAGTGTACGGCAGGGCCTTCGCGGCCCACCGATTGGCCGGTAATGAGCAACAGCACGCCGCCAAAAAACTGCACCAAAACGTTGGGCCAGGGCAAATAACCTTGGTGGTTGTGCAGTCGATCTAATACATGAGCCACGCCAACTTTTAATAAATGCTTGGGCAACAACTGCAGGCCAATACCAATAATCAGTGCGCCTATGGCGGGGACTAAAAACCGTTGGTTTTGGCTTAAACGCTCGAAGTTGTCCACCTCGCCAATCATCGCCGTAAGCGGGGCAGAAACCGCTACCCGAAAAGCAATAATCACCAGAGCCGCCGCGCAACCCACAACAATGCCCAGCAAGGTGAGTTGGGGCAGGGCATCCAGATGGGAGAGCTGACGTCTTAGGTTGGCGAGTCGCGAATGACCGCTTCGTGCTCGGCGCATGGTTAAATATTAGTCCTGTGCGTTTTGTGCTTGCCGCCACCCATGCATCGCCTAGCGATTGAGTGGACCTTTTCAAATAGATGAAACGGCAGGTCAAATAGATGAAACGGCAGGCTCGGCGAATAAGTTTTATGGGTTACAAGATGACAAGTATAACTCGCAACCCTAAAAAAGGTGCCAAACAAAAACTTAACAAGCAGCGCGGGTGAGCGCCGTGGCATCGGTTTTTAGCGGCGTTGCGGGCATGGGTGGCAAGCTATCGTGCTTAAAGCCGATGCGCGTGGGCTTAAACCAAAGGCAACTGGTTAAACGGCTAAAGGCGAACGATTAACTGGGGGGCAGCTCGGGAATGCTGCCGTCTTGGCAAGTTGCCCCTAGGCTTATTAAGGTCTCAATGCTATTGGCCAAGGCTTGCCAGCGTTCTGGGTCTTGGGCTTGGTCCGTCTCTATCAGCATATCGTGGCAAATTTCCAAAGTGTTGAGCCCAAGCTTTCACAATATTTGCGTTAAATCTGCATTGGCTTTGGCCAGTAATTTTACTACCTCAATAAACCCTTGGACTGCGGCCAGTAGCAGAGGGAAAGCACCATCAGAGGGGCGTTGTTTATTCACCTCAATATCGGGTTGTTTGAGGAGCTGCTCGACAACCTGGATGTGGCCTTTTTGAGCGGCCATTAGCAGAGGGAAAGTTCCATCAGTGGGGTCGGTTTTATTCACCTCAATATGGGGCTGATTGAGGAGCTGCTCGACCACCTGGGTGTGGCCGTTTTGAGCGGCCTGTAACAGAGGGAAAAACCCATCGGGGTGGGTTTTATTCACCTCAATATGGGGCTGTTTGAGGAGCTGCTCGACCACCTGGGTGTGGCCGTTTTGAGCGGCCATTAGCAGAGGGAAAGTTCCACTAATGGGGTGGGTTTTATTCACCTCAATATCGGGCTGTTTGAGGAGCTGCTCGACCACCTGGGTGTGGCCGTTTTTAGCGGCCATTATCAGAGGGAAATTTCCATCAGTGGGGTGGGTTTTATTCACCTCAATATGGGGCTGTTTGAGGAGCTGCTCGACAACCAGGGTGTGGCCGTTTTCAGCGGCCAGTAGCAGAGGGAAAGCTCCATCAGTGGGGTGTTGCTTATTCGCCTCAATATCGGGCTGTTTGAGGAGCTGCTCGATAACCTGGGTGTGGTTGCCGATAGCGGCCATTAGCAGAGGAAATAGACCAGATGAAGGCTCCACCCAATTAATGTCCACCTCGGGCAGCATGGCGTTTATCGCCTTATCCAGTCCTTGGGCTGCAGCAAGTATAAAAAGCGTTGGCCAAAGCGATGTGCTGCTCTCCGTAGGCTTTACCGACAGCAATTTACCGGCGCAGTCGTGAATTTGTAAATCATCGGCGTCTTCCATAATGCGCCATAAACACTGGTAGGTTTCCCCTGGGTTTAATTGCCAAGCATCGTTTACGATGATGGGTAAATCGTCGCCTCGGTCTAACCAATCAATCAGATATTCGCCTAAGAGGTCTGGCGTTCTGGCGGTTAGTGCTGGTGTGTGTTTGCGGTGGGGGGTGTAATCAAAGCCCAGGATATTCCAAGTTTGCTCTAGGGTGTGGCGGCGCTCTAGGCCGTAAAAAGTGCTATCCAGCTCTTGCTGGCTAATATCTAGCGTGCCCGTTAGCGTCGCCAATATGGCCAACCGGCAGGGTTCGGCTGGCAGATTAACGCCCTGTAAATCTTGCCGCCATTGGTGCTGCTCTTCTTCTAACACAAAGTCGAATACCTCGTTAAACCCCGGCGGCGATTGGCCGGTTGGGCTGCTGGCAATTTGGTCTGTGGCGGCCATGGCCAGTAGTGGCCGCCAGCGACGTTTGCGTTGGCCGTGGGCAATAAACTCAATGAGCTGGTCTTCTTGCTTGGGCGTTAGGGGTGTTTTTTGCCGCTCGCGCCGCCAAGCGCGGGCGATATTGCGCATATCTTCCGGTTGCAGGTCGTTGAGTATTAGCGGTGTGGCTTCGCTATCGGTTTGCCATACGGTTGCGCGCAGGGTTTGTTGGTTGCCCGCCCGTAAAAAGGTATTAAACCAGTTGGCAATGCCGTGTACTTGGCTGGGGTTTAGCGCAAATGGGCTGCGCTCAACAATGAGGATTCTAATTTTGTGGCTTGTCGGCAGTGGGTGCGGTGCTTGGCTATCGTTTAGCCGTTGCTCAAGTTGGGCAATAGCATTGGCGATACTTTGTGCCTTTATCGGGTCTGCAATATAGTCCACTACGCAGAGGGTTTGCGGTGCCAGTGTTACGCGGCTCCAATCCAAATCGGCCGTATCGATGTTTCGTAAAAAGCCTGCATGCCAGCCTGCTTGTTGAGCCTGCTCCACCAGCTCCAGGGCCAAACGGCTTTTACCCTGGCCGCCATCGCCGGCAATTTGCCACCAGGCTAAGGGCTGCTCGCCGTGTAAATACGCCCATAACTGGCCAAATTCCTGGCCTCGGCCAAAAAAGCCGGATTTCTTGCTGGTGTAGGTGTAATCGATAAACGCATACGACCCAGCTGCTTTTACATCTGCACCGGTAGGGCTAAGCCGCAGTGTTTGTGTAACCTGGGCTAGTACCTGCTGCAATTGTTTTTGTACTTGGTTTAACTGTTGGCTGTGCTCTTGTTGAGCGGTTGCTATTTCTTGCAGCCGGGCGCTGTGCTCAGCGGCCAGGGCTTTTGCTTCGAGTGCCAGCGTTAGGTTATCGGCCCCTAACTGCAGCAGCAATTTATTGGCTGTTTTACCCTGGGTGAGCATTTGTTGCAGTAAACACAAAAAGGTGGCGATCCAGCCTCGTTCTGTATCGCGATAACGGGTTAAAAACAGCGCTAAGGTCGGGTCGGTTTGTGCGAGCTGGTTAAATTTGTGGCCCGGGTCGCTGTAGTTGCGGTGTTTAATAAAATAGAGCTGATCTAGAGTGAGCTCGGCACTGGCTTGCAGGCATTGTTGGGCCAAATCTTGGCGGAGTTGATTTAGGATCTCTGGCCTGTTGTTAGTCGGGCGTGTTAAAAATAGCTCGATATTTTGCAGTAGATTGCGCTCGGCTTCGCTAATGGCCGTTGGGGCGGCCGGGGTTTCTTGTTCGCGCAAAATTTGGGGGGTTAAGTGCTTAAGCAAGCGTTGCAGTCGGCCGGATGCCTTTGTGTGGTTTTCTGAGCGTGGGTCTAGTTGGTGGGCTGGCGGTTGATTTTGTTGGTACACAGCATCGCCTTGCAAGTTTCTTAAAAAACTTTTATTGATGGGCGGGCTTTGTGCGCCGGGGTTTTGCAAGATTTCTTCAATAATAATCGCCAGGGCCTGCCAGCGGCATTGGTGGATGATGGCCAATAACTCGTGGTTGGAGTGCAGTTGGTCGCTGCTGGGCGATAATGCCTTCTGAGCTTTTTTAACCCCTGTGACGGCAGCCGTTGCTGCAAGCGTGCCCGCTGCAGGCGAAACGATTAGCCCGACTACAGTGGGCAGGTCGAGCGCTTGGGTGCCTTCCTGGGTTAGGTCTTTAACTATGTCTTTTATCAAGTCGCTGCTTGATGCCATTCTCGCTCCGTTGTCTTCATCCGTGTTGCCTGGCTTTTGGTTTTTAATCGTGCATAAGCGTTAGTTTATAAAGTGCAGTGGCGGAAGAAAAATCCCTTTTTTATATCCGAGCAATGGGTTGCTTGGCATTTTTAAAAAAATTGCTGCGTTGGCTGTGTGGGTAGAGGCAAAAGGCGTAGAGGCAAAAGGCAATGAATAAGACACGTGGCGGGATGTTAAAATGTCGAAATCGCTCTGCGAACTAAACTTTATTGCTGTTAATGCAAATACAGTCCAATACATCCCTTTAGCTTTCGTCTCTACACACTTATTATAACCCCCAAGTATAAAAAACAGGTTTACGAGGCATTTGCATGAGCAGTCAGGGAAAAATCAAAGTGGGCATCGTCGGCGGTACCGGTTACACCGGGGTCGAGTTGCTGCGCTTGTTGGTGAGTCATCCACAGGTCGAGATTACGGCCGTGACTTCCCGTGCCGAGGCCGGTATTCCTGTTGCTCAGATGTTTCCCAACTTGCGCGGCTTTTTAGATTTGGAATTTACCGCGCCCGATGTGAATGTGCTGAGCGGCTGCGATGTGGTGTTTTTTGCTACGCCACACGGTGTGGCTCAAAGCCAGGTGCCGGAGCTTATCGCTAAAGGTGTGCGGGTAATTGATTTGTCGGCGGATTTTCGAATTCGCGATGCCGAGCTGTGGGCCAGTTGGTACAACCAAGAGCACGCCTGCCCAGAGCTAATCGACAAAGCCGTTTACGGTTTGCCCGAGGTCAATCGTGCCGCCATCACTGAGGCGCAACTGATTGCCTGCCCCGGTTGTTACCCTACGGCCACGCAATTGGGGTTAATTCCATTGCTGGAAAACAACCTTATCGACCCAACCAATATTATCGCTAATGCGGCATCGGGTGTGAGTGGTGCCGGTAAGCAGGCCAAGGTGGCTAATTTATTTGCCGAGGTGGGCGATAGTTTTAAGGCTTATGGTGCCGCTGGTCACAGGCACTTGCCAGAAATCGAGCAGGGTTTGCACGATGTGCAACCCAGTGGCGCGGCTGCTGCCCAGGTAACCTTTGTGCCGCACTTGTTGCCGTTAATTCGCGGTATTCATGTTACGAGTTACGTTAAGCTTCTGGATACCAGCGCCGATATTCAAACCCTGTTTACCGAGCGCTATAAAAATGAGGCGTTTGTTGATGTGCTGCCCGAGGGTGTGCTGCCAGAAACGCGCACGGTTAAAACCTCCAATATTTGCCGAATTGCTCAAGTGAGGCCGCAGGGGCGGGATACTTTGGTGATTTTATCGGTCATTGATAACCTGACCAAAGGCGCGTCTGGGCAGGCGGTGCAAAATATGAACCTTATGTTTGGCTTTGATGAAACCGCCGGGCTGTCGGCCGCGCCTTTATTGCCCTAATCGGGTGTGACTGCCCTAGCCGGGCTTGATTGATGTAGCACGTTTATGAATTCCCAGCAGTTTGAACCATCACCGAAAATGGTGGTGGTGCCCCACAACCCCCGGCGCTTGCCGTTGTTGGTGCTCGCTTGGCTGATTAGTATTCTGCTGGCGCTTGCCGTGGCGGTAACGTCTACCTCCATTTACAGTCGCGCTAAAATTAAAGATCTGCAAATGCAGTCGGCGGATCTTTACAACCAGTTGCAAGCCTCCGAGGCGCGCAGTGTGGAATTGCAGCAGCAGGTTACCAACTATCGATTGTCGTCCGATATCGATAAACAGGCCTCGCAGGATGTTCGCAAAACTGTGGTAGAACTGCAAAATCGCATTACCGCACTGGAAGAAGAAATCAGTTTTTATCGCGGCTTGATGGACCCCAGCAGCTCCCAGCAGGGCGTGGGTTTCGGCGAGGTGCTAATCACCCAAAGCGCCGACTCCGAGCGTTTTCAGTATCGAGTGGTAGTGCAGCAGGTGGCGGCCAACCACAAATTGTTCAGCGGTAGTTTGGCGGTGGCGTTGGTGGGGCGGGTTAATGGCCAACAGCAAACGCTGTCGTTGAGCAGTGTGTCTGAGCAAGTCGCCGAGAAGAGTATTAAACTCAGGTTCAAGTATTTTCAAATAATCGAAGGAGATATTCTCCTGCCCAAAGGTTTTGTGCCCGAGGCGCTGGAAATGGAGATCAATGCCGGCAGGCAAGGTGTTGTCTCAAAACAGTTCGATTGGCAGATTCAGGAGTCATAAACATGTTTGGCAGCAAAAAAAGTGCAGAGCCCGTGGCGAAATCAACCAGTAAATCGTCCGGCTCCGGGCCGGGAACCACCACGCTAATTTCCACCAATACGGAAATCAACGGCGATATGGAGTTCAGTGGCAGTTTGGTGATTGAGGGCAAGGTCAACGGCAATATCGCCGCCGTGGCCGGCAGCGATGCCCACTTGCGACTGCTCGAAAGCGGCCAGGTGGTGGGCGAAATTCGCGTGCCGACGATTATCATCAACGGCAGTGTGGAAGGCGATGTGTATTCCAGTGATCACATCGAGCTGGCGGCCAAGGCTCATGTCGATGGCAATGTGCACTACAACCTGATCGAAATGGTCAAAGGTTCCCAGGTAAACGGTAATTTGGTGTACAGTAAGGGCTCAGAATCCTCGGCCCCGCCCAAGGTTCAGTCGCCGCCGGCCAAGCCTGCCAATAAGCAGCCAGAGCCCGCACAGACCGACGACTTGAAATCCGGCAGTGCCAAACCCATAAACGCGTAAATAAACTTTTTTTGTATGAGGTGGCTATGACGGTGCAGTTCCAGGATGTTGGCAGCAATCAGCTTTTGCATGTAACTGCCAATGCCGTGGGTAAAGTGCGCGAACTCATCGAAGACGAAGGCAACGACGATTTAAAGCTGCGTGTTTATGTTACTGGCGGCGGTTGCTCGGGTTTTCAGTACGGCTTTACCTTCGATGAGCAAGTCGCCGACGACGACTCAGTGGTAAAAGTGGATGGAGTGGGTGTTGTAGTCGATGCCCTAAGCTATCCCTTTTTAACGGGTGCCACGGTGGATTACGAGCAAGGCCTTGCCGGCTCGCGCTTTGTGGTTACCAATCCCAACGCCTCCAGCACCTGCGGTTGTGGTGCTTCCTTCTCGATCTAATTCTTAGGTTTATCGTGTCCCGGTTGCGTAGTGCCATTGTGGTGTTAGCGCTGCTGGGCTTTTCGCTGGCATGGGCGGGCGAAGAGGATCAAGTCAGTCTTCTCTCTGGCGAAAATTATTTGGTTCGTATCGGCACCGACGCCCCTCACGATTTAGAGCGGGCGCTCATTCGTATTGATCAGTTGTTTTCGGCGGAAATAAATGCCGTGCAATACGATCCTGTGGTGATGGTGCTGCACGGCCCCGAAGTCGCTATCTTTTTGCGCGATAACTACGCTGAGCACAAACACTTGGTTGATCTGGCGGCGCGACTCACGGCGTTTGGTGTATTGGATATTCGCGTGTGCGAAACGCGTATGGGGGTAATGGGCAGCTCACCTCAGGCCCTGGTTCCGTTTGTTGGCACAGTGTCGTTTGGGCCCGATGAGATAGAGCAATTGGTCGACGATCAAGGCTATGTGTATTTCTAGCCTTTAAGTCAATCACTGGGCGATGTATAGCCCGCCCAGCACGCTGGCTTTGCGCGAGCCGGTTACACTTGGGCAATTGCTGGCGATGCACTCTAGTCTTCGGTGCGCTAACAGTGCAAAACCGCAGGCTTCTACCCAATCGGGCGCAATGCCCAACTTGCGTGTATCGCCTACGGGCACGTTCTCAAGTAAGCTTTGTAAGCGGTGCATTAACGCGCCGTTGTATGCCCCGCCACCACATACATACACTTCTTGCCCTAAATAATCAGGTTTTAATCCTTGGCAAATGCTGCGGGCGGTAAGCTCCAGCAGGGTCGCTTGTACGTCGACTGGCTCCAGGTCGAATTCGCTTAAATGGCGCTGCAGCCAGGTTTGGTTAAAGTCTTCTCGGCCCGTACTTTTCGGGGGAGGTTTGGCAAAAAAAGGATGCTTGAGCAGCTCTTCCAGCAAACCTTGATGGGCCTTACCTGATGCCGCCCATTGGCCGTTGTTATCGAACGCAGCGCCAGTGTGTTGTGTTGTCCAGGCGTCCATTAAGGCATTACCGGGTCCCAGGTCGAAACCAGTCAGCTCGCCTTGCTCTGCCAGCCACGTGGCGTTGCTGATACCGCCAATGTTGATAATGGTTCGATTAGTGTTGGGATTGGAGAAGAATGCTTGATGGAATAGTGGGGCCAAGGGAGCTGCTTGGCCGCCGGCGGCTAGATCCATGCGACGAAAGTCGGCGACGGTGTCGATGCCGGTGAGGTAGGCGATTACGTTAGGGTCACCCATTTGCCAGGTAAACGGGCCGCCGTGCTGGGAGTCGGGGCGGTGGCGAATGGTTTGTCCGTGGCTGCCGATGGCTCGTATTTTACCGCGAGTAATTTGTGCTTGTTGGCAGAGCTCCTCGACTGCAGCGGCAAAGTGCTCAGCCAGTGCTCGATCGCAGGCACCTAGCTGATCGATCTCTGCAGTGCTGTCGTGGCAAAAGGCCAGTAACTGCTGTTGCAGTGAGCTGGCTATGGGGGTGCTAATGGCGTGAATGAGTTGCGTGTGATGGTCGTCGATGTTCACCAGCGCCGCATCAATGCCATCGATGCTGGTGCCAGACATTAGGCCAATGTAAAACTGGCCCGACATCAGCGAGAGCCGGTGGTGTTGTCGTCCTTCAGTGCCAATTGCGCGTTAGCGAAATAGCCCATTTGAGCCAGCAATGGTTGCGTTTGTTGAGCAAAGCGCAGCATTTCTTTCTGAGGTACCGATTTGGCTTTCGGTAGGGCTACGGTTACTGGATTGCGAACAGCGCCATTAACGTAAAACTCGTAGTGCAAATGTGGGCCGGTGGCCAATCCGGTGCTGCCCACATAGCCGATAATTTGGCCCTGCTTAACGCTGGCGCCACGGCGGATGCCGCGTCGGAATTTGTGCAGGTGAGCGTAAAGGGTTTGATAAGTTTGGCCGTGCTGAATTTTCACCACATTGCCGTAGCCGCCATTGCGACCGGCAAAGGTTATCTTGCCATCGCCCACGGCGCGAATGGGGGTGCCGCGCGGCGCTGCGTAGTCGGTGCCTTTGTGGGCGCGAATGGTGTTGAGCACAGGGTGGCGACGGCGCAAGTTAAAGTGGGAGCTAATACGTGCGAAGTCTACGGGAGTGCGCAAAAACTCTTTACGCATCGATTGGCCATCGGGCGTGTAATATTGGCTATCGCCGTTTTCGTCGGTGTAGCGAACCGCGCGATAAGTCTTACCTTGGTTGGTAAATTCTGCCGCCAAAATATTGCCATTGGCGAACTTTTCACCATCTAAGAATTGTTCTTCGTACAGCACTTTAAAACTATCGCCCTGGCGAATATCCAAAACGAAATCAATATCCCAGCCAAAAATGTTGGCGGTTTCCATAATCATGGCGTCGTCCATGCCCGCGTGTGAACCGGCTAAAAACAGCGAGCTGTCGATGGTGGCGGTGCGGAATACGGATTTAATCTCGGGTGTTTTTACGTCTTTGCTGTAATCAAAACCGCTTTCAGTGCGATCGAATTTTAGGGTTTCAAGGCGATTGGGTTGGTAGCGCAGAGCGGCCAGTTTGTTGTCGCTATCGATGTGTAAATCAAAGCTTTCGTTGGGTTGCAGGCGGGTTAACTTTTTGGCTTGCGGGTGGCTGTTAACGAAGCGATACACTTCCTGATTGCTTAACCCTGCACGATTAAAAATGAGTGATAAGTTATCACCAGGTTTAACCGTTGCTGTGTGCCAGGAAATCTCGGGCTCGGTTTCAATAACCGGTGCAGGCTCGTCGATTATCTCGGGAATTGGCGTGGCTATGATCGGCTGTAACGCTTGAGGTTGCTCGATGACGGCAAGCGCCAACTCGGGTTCGGCAGTAGTCTCGGTGCTGGCCAAGTCTTGACGATTGGCTTCGGCTTCTTTGCTGGGCCACAGGGCCATCGACGCCGTAAAACACAGAGTTAACCCGCAGGTTGCTACCAGGTGAGTTTTAGGGAAGTGATTCCAGCATATTTGAATGAGATTTTTCATTGCCCAACAATCGGTTACAGCGGTAAGTTAGTATCTAGATGAAAATTTAGACGTACATTGATGTTTATAACAGAAAAAATTGGCTTTAGCATCAATAAAGAATAAAAAAGAGGCCCCATAATACGATATTGTGCGCTTGTTTTTATTCGTCAATTCGGTAAGGTTCGCTCGCTTTGGGGTTGGGTTATAAAAAGCTCCAGTTCTATCAGCATTCCAATTAGTTCTCACAATACAGCAAAAGAAGACAACCATGGCATCAGATCTCACTCTCCTAAACGATTTGCAATCGAGGGGCTTGGTCAATCAAATGACCGGCGAAGACCAGTTGGCCGAGCATTT
>CAYFFE010000011.1:0-1069 GCA_964342265.1 uncultured Cellvibrionaceae bacterium | reverse complement strand
GAGAACGGTGCTGAGGTGGTGAATAATTTGGATTGGGTGGGCAAGTTAAATCTCATCGAATTTTTGCGAGATGTGGGTAAGCATTTCTCCGTCAACAACATGATCAATAAAGAATCGGTTAAGCAGCGTTTGGATCGTGAAGGGGCAGGTATTTCTTACACTGAATTCACCTACATGCTGTTGCAGAGTTTCGACTTCGCCGAGCTTTATCAGCGTCAGCAGTGCACGCTGCAGATTGGTGGTTCCGATCAGTGGGGCAATATCGTTGGCGGTGTGGATTTGGCTAGAAAACTCTACGGCGGCCAAGTCTTCGGGTTAACGTTGCCGTTGGTAACTAAAGCCGATGGCACCAAGTTTGGCAAAACCGAATCCGGTACCATCTGGCTCGATGCCAACAGAACATCTCCTTACATGTTTTATCAATTTTGGCTCAATACGGCCGATGCAGACGTCTACAAGTTTCTGAAATACTTTACGTTTTTATCGGTGGAAGAAATTAACGCCATCGAGCAGCAGGATGCCGAAGCGCAAGGAAAGCCGCGAGGTCAGGCAGTGTTGGCTAAAGAAGTGACGGAATTAGTGCACGGAAAAGACGGCTTAGCCGCTGCACAAAGAATTACCGAAGCGCTGTTCAGTGGCGAAGCCAATGATCTCAATGAGGGCGATTTGGATCAATTGGCGTTGGATGGTTTGCCAAGCTCGACAATTTTATACAGTGATCTTGCGGAAAAACCATTAACAACCTTGTTAACCGATTGCGGCATGGTTAAAGCTGGGCGAGAAGTTAAAGATGCGCTGGGGCGCAATGCAGTATGGATTAATGGCGCCGTTAAAGGGGCCGAAGACAATATGAAAGCGGCCGAATGCTTTGCGGAATCGGCTGCTCGTTTTGGAAAATACTTTTTAGTAAAGCTGGGTAAAAAGAAAAATCATCTAATAGCGGTTAGCTATCGATAGAGTAATGCCAAGTTGTTAGATTCTTCTTATAACTTTTACTTGATTTGAACAAAACGGTTGCGTATAGTTCGCGCCCTCGTGTTGAGCAGAGGCGGGTTTTTGCGAGGTATTT